>JANMDR010000022.1:0-28424 GCA_031376425.1 Betaproteobacteria bacterium
GGCTTACGCAATATTGCCCAGCGCTGGACAATGCCAATCCAAAACTGGAAACAAGCAATAAGTCAGTTGATGATCCACTTTGAAAAGCAGTTTAACCCCGCCTAGCAAAAACTAAAAACACAAAATTCGGGATAGCCTCGAGCTAACCGGGCGACGACGGGAGACCCTCAGGCGTGAGCCTAAGGTACATGGTACATTTTCGCCAGCCTAGGCTTGACCGCCTGCCGTTGCCGCTCCGGTTAAGCGAGAGGTTACGCGTCGCTCGGCTCACTTGGCACGCATTCTGTTGTTCTTGGGGTTGTGCTCAAGTTCGCAGAGACCGAGCTCTTCCATCAATGGCGGGACGTAGACGCCAAAGCGCCCGCGCAGACCTTTCTTCAGGCCATACCAGCCGCCAACAGGATTGGTCTCCGAACGGCCCCAGCTTTCAATGGTGCCTTCCTTGGCTGGCTTCTGCTCATCGGCTCCGCCGAGTTCGACCCAATCGCCCATCTTCTTAAGCATAGCATGCAAGTCATCAATGCATCTGGCGTCGTAATGCAAGACAGTACTTCCCACGGTGCAGACGAGTATCTTCTTCCCGTCTTTCTCGTCTGTGTGCATTGTATACTCGGACGTGCCAGGAGGAGTCTTCAGCTTCCATGGGCTATCCTTGGGTCGAGCAAGTTGGGTTGGCATGATCTTCCTTTCAGCAGGGAAAGAGGAAAAGTGGCTTTGCGACGCCTAACGTGTTTTATTTTGCATAACAGAACTGTATCCACTATCCCAGCAGATTACAACCGCGATGCATTTAAAACTAGCTACCTGTCTACTTAGCTGCAAACCTCATCAAAGCTTCCATTTCCATTCCTTGCTCGGCAGAGACCTGCTACGCGCAGGCCAAACCGGGCACAGTATTTGCACGACTTCCATCAGACTCAACCACTCGACGAAGGGGTCAACTTTGCCCAGCGGCGGCCGAAAAGATACCCCTGCTTCGCGCACCAACACGACGCCCGAACCCGTTGCAGAAACAGGGGCGCTTAAGCCGGATGGGCTTTTAGTCACCAAATCAGGCAACGTGTTAAAGGATGCATTAAGGGACGTGTTAAGTGAAGAGTTCATTGAGTAATTCCTGCTGATTGAATAGGGCGAAGTATTCCCGCAATTGAACCATATCGAGCGATGCGCGGTGTATTTGCACGAGCGCTTTCATGTCATCGAAGTCGCGCATTCGCGCTGCATCGTTCACGTAGCCTTGCAACTTGAAGGCTATCAGCCCTTCGACGCTAACAACACGCAAGCAACCCATTGGGGTATCGCGCTCTACTGCTTGGCTCAACAGGAGACGCGCAAGCGGGCGATGCGCGTAAAGCAAGTCTAGCCCCTCTGTGCTGCGCACATAATTGGCGGCATCTTCACTGCGGTAAAGACACTGGTAGCCCAATTTCAGCAACGCCTCATGCACTTTGTCCGCCGCTTCTGCTTCCAACAGAAAATCCACATCCTGCGTGGCGCGCACAACCTGATGCGCAACCACCGCCAAGCCGCCAATCAAGGCCGGTTTGGTTTCAGCGAGCGCGAACATGGTCAATGCTTCGCGAATTTGTTCAGCTAGGTTGGGCATATGGACAAATTTAAAAGGGCAGATTCAAGCTCGACGCGCAACGTTAAGTAATACATTATCCTAGAAACGGCAGTTGAGCGCTAGAATCATCTGGAGAAGCCTGTTTTGATTGGTATTTCAAGGTTTCTACGTCGTCACTGATTGGGAGTGAGTGCGCTACACACGTGAGTGCAAGAGGCTAGGTCTCACCACGCCAAGACCCACTCCGGCTCTAGGCCGCTGACGATACAACCGCCCGAAACAAACTCGCCGCGCTCAGCGGCAGCGTGACCTTCTGCGCTTAACAAACCCATAGCCAAGGGGAGTACTTTTGGCCCGTCCGATACTGCCTTGAACGTCACATCAAATGGCACCGCGAGCATGAGTTGCCATAGCAAGAACGCAACCACAACAAACTTCGGCTGACGTAGAACAAGCAACGCACTCGCAGCCAAAACCAATGCGACTGACACAATTATTGCAACGCCCGACCATGACCAACCAAAGGGAGCAAACGAAACAAGAAAAGCAATCCCGAATGGGTAAAGCATCATTGCGACCAAAAGCATAGCCGAGCGCAACAGGTGCTGCTTCATCCCCGAGTATGCCACAAAGCAGGCGAGCAAGATTCCCACAGCCGTCCATAGCGGTCGAAAGAACATGGGTGCGAAGAACCGCAGCAACACAATACCCACCGCGACGACCAGTGCGGCGATAAGGGCGATCCGCAAACGAGATACGGTAACCATGTGCAGCCTAACGTTCGAGCTTACCGAAACGCTGGCTAATGGAACCAAATAGTGACGCATATGAGCCCAGCCACGCCTTGAAGCCAGGGTAGCGGGTTGCGGATCCGCCTTCGACGTCGAGGACTGTGCCTGCCGGTAGGTTCCGACCGGCGTCTGCCAAGAGGATTACGACGAAACGGTCCCCATCGGGCTTACAAAGAGGGATTGCCATCTCCAGAAGCGACGGGCGCAAGTAGCAATCAGCAGAGTTCGTTGCGAGGGCGGCTAAGCTGTCTGGCGGAAGGATTGAGAGCAAATCAGGTTTCTCCGAGTCATTCCCATGCTCAGCCCAAAAACTAGAAAGGCGTGCGCTCAGCGTAGGCTGGTAGTCTGCACCTAGCCGCAACTCCCCGACAGGAAAAATTGCGGCTGGAAACTCTCCGTGGATTGCCTCAAAGCCATCACAGTGCAAGTAGAACTCTTGCAGTTCCGCCGGCAGCTTTTTCTCGCTCGCAAGCAAAGCAGCTTGGGCGCTGGGCGGCCTGGCCCGCCCTTCCCAATTGCCAGCAGACTGGTTCAGGTTCTGAACGCATTCGGCGACAAACTCGGCCATAGGAAGGCTGGCAATGTCTCGCCCAAGCGTTCGCTGCTCTCGAACCGCCTTGGCCGTGCCAACGAGAATCTTGCCCATTTTGAAGAGATCGAGTAGTCCCATTCACACTCCCGTAGATGATGACCAACGGCGGTTGTTGTGCCGCTTATCGTTGGCAATTAGCGGCAACTGGTTGAGGCTGCCGCGCGAAGCCGAACCGGGCTGAAACGACATATGCGGCGCTCGGCAAGCCGAAACAAACGAAGAACGGCATGGCGCTGAGGAGCGATAGAAGCGATAGCAGGATAGGGCGATCGGTGGTTACGGGGCCGCCGACTCCCGTCACCCACAAATACCATAGAGCCAACCCGAACACCACACTGGCAATGACGCTGCCAAGAAACTGGCGCACGCGACCTCGCGTTGCGCAGGCCAATGCGATAACAATGCAAAACATGCCAAACATTGCTAAACTGACTGGTGACGGGGAGCCAGGTGTTATGATGAAAATGAGTACACCAAAGAACCCAGCAGCTGCGCCTAGGAGCAAACGCGCAGCCCTGCTCTCGCTTCTGGGAATGGTTGACTCTTCGGTTTCGTCCATGTTTGCAGCCCTAAGGTGTTTTATTTTACTTAACCGCACTATAACTTTTATACCGGCATCGTACAACGGCACCTGAACCTACGACTTGGAACCGAGTGTTTCCGCGGGCAACACACTCAACTGATCCACGCGGCGTGTAATGCGGCAGCGCTACTTTTATAACGACACTTCTCGCCGCGCTTTGATGCGCAAGAGGATGATGCTGACTACTAAAAACAAGCGTCTCCGAATTTTTCAAGCGATCAACTGTTGTACGTAATTTATGTGCCCATCATCGTTAAAGCGGCTAAACAAGTATACGTAGCAAGTACAGCAACAACGCAAATAATTGCCCGTCCAGCACCCCACGTTTTATGAGAAACAACACTATTTACGGTTGTATCCCATAGCGTTGTTCCTGTATTGGTAAGGCGACGATAGGCAAAAATGTGTGTGAAGAGCGCCACTATGGGAATGCCAAATGCCATGCCCTGCAGGGCGACCAGAAATGTCCTGTGCAATGCTGCCTCAAATGAGAGAATGCTCCCATCAGTCGTTTTTATGGATATACCAAAAAGCCACTTAGCGGGAGTATTGCCTACTGTCGAGAGCAAAAATGCCTCAAGTGGAATCCACCAAATTAGAACAATAAAACTAGCGATGATTTGGTTATCAAATATTTTGGCAAACACCGGGGCCTGACTTAGAAACAATATGCTCGCGACCAATACAACTAGTAATAGAGACAGCAAACCTAGTGTGTAAATATCAAGGCAACGCGCAAAGAAACGCCTCCAAGGGTGATAAATACCGCCTAAGAATTTATTACTTTCACCACTTGCCTCAGCGATAGGAGCCTTAGAGATCGGGGGCTCAGTTCTTGCTGTAGGCGGGGTTTCATCAATGGGCTCAGTTCTTGCTGCAGGCAGGGTTTCATCACTGAGCCCAGTTCTCGCTGTAGGCGGGGTTTCATCATGGGCCTCAGAGATGTGAGGCTCAATCCTCGCTGTAGGCTGGGCGGTCTTTTCTGGGAATGCAAAACCGCATTTATGGCAGAAACGTGCTTCGAATTGTCTTTCAGTACCACATTGAGAGCAGAACATGTTTCCTCCTGAAAAAGCCCAAGATAATTTATGTGGGATAACAGAACTATATCTATAGTCCCAGCAGATTACTACCAAGAAATATTATTTAGTAATAGGTCGTTCTGCCCGCTACGCCACGTGCATCACGCTTCGCAGAATCTTCCCACCCTTGCGCTTGATTCGCCGCCAACCACTATTATCGTTCAAGGTTATCCATCTGCGCTCCTCGCTTCGATAGAACCAGTCTTTGTCATCTTGAAAGTAGACCTGAAGATCCGCGGCCTCGACTATGTTTAGAATCTCGTTGCCGTGGGCTCGCATCTCGTCAAAGTCAGTAGTCGCTTTCTGACCCATCTCACTATACAAGCCATTCAATTGCAGCAGCAGGCCATTTACTGCCGATGACAGCGGCTGTGCGTTTAGCCCGATCTTCTTGGCTTCTGCCAACAAAATTGGGTAGCTGTGCGACGGGTATTTAGAGTTGAGTGTTGCGGCAATCTCGTGAGCCTTTGCCTCGTCAGCAATGTGATATGACAGCAGCTCTCGGCAAAGCATGATAGATAAAGACTCTGCTCGGTCAACTGCGCCAATCACAAGGGGGTGAACGTAGGTAAACAGATTTTTGTAGGGATTTTCCGTGCTTTCTGCCTGCTCAGCTCTCCAAAGTCGTATCACGCGATTTAGTTCATCAAGGCTAACGCTTACGCGTGCGTTATCCCTATCAACGGGGGACAAAGCATGATTCAGCGACGTATCAACTGCAGTTAAATACGCTGTAGGGCCCATCAGAATCCGGTTGGCTCCAAGTGTGATCATTGTTGCTGCCGAGGCGCACTCAAGAGGCACTAAAGCGACTAGGTTAGCGCAATGTTGCCGCAACAGACTTACCATGCGCAACGATACTTGCCCGCTACCACCATCAGACTTCAAGAATAAGTAGATCGTGTCGTGGTGCCCGACGTGTTCCAATATCTCGTACAAAGCAAGTACATCCGCGCCACAAATTGAACCTCTGGGGTTATTCCAGTAGGTGATGAGCGGGCCTCCTAGAAGGGCAGAAGCTTGCGCGATCACGGCCTGCGTCTTCGCAAAAAGTACAGGAGGCTGTTTCGTTTTGGTTTTTGTGCTGGGCTCAGTTGGTGTCATGAGATGAAGTGTAGGACGGGGGGGGTGACTGCTAACTACGAGTTAAGAAGCTCGTCGCGCATGAATGGCCATACATTCGCGCTAAACAGCATTCCTGTTAATGACGCGATTTTTTGATCGCGATGTTAGACGTGAAGGCGTTTCAACTAAGCGGCCAGAAACGTACTTATGCAGGACACTTGCGATAAAGGTTTGATATGGCAGCCCTTCCTCAAGGGCTCGTGCCTGTATATCCATCAAATCTGGTGATGACAGCCGAATATTGACGCGCCGCTCTTTGATGAACGTAGCCGATGCAGCCGCCTTGAACTTGGCAAGGTCTACTTTGGTCGGCGAGATAGACTTCAACACGCCACCTTCATAAGCTTTCAGCAGGTCTTGTTCGAATTTATCAGGGCGTTTCATTGGCGTTTCTCCTCAACAGGTAATCGCGCGTGGCTTTGCGGCTAGGAATAATGGTTTTCAAAAAATAGTACTCTGGCTCTTCAACAAAGGGCACTAGATGCGCATAACCATCTAGTGCGACAATAAATACAAGTTGGTTCGGGTACTTGCCGCTGTTAGGGTGTCGTACAACATCAAGTAATCCATCTGCATCAATAGCCAGAACCATCTCCTCAAACGAAATACCTCGCTCAACCTTTAGCTCATCATTTTTGTCGTGATTCCAGCGAAATGGTTTCATTCTTGCATAGTACTATTCTGTGTGCCTAATGTCATCATATAAGTTGAACGCTTAATAACCAAATTCAGCGGCCACGATCACGGCTTGGAGGCATACGGGTTTTTGCGAGACTTCCGTTTAGAGAGATCGTATTCTGTTTTCCTGTGTGTCCACCTCGGTAGAACGCGTTTTCACGCTTGGTTACCTTTCGAGCCGAATTATTGCAGATAGCCGCACTGGACGTGAAACTTAAAAACAGGATTTTCAGGGCGCCGCCTTGATTACAACGTTAGGTTTCTGTTGGCAATACAAGCAAACGCTCGCTTCGCCACACCCTAATAACTTTGATTGTATTGGTATCTCTCTGATAAACCACGCGAAACGGTTTATGTATTATTTCCCTAATATGTTCCTGCTCAAATTCTGGCACAACTCTGCCAATATCTGGATGTTCTAACAATACTTCAATGTGCTTAATTATTGCTCTGGAAAATTTAATGCCAATGTCTGGAACACCTTGATCGCTGTAATAAGCAACAATACTTTGAAGGTCATTAAATGCTGATTTTGAAACGCTGATTTTCATTTATTTAATGCCCAAACCTTTTTTTACCTCCGCTAGGCTCATCGTATTATTTTGCTTAATATCCATAAGCCCTTGGGCAACAGCCTTCACAAAGGCAAGTTCTTCACGATTTTTTTCGTAACCTTCTAGGTCTTGTACCACCGCTATTCCCCGGCCGCGACTGGTCAGCAAAATGGGTCTGCGTGTTTCTTTTGCCTGATTTACGACCTTACCCGGATTAATTTTGAGGTCTTTGAGCGGGATCACATCTTCCGAAAATTTAGTTTGCATAACGGTCACCTCAAATATTTTATGGTCACTTTATAGCACCCGTTATCAGCACCTGTCAATAAACCTAATGTTCGACGTAAGGGGTGGATAGATTACGTCGAGACTGGTTGAAACGTTGTGCTATGCGGGCTCCATTAAACTGCTGCACCATGATTGGGTACGAATTAGCCACTAGTGTCTCGACACCTATGCCACCCCCATTTCTTTCAAATGTAATGTAATACTTTAAGAAAGTACGGGCTTTTTTGGCCGACTTAGCGTAATATGCGCATCTGTTGCACCGCAGCAATCATTTTAAGTTGCGGTTTTGTTGTAAATGTTCATCGACTCACCCCCTATTGAATCTGAAGTAATTTATTGATTCATTGGCTTTCTCCCACTTACTGGGAATGTGCCTACATTAGCTCTAGCGCTAATGTTTGTACCGAGCTAGGAGTGCGCCGATGGTTTGGCGTGTCACCTTAGTCTGCGTGTACTCGAAATCTGAAGTATCCGCTTATTGCTATGCCGTTCCGAAAACGGCGGGCGTGCCATTTTTATAGTTTGTTGTTCGCCACTTTAAATGCGAGCAGCGCGTAGCTGTCCCGTCGGAACGGGAGAGCTGGATATTTTTTAGGATTTTTTATGTTATTTGCTGAACTTGAATTAGCCCAACCCATTCTTGATGCGGTTACTGCCGCCGGTTACGAAACCGCCACCCCCGTGCAAGCGCGCGCCATTCCTGAAGTTTTAGCGGGCCGCGATGTGCTCGTGTCTTCGCAAACTGGTAGCGGCAAAACCGCTGCGTTTATGTTGCCCGCTTTGCATAAGCTTTCTACTCCGCATGCTGAAGCCGGCCGTGGCCCGCGCGTATTGGTGCTTACCCCTACACGCGAACTGGCAATGCAGGTAACTAAAGCCGCTGAAACTTACGGCAAAAATTTGCGCCGCATTAAAGTCATGTCCATCGTTGGTGGCATGCCTTATCCGCTACAAAACCGCATGCTTAAAGCCGGTGTGGATATTATGGTGGCTACACCTGGCCGTTTGTTGGATCAGATGAATTCTGGCCGTATTGATTTTTCGCGTCTTGAAATGTTGGTGCTTGACGAAGCCGACCGTATGTTGGACATGGGCTTTTCTGAAGATTTAGAATCCATCGTTTCGCAAGTGCCAAGCACACGCCAAACTATGTTGTTCTCGGCCACGTTTGAGCATTCCGTTATTCGCCTTGCCAACAATATGTTGCAAGACCCAATTCGTATTGAAGTAGACACCGCGCAAACCCGTCACGACAATATCGAACAGCGCCTGCATTATGCAGACGACATGGGCCATAAAAATCGCCTGCTTGACCATATTTTGAATGACGCTGAATTAAAACAAGCGATTGTTTTCACGTCTACAAAACGCGCTGCTGATGATTTAGCTAATGCGCTATCTGATCACGGCCATTCTGCCGCAGCATTGCATGGCGATATGAAACAAGGCGCACGTACCCGCACATTAACTGCGTTGCGTCGCGGTGGGCTACGTGTATTGGTAGCTACTGACGTTGCCGCTCGCGGTATTGACGTACAGGGTATCACCCATGTTATTAACTATGATTTGCCGCGCCAAGCGGAAGATTATGTACACCGCATTGGCCGTACTGGTCGCGCAGGCCGCGATGGTATTGCGATTAGCTTTGCCAATGTGCGTGAGCAGTTTCAGGTAAAGGTCATTGAGCGTTTTACGGCGCAAAATATTCCCGTGCACACCATTGAAGGTTTAGAGCCTAAGCAAAAAATTGAATCAAAACCAGCACGCGCTAATCGTGGCGGCGGCTTTGGCTCAGGTAATAACACTGGCCGTGGCTTTAATGACAGAAATGGCAGCAGTGGCAATGGTTACGGCAACAAACCTTCATTTGGTGGCGGTCGCTTTGATCGTTCCAACGAGAGATCGGGCGAACGTTCTTTTGATCGCTCTGCAGAGCGCACATTCGATAAGCCAGTGTATGCAGATCGTGCGACAACTGGTGCCTCGGCTGGTTTTAGTAACGCCGCTAATACTGCTAACCGCAATTTCGCCAAACCGGCAGAGCGTACTTTTGCTGACCGTGGTGAGCGGGCTGAACGCGTTGAACGTACTGAGCGCCCAGCAGCAACCTTTAGTAAACCAGCAGAACGTGAATTTACGAAGCCTGCTTTTTCGGCAGAACGCACGTTTAACAAGCCGTTCAACAAAGAATTTGATCGCGCTACACCACGTTCTTTTGACAAGCCTGCAGGCAAGTCTTTCGATAAGCCTTACACCAAAACATTCGCAAAGCCTTTTGAGCGTAGCGAGCGCGGTGTATCAGCATCGGGTGCTGGCTATGCTGGAAAAAACCATGATGGCGCTCAAAACAACGCTAAACGCTTTGATGCAAATGTACCGCGTGAAGCCACAAACCGTAGCGGCAAGCCATCTGAAAAATTTGGTTCCGGCTTTGGTTCTAACTTTGTTAAGCCAGCAAATACTGGCTTTTCCAAAGCTTCTGACGTAAAAAAACCAAGCACCAACACGGATTTCAGCGCGCCACCAGCAGGCTACAAACCAAAGCGTGATTGGGATACCCACGCTAAGGTTGCTAATAAAAAACTAGCTGCTTAAGTTTAAGAACAGTCAAAACTCAAGAACGGTTATTGAGCAGCACCAAAACCCCGCAACGGCATAACGCTGTTGCGGGGTTTTTACTTCCTGCTGTGCCTATTTTTGTAGCAACAAGTATCATCGCGTATCATCAGGTATCCCTTTGTGCCAAAATCATCGTGGAGATGCCCTAAAATAGGCCATCTCCATTGCATTTATATGCAATAATTTAACCCTCTAACTTATCGAGATTCTGATTATGCTCAACTTCATTATTCGCAACTTAAGCGCCATCGCCTTGGCGTCTTTCTGTGGTTTATCAAGCAACCAAGCCATCGCCAATATAAGTGATGCGCAAAAAAAAGCAGTCACTATCACTGTCACTCAAAATACTGGCGCTGAATACGCCATCACCGTTGATTTAGCGAAGCAGCGCTATCGCTTCATCACCACGGTAGCTGAATATGAAAATCCAGAATCACTCGCTAAACAAAAAGCGCTGATGGGTTGGGTAGGTAACTATTTATTTGTACGCCAACAATGCGGTGGTACTTATGAATGGCGTTGCGTGGTGGATCAGGTATTTACCGTTGATGCTACAAAACTTGTGCATCTAGGTGCGGTTGAAAGCAGTGCCTGTACCACACTCGGGTGTAGCTATGATTCTAAGAGTGGCGTCTTTACCGACATTTACGACGGTTTGCAAACCAACCCTGTTACCGGTGATGTAGATGCGCCACCGTTGCGCATTGCTAGGCGCGTAGAAAAACACACTTTAGTTAGTGACCTTGATGCCACCTGGGCGATGAATACCGCCGCATACGATACCGCATTGGCCTGCCTAAATCATGTTGCCAATAATGGCTTTGCCACGCCCTGCGCCGATAAAATGAGCCCGTGGACGGCAATAGTGAGTGCTGCTAAATTAACGCACTACACTGGCAGAACCGCAAAGCGCGCCGCTTTATTCGATATCTTAGGCAAAGCCTATTGCGAAAAATCCGCTGATTCGCGTTGCGGCTTCCGCGTTGCCGGTGCGAAAGATCATTTCTCACGGTTTGCCGTTGGTGATGCACCAAAATATATGCCATCACCTGTAGCCAGCATTGATTTAAATACCGTACAAGCGCCAACGCAAATGGTGCAGCCGATGCAAAAGGGCAAGACGATTCAGTTGAAATAGTTTTAACGCGAGCACGACCTTACTTCACCGCATTGCGTGCCTTCCACCAGCTCTCCAGCACCGGTGTAATTTTCTTGCCCGCATAAATTTGCGGTAAGGATGGCTGCCCTTCATCTTCGCTATTGTCAGTTTTATCGCTTCTAAAATTGCGTACGGCGTTGGCAATTTGGCTCGCGGCTTTAGTCACGACAAGAATAGGATTAGTTACTGGCGGCGCTATTTTTAAGCGCTTGCGGCGGGCTTCTAAATAGTCACTATTCTTTTTAGCGAGCACAAAATCTCGTCCTTCCCATTCACTAATGATAATTTTTGCCCGCGCAAAAGCATCTTCAAACGAGGTGCTTTTGGGCAATGCTTCTTTAAAAAACGCGCGGCCAAAATAGGTAAAATTATTTTCAGTAGCGCAACCAAATGAATTGCGGTCGCGTCTTGCTGCGGTCAAAATTAAATGATTTTCGTTTTCTAGCGAATCAATAAAACCGCCCGAATAACATGCCGAAATAACAATCACTTTATGGCGAATACCGGTGCTCTCCAACATACTCGCCAATGTTTTTGCTGGAAGATCGCTAATTTCTATCGACGGATGCCGTAGGCTAAATTCATGATCACGCGAACCGTGGCTGGTCATAAACAAAAATAAAATATCGTTTTGCTTATCCATTTTTTTAGCGATGGCATCCAGTGCACGCTGCATACTTATTTTATTTGCGATCGGTAACGTAGCCGTAGATTCAGCACTATTTACGAGTATAACGGTATGCCCAGTGGTGGCAAAGTTCTGCTCAAATTGCTTTGCTACGGTTTGCACTTCACGACGAAAAACTTCCATGCCGCCGTCACCTGCTATACCTAAAAAATACATATTGGCTTGGTTTGGGCTACGCGGTTTTAGCGCGTCAAATTGCGCTTGCAAAAGTGCGGTCTGGTTGTAGAGCAGCTTTTCATTCGTCAGTTTTTCTTCTTTGATATTGGGATCAGAAAACTGCCCGTTAAGCCATATCCCTTTTTGCTCTTTAGTCCCATCCTCCCGCGGTTCTTTTAGCGTTAAAACACCTTCGCCATCAAATTTTCCGCGCCGGAAATTACCTATATAAACATCACCGTTTGCATAGGTAAATGTGCCTTTACCATGGGGGTATTGATACTGCATTTCACCGACGTAGCGCGTGCCATCAAGCTGCGTCATTTGCCCTTCGCCCTCAAGGCTATTGGCCTTAAAGTTACCGGTATAAACATCTCCAGTTTCAGTTTCTAAACGACCTTTGCCGTGAAAGCTTGACGCTTTAAACTCACCCTCATAACTATCGCCTTTTGCGCCTACATATAAACCCACACCTTCTAATTTGCCAGCACTAAAAACACCTTCATATCTGCTGTTTTTGTTGATGGTTAACACGCCCTCGCCCGCAAATTGCCCATCCACAAAGCCACCCGTATATTCAACGCCATCCATGCGCACGCTTTTGCCCTTGCCGTTGGCTATACCGCGCGCATACATGCCTTCATGGCGATTGCCATTGGCATCAGTAAACTTGCCCTCGCCATGCATCATGCCTTGCACAAAACTGCCTTCGTAGCGGCGTTTATCCGGCCACGTTAAAGTACCTTCGCCTTCAAATTTGCCGTCTTTCATCTGGCCGATATAGATGCTGCCGTCAGCATTGGTGATAGTAGTTTTGCCCAGTAAGCTATTGAATATGGTACTTGGAGAAACGCTATTTTCAGGGGTTTCCAACTTACTTGTTTGATCTGCGCACGCACTGGTGACCAGCAAAGCTGATAACAACAATCCCCAAGATAGGCGCGATATCAACATACTAAGCACCAATCTTTATGCCTGCCTGCCCGCGCCGCTTAAACATAATTAGCAGCGCAAAACCAATAATAATCATCGGCATACATAGCCACTGCCCCATGGATAGGCCAAAGCCTAATAAGCCTAAAAAGTCATCCGGCTGACGCGCAAATTCTGCGAAAAATCTTAAGGTGCCATAGCCTAATAAAAACGTAGCTGACACAACGCCAAGCGGTTGCTTGCGGCGTGCCACAAGCCACACAATAATAAATAACACCACACCTTCTAGTAAGAAGTTATAGAGTTGCGAAGGATGGCGTGCCGTAGGCAGTTTATCTATATTCGGAAACCACATTGCCCACGGCCAGGTTTGCGGGTTAGTAATACGGCCGGGTAATTCAGCATTTATAAAATTACCCATACGCCCTGCGGCCAAACCAGTTGGCACAAGCGGTGCAATAAAATCTGTAATTTGCAGAAAGCTTTTACCGTTGTTACGGCCCCACAGCCACATGGCGAGCAGCACACCTAAAAAACCGCCATGAAACGACATTCCGCCCTGCCATACATAAAAAATTTCAATAGGGTGCGCTAAATAGTAGCTGGTTTGGTAAAACGCCACATAGCCAAGCCGCCCGCCCAGAACCACGCCAAAAACACCGTAAAGCAGAATGTCATCAAGCTGGTTTTTTACAAAGCCTAAATCTGCACGCTGTTTGCAGCGGATATGGCCCAGCACTAAAAACAGCACAAAAGCGGCAACATAGGTTAAACCATACCAGTGCACGGCGAGTGGGCCAAGGGATATGGCAATGGGGTCGAATTGTGGATGAGTTAGCATTAGTTTTTACCTTGTTTTGATCGCGTACACGCTACTTTAGCAGTACGTTAGCGCTAGATGAGGCACCAGTTAGTAATGTAGTATAGCGGGTGAAGTAATCTCCCATTTATTTGCCAATTTTTGCAGGAAATTTCCATGTCTGACGATAAAAAACTCAACACCCGTTCCGTATTGATTACCGGCGGCATCAATCGTTCACCTAACCGCGCTATGTTACGCGCCGTAGGCTTTAAAGACGGTGATTTTGATAAGCCCATTATCGGTGTAGCCAACGGCCATTCCACCATGAATCCCTGTAATGCGGGTCTACAACCGCTAGTGGATCGCGCTATTGAAACCTTAGAAGCTGCCGGTGGTAAGCCACAAATGTTTGGTGTGCCCACCATCACCGATGGTATCGGCATGGGTACCGAGGCGATGAAATATTCACTAGTATCGCGCGAAGTGATTGCCGATTCCATTGAAACGGCAGTGAACGGCCAAGCAATGGACGGTGTGCTTATTGTTGGCGGTTGCGATAAAAATATGCCCGGTGGCATGATTGCGCTATCGCGGATTAATGTCCCAGGCGTGTACGTGTATGGCGGCACCATTAAGCCTGGTAAATGGAAAGGCCAAGACCTAACGATTGTTTCCGCTTTTGAAGCTGTAGGCGCTTTCAACGCGGGCAAAATGAGTGAAGAAGACTTCATCGGCATTGAGAAAAACGCCTGCCCAAGCGTAGGAGCCTGCGGCGGTATGTACACGGCCAACACGATGTCATCTAGCTTTGAAGCGCTGGGCATGAGCTTGATGGGCTCATCACAAATGGCATCGCCAGACCCTGAGAAAGCAGACTCTGCCGCTGCTTCTGCCACGGTGCTAATGAACGCGATTAAGCACAATATTCGGCCACGCGACGTCATTACCCGTAAATCTATTGAAAACGCGGTAGCGCTAATTATGGCCACCGGCGGCTCAACCAACGCCGTGCTGCATTTTTTAGCGATTGCTCATTCAGCTGAAGTGGAATGGACCATTGATGATTTTGAAATGGTGCGTAAAAAAGTGCCGGTGCTATGCGATTTAAAACCTTCCGGCAAATATGTAGCGGTTGATTTCCATCGCGCCGGTGGCGTGCCGCAAGTGCTTAAAATATTGCTCGAACACGGCGTGTTGCATGGTGATTGTCTGACTATTACCGGCAAAACCATGGCTGAAGAATTAGCCAATATTCCTGCCGTTCCCCGTGCCGATCAAGATGTAATTCGCACATGGGAAAACGCTATTTATCGCCAAGGCCACTTAGCGATTTTAAAAGGCAATTTATCCCCTGAAGGTTGTGTAGCAAAAATTACCGGCCTGAAAAACCCCGTAATTACTGGGCCTGCACGAGTTTACGATTCCGAAACCGATGCTATGGCCGCCATTATGTCCGATCATATTAAGGCTGGCGACGTCTTAGTAATTCGCTACGAAGGCCCCAAAGGTGGCCCCGGTATGCGCGAAATGTTAGCCCCCACCTCCGCCCTTATCGGCAAAGGATTGGGAGAGTCCGTAGGTCTGGTTACCGACGGCAGATTTAGCGGCGGTACCTGGGGTATGGTAGTCGGCCATGTGTCGCCAGAAGCCTATGTAGGCGGCCTGCTCGGCTTGGTTGTTGAGGGCGATAGCATTACCATTGACGCGTATAAATTACTGCTAGCGCTAAACGTAGCCGACGATGTAATCGAAGCGCGACGTAAAAACTGGGTACAACCTGCCCCGAAATATACGCGGGGCGTGTTATCGAAATTTATGAAATTGACGGGGACGGCTAGCAAGGGTGCGGTTTGCGATTGATCGGAATGAAGGCTGGAGGTGCTCTATCTTAGGGCATCTCAGCGGTTTTACGTTCGCAGTTTTTGGTTAGATAAATTCATTCCAAAAATAGCGTCCATTAAATATTTTCTAATGGTGCCAGCCGACATTTAACATTATCGAGCAAGTAACTTTCGCTTGACGAACGTCGATTTTTTATATATCTTATTTATATATAAACCTTCGGGCACATCATGACTGCAACCGCCAAAAACAACCAATTATTATTCAGGTTCCGCGATTCAGACACTCTAAATGGCTTAAGTCGTTCTACGACTGAAAAACTCACAGCACAATTAGGGTTTACGGGCGAAACGCAATTGATCCATTTTGCTTTGAGTAAACTTGCACGCGAGGTTTTGCCAGCTTACGCGCCTGACAATGGGGCGCTAACAGCAACACAATTAAAAGCAATTCGCGCAACGACACCCCAAGGTAACCGCAAAGTAATTAAATCGAGCTTATTTTAGATGTCTTTGCGATGGTGGCCAGCACCTGATGCTGGTGATATCGTTTGGTGTGTTTTTCCTGAAAATCAAGGAATTCACCCGGGGCCAAAACCACGACCCGCACTTATCGTGACCGTATATGAAGATGATGCACCAAATTTTGCCGTGCGTATAGCATACGGCACGAGCAAAAAAATCACCCCGTTACGTTCTGGCGAATTTGTCATTACAACCACCGATAATGCTGCTTACAAGCTGGCAGGATTAAGTTTTAGCACCAAGTTTAGTTTCCAACAAATGGTAGAACTGCCGTTTAATTCGGATTGGTTCAAAGTACCACCAAGCGCTCCGCACGGGCAATCGCCCAAGCTCGGCGTTCTGCATCCAAACATGATGCAACGTGTGCAAGCAGCGTGGTCTGCAGTCGAACCTAGAAGCGGCAGTTGACCGCTAGAAACAAAAAAACCGTGATTCCAAAACATTGGAATCACGGTGCACTGTACTACGAGGGAATCGTTTAGCGACAGCAAATTAACTTTGCGGTGGCACGTCAGGGGGTGGTGCTGCGGACGGTGGGGGTTGTACATTGGTTGCCGCTTGGGGCACCGCTTTCGCCACCGCTTGCACGACTGCTAGTGGCATAAAAATCCACAGCAACACGTAAAGCAATATGCCTAAGCCGTGCAATAGTGCCAACAGTACAAACAATACGCGCCATGCCCACGCAGGCACATCGGTAGATGCCGCCAAACCGCCGCATACGCCACCAAACCAGCGATCGTATTGACTGCGTCCTAGGCGCGTCATTGGGTTTGAGATGGGCGTTACTTTTGGCTCAACCGTCGCTTTGGCAGGTTCGTCACTCAATAGTTTAGCTTTTGCCTTGGCAAACTCTTCTGCCGTAATAGCGTTAGCTGCGTATAGCGCATTTAGGCGCTCTAGTTGTTCGATCAAATTCATGGTTTCCCTTTCGGCTAAACTTCGGCTAAAAATTTGCGCGGTGCCTTGCGATGAATGAATACTAGACCGATGTAGGCGTGGGGAAAATGCAAGTGCGATGAAATGCAGAAAAAGGGGGATGAAATTGCTTGCTGGGGAGATAAAAACGGCATTTAGCGGCGAGGCGACGCGCCTTTTTGTGCCTGACGCCAGTATTGAAATTCATCCTCATGAATTTCCGCATCCACTTCCATTACCCGCGCCTGCAAGCGCTCCTGCACATTGGCTACCGCTTGGTTGTAAACCAAGGGACCTAATTCTGCTAAGAAATAATTCAACAAGCCTTCCGCAGCAACATTGCCGATTTTTTCTTCCATATTTTTGGCAAAATAACGCTCGATGGAAAGTACCGCTTGCTTACGGTTTTCTTTGGAAATTTCGATGGTCATCACTTTCTCCGTATTATTCCGCTTTTCTAAGAACCCAAATAGATAATGCCCGAAGATGCACTAAAAAAGAGCATCTTCGGGCATTTTTATCATATCAAAATAGCAACTATCAGCAAGATCATGAACTTGACCTTGTGGCACGCCGTTTTAAACTACGCCGGTTTTTTCGCCCAAGCACTACACCAACCTTTACTTGCGACTAATTTATTACCGAACACCGCACAACCGCCAGTGGTATCAGTCGCTTTACCTTGAAACAACACGCAAGCAGCACAGCTTTGAGCACTTGTATAGCCGGGGTATTTTTTCACGTCCGCTTTTGTGCCGTCGGTTTTATATCCCAATGCTGTTGCTTGAGGATCAGTATCAACGACTGCCGCAGGCGCTTGGGATTGCGCTACATTACTTACAGCGAGTGCCGCGAAAGCGCCAGCACCCATAAGCGATTGCAAGACGAAAATTCTACGGGAAGGTTTCATAGTAGTCATTTCAAAAAATAATGCGGTTGAAGGTATGGCGTTTATTGCTGCTTATTGCTGTTTTGCACCTTCAGTCAGACGCCGACCCAAGGAAATAGCATAAGGAGCCGCACGTGCGGGCAACATCGGGTCAGCGGAAGGCTCAATACCTTTTGGCATCACCATGGGATTATAGGTAATAGTCAAGCAAGCGCCGCCGCCATCTTCCGATACCGATGTAACTTTCAGTGTACCCAAATTAACTTTCTTACGGCCCTCCGGTAATGGCACCGTCGCATTGTCTATTTTGTCGCCTGGCTGCGCTAACTCAAGATTAAAGTTAAAGGCTACCTTGCCGTCTTTAACACGTTGGCGCAGATCATCAAACAGAAACGTTGGGCCTTTGGTTTTCGCTTCTTCATCACTTAGCCCTTGCTGCCCACCTACTGGTTCGAATACCCATTTGCCGAACTGTTTTACGCCGCGAGCATTAACGAATCCGTAACCATGCACACCCCAGTAATTCACGCTACCAAAGCTGGCTGGTACGGGTTGGGATGCTAGGTATTTAGGCAATAACAACACCTCAGGATTAGCTTCGTTGAAGGCTTTAACCTTAGCGGGATCAGCCTGCTTTGTAGCAGGGTCGGGCTGGCGGGATGCTATCAACGCAATGAATTGTTGCGGCGTAGCAGCGCCAAATATCGGTGCGGAAATATTGCCCATTTGCCACTGCTCACCATCTGGTAAATTAAACTGCAAGGCAAGATTTCGCTGAGACTTAGCATTATCCGGCGCTTTGGGATTTGCCCCACCGACTGAGAAACGCACTACCACTGGCACCGGTTTGCCACTAAAAGCCGAGGCGGTAGACAGGGCGCGAGCTTCTGCCGTACCCACAAACTCACCCATAGCACACACACCTTTAGCACCAGAGCGGCGATAGCCTTCGAACTTACCGAAAGTAGATTCAAACTGATTAACAAAAGCAGAGGGATCAACAGGAGCAGCCGACACCGCATCCGCAGTGGCTTGCGCCATCACGCTCAAAGACAATGTGGAAGTAACAACAGCTATGGTAGAGAGAATCGCAGTTTTCATTGAGGAACTCCTAAAGTTAATTTTAGAATAATTTGACGAATAACCAACAGGCCTAAAACTTCTATACTGCTTGCAGCAATTATTAGGGAGATTGGTCGGTTAAGAACACCATTCCTTACAGTGCTTGCTCATTTTAATACTTGGCGGTGCAAATCGGTCACGCAAGTCTAAAAGTGCAGTAGCATTACCTTGGCGACGGTGCCACGATTTACATAGTAATTTTTTATTAGCGCCTGTAGATTCCTTACAATAAGCGTTATATAGCGATCCTATTTGACTGATGTTCCATAGTCAGAATTTAGACTCAGCCAAAGCCACCCACGAAAAGTTGCCATCAACGCCAATGAATAAATCCGTTCTATTTCGTATTTTCATATTTACTTCAGCGTTAATGTTTTCACAACACGCACGGGCGGAAGCGGCACTGTTTGATTTGGTATTTATGCTCCCAGCAATAATAGCGCGCGGGTTCTATGATTGGCTGCTTAAATATTATTGGTGGTTTTTTGGTATTACAGCGTTGGTGTGGCTATGGCGCGTTTCTATTGGCAATAATCCGCTAGCGTGGTTATTTGGCAGCGATGAGCGTGACGGCTTGCTTAATTTTCTGTACCCCAACAGTCGCGGTGAAAGAATCGAATCACCCCATGTGTGGCTACTCGTACTGTTAATACTCGCTACCTTGTACATCTTTATTGGTTCAGCTTTTATAGGTTTCAGCAATGAACGTGATAGAAAAATCGCGGCTGAAAAATATCTAAATACGCCAAGGCCTCAACCACCGAATACTGCTGCAAACCCAATAGCCCCTACAAAGCCGGTGTTACCCATTGAACAGCAAATGTCAGTAGCTGCTTTTGCGGTTAATCTTGACCCGCCAGAGAACCCTGCAAATAGTGCATGGCCAAAACAATCTGGTTATTTAATGCCCCCTCAAGCAGAACAGTTAAATGGTTCGGCCAACATCACGATCCACACCAGTAGCAATTCACCGATTTATATCAAGCTCTGTGCTACGGCCAGCCCTGATTGCCAAGTTGTACGCCATATCTTCATCATGCCGCAAACCAAATTTACGCTTAACAATATACCTGATGGCACCTATAGCCTCCGTAGTATCGAAATCAACGGGCCGGAGTACGCTATTGCCAGAACTAAAAATTTTGAAATACTCAATGGCGCGTCAAAACAAATTGTATTCAATGTACTGCCCGCCAAATATCTGCGTGATGCAAATGGTGGTGATGATTTTTATCGCTATATGACGCGAAAGTTCTAGTGTTTTACTTTTCTGAAAGCCCACCTCTATGCCCCAATCTATCGGCTATTCCGGCACACCACTAGCTAAAAAACTTGGTATTAGCGAAGGTTCCAGCGTTGTGGCAATTAATGCGCCAAAAGATTATGCGACACTACTTTCACCACTACCAGCAAGAGTCAGCTTCGGTAAAAAAGTCACCACACAAACCGATGTGGTGCATTTATTTTGCGATCAAAGAGCCGAGTTGCAACAAAAGCTGGAAACATTACGCCAGCAAATTTCGCCAGATCGCATGGTCTGGGTTTCATGGCCTAAAAAGGCTTCTAAAGTGCCGACCAATATTACCGAAGATACTATCCGCGAAGTGGCATTGCCATTGGGGTTTGTAGATATTAAGGTATGCGCTGTGAGCGAAATATGGTCGGGCTTGAAGCTGGTGATACGAAAAACATTGCGTTGATAAATGTTAATCAAGGCAGTATTTTAGGGTCGCGTGAGCAAGCCCTTTTCAAGACGTTCGGCAAGCCACACTTTAATAATTGATTGCCTCATAACGCCAAGCTTCCTGCTTCACGATTTAGAATGCGATCAAATTCAAACAAGATCATAGTATATAAATTATATTTTTATTACACTACTTGGGCAAAACTCCCAACGTACCTACTCCTTCAACTTTGCTAAAAATAACGATATGCTGCCACGGCAATACATGCGCGATGCGCTCATATTTTAGAGGGTGTACAGCGGCTTCACTACGAATTTGTTGGGCGCTCATTTTGTGTAGGCGCTTGATGGGCACAGCGTTGTCCTCAGCGCGATATTCTACGAACACCACTTTGCCATTCGGCTTTAACGCACGCACAATGCTAGCCAATACTTCATAGGGAAACTCAAGCTCATGATATACATCCACCATGATGGCAAGATCAATACTATTATCGGCAAGTTTTACGTTATCAACCGTGGCGAGCACAGGTTTGATATTGGTGAGCGCGGCCTTGCGGCTTAAATCACTGAGCATTTTTATCATTTCGGGTTGCACATCCACTGCATAGATGGTGCCCTTGCTACCCACAAACGGTGCCATGCGACGCGTGTAATAGCCGGTGCCTGCACCTATGTCGGCAACATCCATGCCGGGTTTAAGCGCTAATACTTGCAGCAATAAATCACTGCGTTCTTCCTGCTCGCGCTCCTCCCGTTCTAACCATGCGGCACCTTGCCAACCCATAACACTGGCAATTTCACGGCCCATATATTTTTTACCGATGCCGTCGGCAGAAGCGGTAACCGTACTGTATTTTGGTGCCGAGGTAATTGGTGGTTCTGCAAGTTTTTGAGCGCCTGCATTTCCGCTGCAAACAGCGATGAATAGGGCAACTATGCCCGCCTTGCACAAGTTGTTAGGCATTAATTTTACTTTCGAAAATTTAGTTTTATTCCTGCTGTTTGTACGCACGCGCACTCATCCCCACACGCGCGCTAAAGGCTCGCGATAACGCTACTTCGCTACCGTAGCCCACGTCCATGGCGATCTGTTTTAACGACTTGCCTTGCTTAATTTTAGTCTGCGCCAAGCTAATGCGCCAGCCGGTTAAATAATCGCCCGGTGCCACCCCCACTACTTCGTGAAACGCCGCTGCAAAGGTACTACGCGACATGGCGGCTTTAGCGGCTAGCACTTCAATACTCCATGCCTGCTCTGGGTGCTCGTGCATAGCAATGATGGCGCTGCGTAGCTGCGAATGCGCTAGCCCTGCAAGCACGCCTATGTTCACCACATTTGCGGTCATAAGGTGGCGAATAAGTTGAATGATAACGACTTCAAATAGGCGATCTACCAACGCTTGCCGTCCGCATTTTGGCTCTAATGCTTCATCAAACAAAAGCGCCGTAGACTGCGCCAAACTGGGCAACTCATTTAAGGTGAGCGCGACGATAGGCGGCAACGCGGTAGCTAAGGGATTGGTTTTACCGCCGCCAAACTTTACCGATGCGCATACCATGTCAGCACCTGTGTTTGCATCTGCAATAAAACGATGCCCAAGCGGTTGCGGATAAAACAGCACGGTGGGTTCAGTGATATATAAGTCGCCTTCATACCGATGCGTTACTCGCAATGGTCCGCGTCGCACCACGTGTAAGTAGCCAACGTCTTGCGCATCAAAATCAACAATGCCACACAGCGCGCCTGCGTGGAATAGCCGCGATGTTACAGAAAATTGCTGCAGCAAGGCATTAAGCCGATCTTGTGAGGGCGAGGTATTTAACATGGACTTAACGAGGCAGTTGACGAGGGGGTTGGACGAATAATCAAATAATACAGGTTTTTAATCATTATTAGTATGATTTAAGCGTGCATAGTTCGTCTGGTGCAATATTGCACCTAACACTTAACCGGAGCATCATCATGTCGAACCCAACACCCAACATCAAACCCATTCATTTTGCCAATGCCGATGCCACCACCGCAGCAACGTTGAATGCGGTAAAAGCAAAACTAGGCGTAATACCAAATATGTTTTTAACATGGGCACATTCACCTACCGCACTCAATGCCTATATGCAACTATCCGCGCTCACTGGCAACGGCACATTAAACGCAAAACAGCGCGAGCAAATTGCCTTGGCGGTAGGCGAAGAAAACGCCTGCGGCTACTGCGTTTCCGCCCATAGCATCATCGGTAATATGGTGGGTTTAACACCCGCTGAAATCGATGCCGCACGCGGCGGCATAGCCAGCAACGCGCGCGATGCTGCAATCGTAGCCCTCGCTCAAGCCATCACGCGCGAGCGCGGTCACTTGGCATCCAGCGAGGTAGCTAGCTTTAAAGCGCAGGGATTATCAGACGCTGATATTTTAGAAGTGCTGGTAAATGTAGTGCTCAATATTTACACCAACTACACCAACCATATTGCCGCGACTGAAATTGATTTTCCGGTCGTGGTGTTGAAAAAAGCAGCGTAGCTACTTCAGTGTAATGCCTTGAAGATATTCTATGTTAGAACTTCTTCAAGGTATTTGTATTAGGCCAAAAGAACAATTCGTAGCTAAGGGATTCCAGCATTCACTTTTTAGCTTCAAATAGAACATTCGGCATCTTAGCTAATCCTGCATCCTGCGTGTACAGCTTTGCGCTGTGCACATGTGCGGTTTGCCAAACAATCGCATCGCCCATCGATAATTTGTGTTTTGCTGCAGTTTTAGCCGCAGCAAATAAATCACCTGGCTCTAATTGCACCACGCGCCCTTTTTGCATTACTGAAAGCGCTTCTAAAGCCGCGTCTTCGCCGCACTGTTGCAATAACCGTTTGCTTACTTCAAACAAGGTGAGCGCAGGAACAATGAGCAAATCCGGATGTGCAAACGCGGCTTCAAAGAAACTGGCGTTGGCTTCATTACCAAACAAGGCCAACCAGCCGCAAGTATCGACAACATTTAGCCGAGTGACTGCCATAACTAGACGCGATCTGGATCGCGCACAATAGTACTGTCAACACCGAGCCATCGACCACGATAGGACAAAATGGTTTTTTCAGGCACAAACTCAACCTTGCCGTTTTTTAACTTCACTTCCATGCGCTGACCGACGAATAAATTGAGTGCTTCCCGAATCTCTTTAGGTATAACAACTTGGAATTTTGGTGATACGGAAACGGTAGCCATGGTTTTACAGTATGGAGTGGTTGTACGATATTAAATCGTAGCACGAAATGATGATGCGCTGTAGTAGCACTACGCTTCACATCAAAAAAATTTTATAATGATGCAAACTAAATCTAGTTCCTTCTCTAAACTAATAGACTGCCAATTATATGAAACCACTTACCATTACGTTAGCTATCACAACACTGATTTTAAGCTTTCCTGCTGCTGCCGCTTTTAAATGTACTGTCGATGGCAAAACCACATATCAAGAAACACCGTGCAACGATGATGTAAAAACCCGTGGTGCGCAAAGTGTAATTAGTACTCAGTCAAACCGAGGCAGTTCATTCGGTGAAGTAACTTCTGGTGCTGAAAATAAGCGCCGCGACGGGCTCATTAAAAGTGACTTAGAACCGCGTGCGCGCGAAGCGTTTAGCGCGCTTAAAGGTGGAAAAGCGATGGCCTATCGCGATATGCTGTGCCTGCGCGCGCGGCAGTTGTTAGGCCATCCCGCAATGAAAGATTCAATAAAAAATACGGCTGCCGATTTAACCTCGCGCAGTGTAGAAATTAATGCCGTGACAAATTCGTCAAACAGTTCGGTTTCGTTTAGCACCCTACCCAATAAAGCTGCGAGCAGTAAAAACAGTAATCAATCATTTGTGCACGTACATTTTAATTGGGAAGACGGCAAGCCTTGCGTCACCCATATTGAGGCGTTTTGAAGCTTGCCTGAGCGACTCCACAAACCAGCGCGCAGCTATTAACGCGCAATAGAAAGTCTACGTAATGAAGTATTTTTATTCATCACTCAATTTTTTGCTGCTATGCCTGTGCCTTGTTGCATTACCGGCTCACGCGGAAGCGCAGCTAGGGGATTTGATTATCCTCCTGCCCGTTATTGTCCTTACGGGTATCTATGAATGGTTAGTTAAATTTTACTGGTGGCTTTTCAGCGCGACTTGTGCCGCGTGGGCGTGGCGGTTGGTAACTGGCAGCAACCCGTTGTCATGGCTTTTTGGCGACGAAACGCGTGACGGTATTCTAGGCACAATATACAGGCGTCGCGCGTCTTGGATACCCTTGCACTTCACGCTCACAATATTTTTGTTCATAGCCACGTTATGGATTGCAATCGGATTCCTGTTTAGCGCACCAAAAAAACTAACTACCCCTGTTGACTCTCCGGCGGCAGTTGCTAAAGAGACCGCTAAAAATAACGCGATAGCACTGGCCGAAAAAGCGCAGTCAGGGAGCGATTCACTGCCCTCACCGGTAGTCATTGAAGATGCGTTAGAACCGCCCATTAATCCCGCAGGCGGTGAATGGCCGACGGTGCCCGGTTATGTATTGCCGCTATTGCCGAGCCAGCAAATGGGTGGCGCTACTATTTATATAGGAACGAGTTCTTCACGGGTGCCCCTGTACTTGAAGTTATGTGGTTTTAAATCTGGCCGATGCGAGCCTGTCCGCCACGCTTACACCACATCTTCCGATGGTTTTATTTTTAAGGATTTACCCGACGGTGCCTACGAGCTAAGCTACATCGAAACACGTGGACCGCCCTACCATTTGGGAAGAAGCCAAATCATCGTAATTCGCAATGGTGTCGCAAACAAAACGCACTGGAATCTAACGCACCCTAAACATAGGCGTAATAAAGAGAGCGGCGATGATTTTTATGCAATTTCCGTGGGGGCGTTTTGAAACTACTATTAATTGGATTTAGCTGCCTGTTAGTCATACTGCTCGACGCTTGCACGAAGGAAGAAAAATATGTGCCTTTGGCGCAAACCGCAAACGCTACTGCTGCTACGCCAACGGTGGTACCGCGCACACCAATTACGTATGACGAACCACCAGAGGACGTGCTGCGCGATTTTATGTTTGCCCAATATGCCGCGTTAGAAGCGAACAAAGGCTTGCCCGTAACAGTGACAGCTACCGGTCAAAGCGGCGTGATACGGAGCAAACTTTACAGTGCTGCTAAAGACGAATGCCACCTTCTACGTTATGGTCCACCTGGCCAGTTTGAATGCGGCATGAATTTGATGGTCACAATGTGGTGGGATGGTAGGCGCGAACCTACCAAACCATCTGCGGATTCTAAACGCATTTACGTGATAAAAAATCTGGACGGGAAGTGGATTGATTGCAGCGTTTCAGGGAACACAAATTCGGTGTGCAGAGATGGCCTTAAACGCTAATACGGCGGTCAATTGGGCGCTGTAAATGCCCTTGTTATAGTAAATACTTAACGATCGCGCGCTGGTAAATCGCTCACTCACCCGCTTCCGACCACCGGTTTTTTGGTCTAAGAGCAAAGCTTATTGTGCCTCAAACTGCGTGGCATTTTTACCCTTGAATGGCGCATAAAACGCTTTAATAATTTTCATATCTGCGTCAATATCACCACTGGGATAGAGTGTCGGGCCGAGGCCAGTTAGCTTTTTTTCGTAATCCATATAAGCCATTACGATGGGTACTTTGGCCTCCAACGCAATATAGTAAAAACCGGTTTTCCAATAGCGCACTTTGGATCTCGTCCCTTCAGGTGGGACTACCAACTGCACCGCACGGGTAGCTTGCTTAATAGCCTCAGCTGAGGCTGCGACAACGTTGTTAGACTGCTCACGATTAACGGGTATGCCACCCAGCCATTTCATGACCCCGCCAAACGGCCACTTAAAAATAGATGCCTTGCCCATCCAATAAACGTGCAACCGGAAATGGAATGCCACCATAAGCATATTGGGAAGATCCCAATTACTGGTGTGCGGCGCTGCAATCATTACAAATTTATTAAGCCCCTGCGGGGATTCGCCGGTTAATTTCCAACCGGTAAAACGCATAAACCAGTGCGATAGAAACCGCACGATGGTATTGATAACAGGGGTATCGAAAATGGTGGTGTGCATGGAAGATTTTGTTGAGAGGGAAATTGGCTTTGCTGGCTTAAGCTTAGCTAGTTGTGAAAGTGTAACGGGTTTGGGTTTGCCTAGGTATTCATGGCGACGGAATTTTCACGCATATTGAAAAAAAGCAGTGTTGACGCGCGCAAACTGCGTGACTACAATGCTAGCATTGACAGCAAATTGGAGTGTTAGATGGCCACGATTACGATTCGCAATGTTGACGATACCGTCAAGGCTAAGTTAAGAATACAAGCCGCGCAACATGAATGCTCGATGGAAGAAGAAGTGCGGCGCATTTTGGCTCACGCGCTACAAAATGGCGCAACGGCAAAAGCCGCGGTCGTGCCTTTAGGCGCAAGATTGCGCCAACACTTTACAGGCGTGGGCGACTTAGTACTAACACCGCGCCGCGCGCCGCGGACGCCGCCAGATTTTTCGGCTGCTGCTTTAAAAGAGGTGTCCGCAACAAGTAAAGCGTCGATCCGTAAATGATCATCCTCGACACCAATGTACTGTCTGAGGTGTTGCGCGTCACCCCAGCCCCACAGGTGTTGCAATGGATGGACGCATTAGCACCAAATAGCGTTTACGTCACCAGTGTCACGCAGGCTGAGATGATGTTGGGCGTGGCCTTACTGCCTAAAGGCAAACGTCGCGACGCTTTGAGATCTCAAGTCATGAGCCTATTTGAACAACACTTCAAACACCGCTGCCTCCCCTTTGAAGCGCACGCTGCAAGTTTCTACGCCACCATCGTTGCCGACCGCCAACGCGCAGGCAAGCCGATAAGCACAGAAGATGCGCAAATTGCCGCGATTTCCTGCTGCCTTGGAGCTGCGCTGGCAACACGCAACGTCAGTGATTTTGCGGGGGTTGATGGATTGAAGGTGATAAATCCGTGGGAAGAAAAGTCCAAGTTATGAATACCTGCCCATTAATGGTCGCGCACGAAGGTAATTCAGGTGAATTTATTGCGTGGCTAGAATTCCTTGGATTGAAAGAGCTACTGCAAAAGTATCCACTTGCGACGCTCGTAGAGTGGGGCTGGATTGAACCAGCTTACAGATTGGTTGTGCCTCGCGAAAATTTAGACTTTTCTGATGCAAGCGAAACAGCCTTTCAATCGAATGACGAGACCGCTCCGTACAAACGCTTATGGTTTTCGGAGTGGGAATTTGCGCCGGATGTGGGAGAGCAATGGTTTTTGCACCCCAATCCCACCGAGCAATACGAAGCCGCACATTACCCAATTGACGCGCTTAAATCACAGTCCTTTTAGCCCTTGAACCTAGAAACGGCAGTTGACCGCTAGAGTTATTCGGAGAAACCTGTTGTCATTGGTATTTCGAGATTTCTACACCGTCACCCATTGGGTGAGAGCGCTACGCACGTTATTGCACGATTTTGAAACTCCCTAGCGGTGGCGCACCAGCGGTGCGCCCTTCTCCTAGCAGGGTGAAGCCTGCGTCGTCGTCGCGCCTTGCTAGGAAGTCTCTCTTGGAAGTATTTACAAAGTAAATGCTTCATGACCCCTTGCGGGAAAATCGCACACTCACATGCGTTCAACAAGACCTCTGCACAACCACATAAAACCCAACGAATTTGAGCGCTAGCGCAGCGTTGAAGAATTTCTAAGTTGATTGAGCGAAATCAATGTACTTTTCGCAGTTAAATCACGCGCCTTTGCGCTTGTTAGTCGTTATTTTCT
>JANMDR010000031.1:0-5587 GCA_031376425.1 Betaproteobacteria bacterium
ATCGTCGCTACTGCTGCCAGTCAAGGTATTACCGAGTATTTAGCCAACGCGGTATTTGTAGACTCCACCGCACCCACAGTCCCTAGCCGTGTCGCTGCCGAACCATTTGGCGCAACGCAAATTAATTTAAGTTGGACCGCCTCCTTAGACGATACGGGCGTATCGGCCTACCGGGTTTCCCGCAACGGTAGTGTGGTGGGCACTACTGCCACACCATCTTATGTTGATGCGCAGTTAACGCCAGAAACAAGTTATAACTACACGATCGTTGCGGTGGATGCGGTAGGCAATGCATCGGCGGCATCGACGGCATTGAGTATAAAAACGCTATCGGCCACGCCGCAATTTCGCCCCATTGATCGTGGCACATCGCAAAGTAATTGCTGGTCATTGCTTGATCCCAAATCGCCGCAAAACGGCAAGAAGTGTAAATAAAGTATAAATAAAACGTACGCAGAAAGCTTGGAGTAATCACAATGATGCAAACTCGAAAGTTAGGCCGAAGCGGTCTCATGGTATCAGCCCAAGGATTAGGTTGCATGGGCATGAGCGCGTTTTATGGAGATGCGGATGAAGCCGAATCGATCGCCACCTTGTATCGCGCTGTTGAGCTTGGCATCACGTTTTTTGATACCGCTGAAGTATATGGGCCGTATGAAAACGAGCTATTGCTAGGGCGTGCGTTTAAAGGACAACTCAAAGGACGTCGCACCGAGGTAATCATTGCGACCAAGTTTGGTTTTAATATTGATGGCAAGGGCGGTCGTGACGTTAATAGCGATCCTGCACATATCAGAAAAGCGGTAGAAGGCTCATTGACGAGGCTTGGCACCGACTATATTGATTTGCTGTATCAACATCGCATTGACCCTGCGGTGCCGATTGAAGATGTTATTGTCACCATGGCGGATTTAGTGCGCGAAGGTAAGGTACGTTATTTGGGTTTGTCTGAAGCAGGGGTGGCGAACATCCGCCGCGCTCACGCGGTGCATCCTATCACGGCGCTGCAAAGCGAATATTCATTGTGGGAACGTAATATTGAAGCTGATATTTTGCCAGTGCTGCGCGAGTTAGGCATCGGCTTCGTGCCGTTTAGCCCATTGGGGCGGGGCTTTCTCACGGGTAACGTAAAGCGTGCAGAAGAGTATCCGGAAACCGATTTTAGAAATTCAGATCCGCGTTTTCAAGGCGCTAATTTTGATGCCAACATGGCTGCTGCTGCCACAGTAACTGAAGTTGCTACAGCGCTAGGCATAACGCCCGCGCAAGTGGCACTAGCATGGGTGCTGCACCAAGGCGATGATATTGTGCCAATCCCCGGCACCAAACGGCGACAATATTTAGAGCAAAATATTGCAGCAAGTGAAGTCAAATTAGATGGTGTAACGCTATCGAAGCTCGCGGCAGCGCTCGATCACGTGGCGGGACCACGCTATAACGCAAAGCGAATGGCGGCTATTGACCGATAAGGTTGACCATTAAGGGTTGACAAATAAAGGCTTACCATTAGTCAGCCCGTCGAACCGTTCATCGGTTCTGCATGTTATATGTGAGTGAAGCTCGTCACATATAACGTACATCTGGTGATATTTTGCCGCAATAAGTACGGCGCACTGTGTGTGGGCCTAGGTCTAGCCTTGTGGCTGTAGACGCCCGTAATTTGGCACTCTTCAGACTACCATGCGATTTTCTATGTGATATTTATCGCGCAAATTACAGACGCGAAAACAATAAATTGTGCGCCCCATCACTCCGATTGCAACCGTAATAAATGAGTAGTCACAGATTGTAAATTGCGACCACCCACGATGATGTGCTGCGTTAGAGTGTGGGCATATTAGGTTTGGTGCAAAAAAAGTAGATTCTCTGTGGTCAACTTGTTGTAGGTTAATTCAAGGGGGTACTTGAAATGAAATTATTAAACAAAAAGATATTGCAAGGTGTAACTGCCAGCATGGCATTAACATCGAGCTTTGCTTTTGCAAATTCAACACTTGTGGCACCAGCCGCTGTGGGTGCTACGGCGTCTGCATCTCTTGATTTTCGCGTTGTCATTCCACGTGTACTGTATATCCGCATCGGCGCGGGTGTGGCAGGTACCGGCGGTGCCATCAATTTAATGGATATGGCGCCAGCGGCGGCAAACGTCGGTGATGGTAGCGTGATTAACGCAACTGGCGGTGATGTTGCTGCTAATGCTGTGACGGTGCGAATTTACGGCAACGGTAACTCAAACATTTCCTTAAACTCCACCACCACTGGTCAATTAGCCAATGGTGTTGCTGGGCAGTTTATTCCGTGGACGCAAATTACAGTCACCCCAGCGGCGCTAGCAGTTGGCACAGCGGGTTTTACTAACGGCGCAATTACGCACCCCGCCTTCAACAACGGTGCAGCTGGTGGTCTCGGCACCGCAACTACGTTAACGGCAGTCGCCGGTGCTGTACGCCAAGAAGGTCAATGGGCAGTGGCCTACGCCAATACTGGCCTACCGGCAGCAGGTACTTACGGCGGCATCAATACCAACAATGGCCGTGTCGTTTATACGGTAACTATGCCCTAGCTAGGCCCCACTATTCGCAATTTTTTAGTAACTCAATTCGTAGCTTATTTCGCAAATCACTGCTAAGGCCAAAAGGAAATTTAAAATGAAAACCGTAAAAAATATTATCTCAGTCGCTATCGCTGGTGTAGTTAGCTCTGTTGCTTTAATCTCAGGCAGCGCGTTTGCCAATTCCACGCTTGTAGCGCCTGCACCTGCAGCGGCTACAGCAAGTGCTAGCTTAGATTACCGTGTGGTTATTCCACGTGTTCTTTATATCCGTATTGGTGCAGGTGTTGCTGGTACCGGTGGCGCCATTAATTTGATGGATATGTCACCAGCGGCCGCTAACGTGGGTGATGGTTCTGTTATCGCTGCAACAGGTGGTGATGTCGCTGCAAACGCCGTCACAGTGCGCATTTATGGCAATGGTGGTTCTAATATTTCCTTAAATTCCGCAACAACCGGTCAGCTAGCCAATGGTGTTGCAGGTCAATTTATTCCGTGGACAGAAATTGCGATTACGCCAGCCGCACTAGCAGTCGCAACAGCTGGATTTACCAATGGCGCGATTACCCATCCTGCGTTTAACAACGGTGTAGCCGGTGGTAACGGCACCGCAACAACATTGACAGCAGTAGCTGGTGCAGTACGCCAAGAAGGCCAATGGGCAGTAGCCTACTCTAACACCGGTTTGCCAGCAGCAGGTACTTACGGTGGTACAGTGCCTAATAATGGCCGTGTAACTTATACAGTTACTATGCCTTAATAGGCACGCTTGTGTAACGAAGAACTAATCGTTGCATAATAGTGGTAACTTTTTGAACGGGTGCAATATTGCACCCGTTCTCACTAAATAAGCCCCCGTTTCTTACTAGAGCCTAATTATGATAAACGTGCAGCACTATCTAAAATATGGTTTCGCATTAGTTGCATTAATCGCGTTACTTGCAGGTGCGCCGACTGTACATGCTTATGTGGTGAATCTTGCGGCAGCACCACGCGCTATCTATTTGCAGGTCGGTACGGGGGGGGCAGTGACTGGAGGTGGCGGAACTATCCAGAGTGGTGGAGTGCCATCCAATAGTGCGACGGTCAATGAAGTAAGTGCGATCGTTCCCGCCGCAAGCGTCGGCGCTGGTACTCAGGCGATGGCAAGTAATAGCCCCGTTGCCAATAGCATCTATGATAATTTTGTTTTTTGTGCGCCTGCAACGCAAATATATGTAGCGGGCTTTTTGCGGTCGCCTGTTGCAGGAGTCGCTGGTACACTTTCAGTGGCATCCCCTGCCAATTTGACTGCGGGGGCAGGGCTTAACATCGCCTTTAATCAAATTTCTTGGGTGTCAGGTGGCAATGGCGATGCGGTGGCAACAATACCAAGTGGTACTTTTGTCGGGGGCACTACCCAAACTATTTATACGGCAAATCAAAATCAATGGTTTGAAAGCTGCTTGGCCTTTAACTATGCCAACACCACTGTAGTAGCTGCGGGCACCTATACGGGGCGCGTGACCTATACGCTTACATCACCATGATGAATCGGCGCACCTTTTGTCTATTTTCCACGCTGCTAGCGGCGCTGTTACTCGTACCCATTACCCCCACCGCCGCTGCGCCAGCACCGGTTTCGCCTACAATCGAACTCCCAGCGCGGGTTGATGATACCGGTACGACGTTCAGCACCCCCACCAGTCAATTGCGCTGGCGTAGTTTTGGCCCTGGGCGCGATCGCGATAATCAGGTGGAAGCCAGTGTGCGGGTGGCACTACGCCTAAACCTAACAGCATGGGTAGGTAAAAATATTCGTCTTTATCAGCGGATGACCAATGCGGGAGATAGCGGTTCGTTTCACGTGAGTTGGCGCGGACAAGGGCGGTTATTACCCGGCACACTACAGGGTGGTGGTCGTGTACTCGTTTTTGAAGGTGTGGTAAAAGAAGCATTTTTACTGGAGTCGCTTGACGTTAATATCACTGGCGATGGTCGAAATGTGGCCGGTTTCCAAGCATTAGAACTCTATTTTGAAGTTGATAAATAACCTTTTCATTGGTTGAGGCTGCGATGGGTTTTTTAAGAAAAAGTTGTGGCACATTCGTGGGGGCGTCGGCATTTCTGACGCCTATGATTGCCTTAGTTGGCACATTGCTTGCCGCGCTCAGCGCCCCCCCCGCTACAGCGCAATTTGCCTTAGCAGTAGTGCCACCACGTTTTGAGTTGCAAGCAAAGCCGGGGCAAAAATTGCGTGAGGTGATCGAGCTCTCTAATTCCGAAACCAGCGCCGGGCGCTACAGCATTAAAACCAATGACTGGACATTAAACCCAGATGCATCCGTTGCCTTTAGCGATGATTTAGCAACTGATAGTTGCCGTCGTTGGGTGGCGATTGAGCGTAAAGAAGTGAATGTTTTTCCAAATCGCCCCTATCGGTATCGGTTTGAAGTTAATGTGCCGGAAGATGCCAAGCCGCAAGAGTGCCGTTTTGCCATCATGATTGAGGGGCAGGAGCAACACACAAAATCGGGAGCAGTCGCGTTGCCATTTTCAGCGCGCTTGGGGCTGATCGTATATGTTGTTATCGGGGACGCAGCACCTACGCTTAAAGTGAAATCACATCGGGTGGTAGTGCGGGATAAACAAGCTGTCGCTGTGCTAGAAGTTGAAAATACTGGAAAAGCGACAGGGCGACTTTCTGGTTTTTTAAGTGGCACCGATGGAACTGGCGAGAAGCTCGAATTTAGCCCCATGGCCACGCCAATTCTGCCAGGTGAGGTTCGCGAAATTGGCTTTACCGCGACGCGGCTCAATGATCCCAACACACCAGTAACGCCCGTACTTCCCATTACAATTAGCGGAAAAATTGAGGGTTTGGCCGCGGACGCAACTGAGCCATCTAGCGCGACGGATAAGGGTAAGTCAGCGAGCATTGAACGCGTGTTTAAAAAACCGTGATGGTGCGATGAAACAGCAAAGGCGAACGTTGCACCGTGTGCAGTACACGAAGGTTGCACTTGCGGTGCGTGCGTGTGTTGCGATACGCAGCAA
>JANMDR010000033.1:0-34324 GCA_031376425.1 Betaproteobacteria bacterium
AAAGGTGTTGACGATGGCGTGCTGTTTGTTATCGCTAAAGATGATCGCAAAATGCAAATCCTAACTGGTGCCGGTACGCAGGGTGTACTCACCGATGCTATGAGTAAACGTATTATTGCTGAAACCGTTGCGCCAAAATTCCGTAGTGGCAACTTTGGCGGCGGCATTGAGGATGGTGTCGCACAGATTATTTCAGTGCTTAGTGGCGAAGCGCTGCCACCGCCTAAAGCGACAAGTACGGGGAAAAATACGCAAGGTAATTATGGTTCTGGAATAAATTATCAGTCGGTGTTTTCCGTCGTGCTTTTCCTAACAATTTTTGTATTCCGTATTTTGCGTAGTTTGGTGGGCCGCTTTTTTGGTTCTACCATTACGGCGGGTTTAATCGGTGGCGGTGCAGTGCTCTTCGGCTTGGGTTTGGCTGTGGCTATTGGCTTGGGTTTATTGGTGTTTGTAGCTACCTTTATTTTTGGCGCGGCAGGGATGTTGCGCGGTAGTCGCGGTGGTTCGACTTCTGGCTGGGGTTGGAGTACTGGCGGTAGCGGCGGTGGCTTTAGTAGTGGTGGGGGTGGCGATAGTTTTAGTGGCGGCGGCGGTAGCTTTGACGGCGGCGGCGCCTCGGGAGATTGGTAAATGTCTTGGTTACGACGCTATTTTAAGCATGTGATAATGACGCCGATAACCGTGCGCCGTTATTTCAATGCTGCAGTGCTCACGCAAATTGAGCATGCCATTGGCACAGGTGAGCAGGGTCACTCAGGGCAAGTTCGTTTTGTGGTGGAGGCCGAACTCTCTACCTATGCGCTTTGGCATGACATGACTGCTCGGCAACGCGCTAAAACGCTTTTTGCCAAGCTTGGCGTGTGGAATACCGAGCACAATAATGGCGTGCTTCTCTATGTGTTGTTAGCCGATAGAAAAGTAGAAATCATTGCCGATCGCGCTATTGACCGAGCTGTGGGGCAACCTGCCTGGGAAGCCATCGTCAAGCAAATAGATACACACTTTACGCGAGATGAGTTTGAAGCTGGTTCGCTTGCCGGTATTGCGCAAATCCATGCGCAGTTGCGTCAACACTTTCCGCATAATGCTGAACAGGGCGTGCGCGACAATGAACAGTCGGACGCGCCTATTGTGCTTTAATCACAAGCCTACGTTCGCGTCGCGTTTTCTGCATTATATTTTAGGATATCTCCCGTCATGGCAAGCAAGTTGGAAACGGTAATGGCAGACGCGCCAAGCTCTGCAAAATTACCATCAGACCCATTGAACGCAGATGCACGGAACGCCGATGCAAAGGTTATGGCGTTAATCGGCTTTGCGCATGGAGTGAGCCATTTTTTTCATCTGGTCGTGGCACCTTTATTTTTCTGGTTGGGTCGTGATTTTTCCCTTTCCAACGCACAGCTTGGCTTGTTGATGAGCGGTTTTTTTATTGTGTCCGGTATCGGTCAGTTCTTCGCGGGTTTCGTTGTCGATAAATTTGGGGCGCGTCGCGTTTTGTTCTTCGGTTTAAGCTGTTTTTTTATTGCCGCGCTGGGTCTCGCCAATGCCCAAAATGCAGCGATGTTGATGATTTTTACCTGTTTGGCAGGCCTGGGCAATAGCGTATTTCATCCCGTTGATTATGCTGTGCTAAACGCGCGGGTGAGCGCTGCCAGAATCGGCTATGCATATTCGGTGCATGGCATTACCGGTAATATCGGTTGGGCGGCTGCACCGGTAGTACTAGCGGGAATGGCGACAAATTTCGGGTGGCGCGCCGCATTTTATAGCGCTGCGCTTATTGCACTCTCAGCCATCATATTGATATTTATTAATCGGCATTTGGTTGATGACAAAATAATCGCAGCAATAAACGTGGCTAAAACCACGGCCGCAGCGACTGTAATTACTTCATCCGCTATGCCTAAAGAGTCTAGTTTTGCCTTCATGCGCCTGCCAGCCGTCTGGATTTGCATGACGTTTTTATTCGTCACCACGATGGCAATGGGTGCCATGCAAAGCTTCGGTGGACCAGCCCTGCAGGCGCTCTACAGTGCGCCACAGTGGATTGCGGTAGGTGCTGTGACCATTTATATGTTGGCCGGGGCAATTGGCTTGATAGCTGGCGGCTATTTAGTGTCAAACTTAAAACGCGGTGCAGGGCCAGAAACGATTATCGCGGTGGCACTCGGGTTTGCCAGCGTCTGCGCATTGGTAGTCGCGTCTGGCGCTATTCCGGTAGCGCTTTTACCCCTTGCGATTGCTACGATAGGGCTAGCCGCTGGCATCGCCGGCCCATCGCGCGACATGCTCATTCGCAGTGTTACGCCCAAGGGTGCAACGGGTCGCGTTTACGGTGTTGTGTACTCCGGCCTTGATGCAGGCCTAGCCGTAGCCCCCTTCGTGTTCGGCGTCATGATGGATCAAAAACAATACGGACGCTTATTTGTGGGCATGGCGATTGCCCTGCTGGCAGCACTTAGCTTAAGTTTGCTAGTGAGTGCTTATGCAAAGCGGCAAGCGAAATTATCGGCCTTGGGTAGCTGAATATTCCTTATATTCGGGCATCTTCAAGAATTTTGACTCTCTTGTTTTCCTTGATTTTGAAACCGATTATTTATGGGCTTTGAGTTTAAGTGGGTTGTCTATGCTGTGTTAGTCGTGGTGGCTTTGATAGCACTGTTGATTGTTGCAAATACTGTGTTAATTATGCGTGCAGGTTTGCGCTCGCAAAAGGGCGAGTCGCTAGTGCCTCCGGATGATGTTTTCCCCGCTTACGACGCAGTTTCGATTCAAATTGCAGGCGCGCGGTTAACTGAGTTGGGGTTCTCAGAAGTGGCGCGGTATAGACATGATGCAATGGCTGCCGCATTGGACAAATTACCCCATTATATTGCCGTTTACTTTGAACCGACGCACAGCACTTTTGCTACAGTTCAACGAAACCCGAATTTGCAAGATCACATCCCTTACGCAGTGGTGTTTCACAATTTATGCCCCATCTCAGAATCTGGTAAACATCAATCGACCGTGAATAGAACCTTGTATTCGTTTCTCTCTTCTCCATTGGGTTTTGACGTGCAAGACCCTTACGCGAATAACTTGGATGCGCATTGGTTATTCCATCGGTCTCGACTCCAAGAGGCTGCGCACGCAGATGGCCCCACGCAGTGGTTAGTGGATGCTGTACAGGCGGTGAGCCTTCTTTCGACCGTAAATCCAGCGACCCTAACGGATGCGTTTCAGCGAGGGGTGCTTCACAAACGCGATGAATATTTTTATCTTAACTTTTTGCCTGCGCTGCGCTTGGCTTGGTCGATCGTATTTAAACCCAGAAAAATGACGCAACCCTACATTCTTTCTACGTCTGAGCTTGCGGCCCAAACAGGTGAAGGCGACGACACTAGTTACTTAAATTTTCTAGCGGAATCGCGGAAACATGATTTGCAAAAAAGTAGACTACAAAAGATATTTCGGTTTGTTTTGCTAACAGGGGTATCGGGCATCAGCTTCGGGTTGGTGTGGGATAGTTGGGCTTTTGTACCTGTCTTATTAGCCGTGATTCTGATTCATGAGCTTGGGCACTTTTTGGCTATGCGTATTTGTGGCTATCAAAATGTAGAAGTTTTTTTTGTTCCGTTTTTAGGTGGGGGAACGACGGGCAGAAAAGATGATGCCAGCCCAATGCAACAGTTGTTGGTATACCTTGCAGGACCGCTGCCGGGGTTAGTTATCGGTGGCGTTTTGCTGCTGTTTATTTCCAATGGATTGTGGGATACGTCGCCAGGCCTGCAGGCGGTTGCTAGAGAATTTTGCTGGATGTCTGTGATAATTAATGCGATGAATCTGTTGCCCATTACGCCGCTTGATGGCGGTAGGATCGTGGAAATATTTGTGTTTGGTCGGATGCCTCGATTCAAGGTGATCTTCAGTTTTGTTTGTGTTGGCGTGATTATGTTTTATGCATTTTGGATTGAAAGTGTGACTACAGGCGTAGTTGCGGCAATCTTGGCGTTGATTTTGCCGCTGCAATGGCGACTTGCTCGGGTAGTTATGGAGGTGCGGCGCAACCACCCACCGCCTTTGTCGGAGTCGGTTGCAGGTGCCGCAGTATATCGCGCGTTGATGGCATCGGATTTTGCGAAGGTAGCTACGCAAACCAAGCACACCATCTTCAATCACGTTATGTCCAGCGTGCGCGTGAAGCCACCGGGTTGGATCACTACCGTTGTTGGCCTTATGGTTTATGTTACTGTTTTAATTAGCCCGTTTGCCGCTTATTATGTTTGGCAGCCTACCTTGTTAGACCTTTACATGATGGCTCCCCTTAGTAACTCAGCCTCCCTAGGAACCAATACACGAACCACGGTGGATTTTGAACGCGAAGAGCAAGCAGTGTTGGCTGCCGCACAAACTAAGGCGGAAGCGCTCGTCGCGAGCGCTCGATCTGGCGAGGAGATTATCGGGGCATTAAAGGCAGCAAATGCAGATGAAAATATTTACTTAGTGCGAGCCATCGCTGCTGCCGCAGCGCCACGAACCACGTTATGGAAAGACAGTGCTGCACATGCGCATGTATTGATCACTACAGCGAAGCATGGGCAAAAAAACGCTTCAACATTAAATTCCGCTGATGAAGTGGCGCTAACGCTTGTAAATTATCGCGATGCGGCGTTGTGGATGGCGGGCTTGCCGCCAAGCGTTGGTATGCAGCGGGAAAATCAAATGCTTTCGGGTGAAATTGCCCGCGATACCGCAATGCAACTGGAATATGGGAGCGAGGCTCAAAAGAGTGAAGCAATCGTTTCATATGGCAAGGCAATTGATTATTTTACGTCTGCCGAAGCGTTTAAAGACGCGCTATCGTGTGAAATTGAGATAGCGCAAATACATTTTATGCAGCAAAATTTTGAGCAGAGTTTGGCGACACTACGAGCAGTCGAACAAAAGGCGATTTTACTCGGCAATGCACCACAAATAGTGCGTAGTGCGCAGATGGCCTTGGTGAATGTATTGACGAGCCAAAAGCTTCCTGCAGAGGCAATGCTAGTGTTAGAGCGCAGCAGACGCGCCCTTGTTTTCGGTGATCTGATGAACCAGAAAGAGTTAGAGGAAGCGAGTGCATTAGTGTCTGTGCAGCTAAAACAATCAGCGGAAGCGTTGAAGGCGATCGATGAGTATTACGCTATTATGGATACTCTAAACGCTGATATTGGTATTCATTATTCTGAAGGTAATTGGTTGAGAGCACTTTTCGCAACTAAACCCTTGCCATCGGAAGCGCTCACTCCTGCGATGGCGCTCTTGAGAATTTCGATTTATCGTGAAATGGGGCAAGTGCAGATGGTTGAAAAGTTGACAGCCGCGCTAAATCGAAATGTGCCCGCCAAACGTCGTGCGTTGTTGCTTGACAATTGGAAACGGCGATTGGCCAATACCAACTGGTACTCGTGGCGAATCCAGATTGAGCAAAAGGCGGCAGAAGAGACGTGGAAATAAGGGGGATTGCAGTCTGCGAGCTGTCACGCTGCGCCCCACTCGTGTTCGGCGTTATGAAGGATCAAAAGCAGACGCATCAAAAGCAATACGCACGCTTATTTGTGGGCATGGCGATCGCCTACGCGAAGCGGCAGGCGAGACTATCGGCCTTGGGTACTTGAAGCTGCCTTGCATTAGCGCATCATTTACTTTGTAGTCGGTTGTGTTTGCACTGATGGCACCGCAGGCGCAGCTTGCGGTGCCGGGGAATCAATCGCAATCAACGCGACTAAATGCAGCGGTGGTGCGGTTTTGATAAAAGTTTGGGTAGCGGCGGATGCGGCAAATGCATCGCGTTTTTCCTTTGACTCAAAACTGAGCATGGCGATTCGGTTATAAAGTGCGTCGCCTTCCAGTGGTGTAAGCGCTGCGTTTACAAAGGGCGCTAATAATCTAGCATTCGCGCCAACTGCTGCATCTAACCAAGACTGTGCAGCTGTTGAAGTTGCGGTAGCGGCGTTCGCATTTATCGTGGCTATTAGCAATGCCCCCGGCGCAGGGTAGGGTACAACATCGGCGCTACCTTTTAATCCCACCACGGTAAATACACCGGCACCATCGCGTAGCCGTACCACTTTGCGATACGCATCACCCCACCAAAATGCCTCCACGCTGGCGTGATCATCCCAATGCGCAACAACGGCGCTTCTGCCTTCGCATAGTCCGTACAAACAGGTCACCCCGCCACCGGCGCGGCCAAGGGCGATGTAGCGTCCGCCAGTGGCACTATAGATCGGCGGCAGGGTTGCGGAGTAAGCCATAATTTTTGCGCGGTCCGTAGAGCGTCCTAGTACGATTAAATACCCAGAAGCCACGTTATCAAGGGGGGGTGCAGTTTGGGCACCGGCATTGGTCGCAAGCACGCAAACGGCAATACCTAGTACGCGTAGTAAGTTCAAAGAGTCACCTTGAATTGAATAAATTTATAGACTGAAGATGCTCTAAAATAGAGCTTCTGCACCGGATTGCTAATTGCTAACTTGAGCTCCATTTTATATTGTGATAAGCCCTATGAGCAAAATTTTTTGTGTCACGACAATAAAATGTGCAATTGGATCAGTCAACCACAACGAGGAAGCGGATTACACTGGTAAGATGTGATCTGGGAGACTGCTGAAGATGTGTTCGGCACATCCTAAAAATAGACTAGATTACGTTGGCACTAAAACTATAAATCTAAAAACTAACTGCTGCAACGTTGATACAAGCGATAAATAAGCTATGACTGAAGAGTTTAAGATGGAATATAAACAGGATGGTATTGTGCCGTTCTGGAAAAAGCTACCGTTTTTCTTTTTGTTCCCATTCCGTTTTGGCCCCGCTGTTTTCTTGGCTTGTCTTGTCGCGATAAGCGCCGTAGCCGGTCTTATGTTGGGCGGGTTTGGTTTTGCTTTCAAAGGGTTTCTGGTTTACTTGGGGCTACGCTATGCGTTTAACGTGCTTGAGCTTTTCTCTCAAGGGCGTTTTGAAGGCGAGTCGGTTGACTATACCCTTTGGGGTCCAGAAAAACGTCCTGCTAAATTGGGCCTAGTGATTTTATTATTTGTTGTGATCGGCGCTGTAGTGGGCGGTTCGCAAGTAGCTTCGCGCATTGCTAGTAATGAAGGGGTGCAGGAGCAATTGCTGGCGCGATATAAGCAAGAGCATGCCGCTGAAATCGCTGAGCAAGAAAAAGAAATGCAAGCATATAACGCCCGTAAAGCCGCCCGTGCTAAAGCCGCGCTTTCCGTGCGCCACATACCCCAGCCTGTAAATCCTGATGATGATACGACTGAATCAGAACGCGATGCTAACACTGCTGAAGCACTCAGTGAGCCTGATTTTGAAGATCCGCCATCTGCAGGATTGGGTCGCGAGGAAATTTTGGCGCAGTCTGTTCCTGCTGCGTTTAGCCCGCTCTGGTTTAAAATTCAGCCCGCATGGTTTTGGCTGTTAATGCTGCTATTGAGTTTTATTTTGCCGTCTGCTGCGATTGTTATCGCGTTGGAAGACAAGTTTTTTAAAGCGCTCAACCCCCTTCATGTGCTTGATCTAATTAAATCAATGGGGCGTGCCTATTTTGCGCTTTGGGCGTTATTTTTGATTATTGCAGGCACGCGGCACGTCGCGCTATCCCTTGGCGCGTCGTGGCCTGCTGCCCTACGTTTTCCCGTGGAGATGGGCGTGGCAACCTATCTTGGCTTGGTGCTTTTTGCCATGATGGGTTATGCGCTTTATCAATACCACCAAGAGCTCGGTTTGGATGTTGATGTAGATTTTGATAGTCACCGTAAAGCTGGGGGGGCGGAAGGCATCGCGGCGGCTGGTTCTGCTGGTGCCGCCCTTCGCGCACAGGAACCCACGGACCCGATGGAGCGCAAGGTGCAAGCCTTACTCGCACAGGGAAAAGTGGCAGAGGCTATCGCTGAGGTAAAAGATAATATGCGCTACGACCGCTATGATCCCAAGCTCAATACCCGCCTGCATGGTTTGTACGTACAAGCGGGTGACCAAGCAGTTACGATTAGCCACGGGCAGCAATGGTTGACGGGGCTGACCCGTGTGGGCAAGGGAGCAGAAGCGCTATCGGCACTGCGCGCACTATTGGCGATTGACGCAACTTTTGCCGTGACAGATGGCGATGCAATACTGCCGATAGCCGAAGCTGCGTTTAAAAAAGGTGAGCACAAGATTGCGATGAGTCTGGTGCAAGGCTTCGACAAACGCCACCCCAAACACAAAGACATGGCAGGCGTTTTTTTTATAGCCGCTAAATTAGCCAGCGAACACCTAGGGCAGCAGGATAACGCCGTTAAGATATTGCGTGCGCTGTTGAAACACTTCCCTGATGCCGCTGTTGCAGTTGAAGCAAAAACATATCTGACCGTGCTGGAGAAGCTTTTGGTGAAGGGGTAGAGCATAGTTAGCGCATGACGGCGATGTTTTTCAAACCTCTTCGCACCGAATGGTGTTTATACGTAATCGTAAATTAGGTATGAAGTGATTTAAGCACCGTCTTTGGTGCGGCAATCACGACCTTAAGCAAGGCAGCAGCGGGGCCAGTTGGATTACGACGGCTCTCTTCCCAATTTTGCAAAGTTTTGACGCTCACGCGCATGAGTTGCGCGAACTCGCTTTGCGAAAGGCCAATCTTCTCGCGAGCAATTTTCACATCTGATGCAGATAGAAAGGCGAGCGCCCAAAATACTATGGTTGTATATTGAACATATTAGGCTTCTCATTTTATAGGGGTTCGCATTACATTAGACGCAACTACTATCGCAAGATCTTACGGTAGTGATCGTGTTACGCAACCATTTTACACAATCATGCGCTTGATTTCGCCAGCTTCTGCAAGCTAATGAAATTCCCGAGATGCAAGCGTCATTTTGCCGAGCAGCACCGTTAAGTCGCACAACAAACCTGCCACTACATGCACTACCGTTTGTTCGCGTTCTACCACACCACTTACCTGCATTAGGCGGGAGAAGACGAGGGCTTGGCGTTGGCGTTCGGCGACCTTTGACCAGACAATCACATTTACGTAGCCGGTTTCATCTTCTAGCGTAACGAAGGTGGTGCCACCGGCGGTGGTGGGGCGTTGGCGGCAGGTGACGATGCCGGTGATGTGAACCAATTGTCCGGCTCGGGCTTCACGAATTTTTTGTGCATCCCAGCGGGCACTTTTGCCTAATTGGGCACGCAACAAGGCCACGGGATGGCGGCGTAGGCTTAAGCCTGTGGTGGCATAGTCGGCCAACACATTAGCGGCTTCTGTGGGCGCTGAAAGCTGTGCTTGTGCTATTTCTATTTTATTGTCGATTGGTGCATGAAATAAGTCGGCATCTAAGCCCGTACCAAGTGCTACCCAAAGGGATTCGCGCCGATGACCAGTGAGATTTACGAAGGCATCAGCAGCAGCTAGCGCTTGAATTGTGCCATCGTCTAGTTGGGCGCGACGCTTTAGGTCAGCGATGTCGGTAAATGCTTGCTGGGCGCGCATTTGGGTGATGCGAGCGGCCGCATCTGCGCTTAGGCCTTTAACCATGCGTAAGCCTAGGCGAATATTTGGCTTGCTGGAGGTGATTACATTTGTTGATTTTTCATGGTGTTTGTTGCCTGCCGGAGATGTGCCGTTCACGCTCTCTCGGCCTCTCTCCCGCGAGGGGGGAGAGGAACAAACTTGATCTATGGCAGTTTTTAGGGTCGTGGCAATATCCGCATTGCTTACCAGCGCACAATCCCAATCGCTCGTACAAATATCAACCGGCAGCACTTTCACATCATGGCGTTTTACATCTTGTACTAAAGCCGATGATGAATAGAAGCCGAGGGGCTGGGCGTTTAGTAAGCCGCAGGTAAACGCGGCTGGGTGGTGGTGTTTTAGCCAGCACGATACATACACTAGCAAGGCAAAACTGGCTGCGTGGGATTCGGGGAAGCCGTATTCGCCAAAGCCCTGCATTTGGCTATAAATTTGCATGGCGTATTGCAGTGTGTAACCGCGTGTTTGCATACCGTTTAGCAATTGATCGCGGAAAGGTTCTATCCCACCTTTGCGCTTCCATGCGGCCATTGCGCGGCGTAATTTATCGGCTTCACCGGGGGTGAAACCTGCGGCTACGACGGCTAACTGCATCACTTGTTCTTGAAAGATAGATACACCCAAGGTGCGCTTTAATACGTCCTCTACAGCGGGGCTGGGGTAGCTTACTGGTTCTAATCCGGCGCGACGTTTTAGGTAGGGGTGTACCATGCCGCCTTGGATCGGACCCGGACGAACGATGGCGACTTCGATGACTAAATCATAAAAATTTTCAGGTTTTAAGCGCGGCAGCATCGACATTTGCGCGCGCGATTCAATTTGAAATACGCCAATGGTGTCAGCGGCTTGAATCATCCTGTATGTGGCGGCATCTTCAGCGGGAATATCTTGTAAACACAAGCTTGTGCCGTGATAATTGTTGAGCAAATCCAGTGTTTTGCGAATAGCGGTAAGCATGCCTAGAGCCAGCACATCAACCTTTAGCAAACCTAACTCATCTAGATCATCTTTATCCCATTGAATCACGGTGCGCTCTGCCATAGAGGCATTTTCAACAGGAACCAAGCGCGTTAATTTATCGCGAGCAATTACAAAGCCACCGGAGTGTTGCGACAGATGACGCGGAAAGCCGATGAGCTCACGGGTGAGCGCTAGCAGCATTTGCATATGCGGGTTATCGGGATCAAACCCCGCTTCTAGTAAGCGATCTGGTGCAATGGTGTGGCCGTCCCACCATGCAATATTGCGAGCGAGGCTATCCAGTTGGTCAAGCGACAAGCCAAGTGCGTAGCCCATGTCGCGAATGGCGCGTTTGGGTCGATAGGTGGAAAGGGCAGCAGTAAGGGCTGTGCGATCACGCCCATATTTTTGATACAAATATTGGATAACTTCTTCGCGCCGCTCGTGTTCAAAATCAACATCAATATCAGGTGGCTCGTTACGTTCGCGCGAGATAAAGCGCTCAAATAAAAGCTGCATTCTTGCGGGATCAACTTCCGTAATCAGCAGGCAATAACACACCGCTGAATTGGCTGCCGACCCTCTGCCCTGACACAAAATATGGCGTGACCGAGCAAACTTCACTACATCATAAATAGTTAAAAAATATGCCTCGTAATTAAGATCGGCAATCAGTTTTAGCTCATGCTCTACTTGCGCCACCACTTTTTCTGGATGCTGATTTCCGTAGCGAATGCTCATACCTTCATAGCTTAATTTGCGCAAATAACTCGTGGTAGTTTCACCATCGGGCACTACTTCACGCGGATACTCATAACGCAATTCGTCGAGCGAGAAATTGCAAAGCGTGGCAATGCGCGTAGTTTCAAGCACGGTCGATAATGGATACTCATGGTGCATACGGTCAATTGTTTTAAGATGCGATTCAGCATTGGCGGCGGTGTGATAGCCAAGATTTTCTACCGTAGTTTTAATGCGCACTGCCGTTAGCGCATCAAGCAAAGGCTTGCGTTCCCGCGTAGCTAAATTGATGTGCGGCGTGGCAACGAGCGGCAATTGATAATGGCGTGCGCATTGTAGTGCGATTGCTAATTGCGCGGTATCGTCTGAACCAAAGTCGCGTGCATAGCCCAAGTACATATTACTTAAAAATACATTTTTAAGTAATTGTAGTGTGCTTTCAATATGTGCGGTTTTGGTGAATCTTGAAGGCGTTAACTGAGCACTATTTGCATCTACAATTGCAATTAATATGCAGTGCGGCGCAAACTGAATAAGGTCGTTAAGCTGTAATTGATATTGCCCTTTTGGTGCACGCCTCCGTGCTGCAGTGATTAGCTCACACAAATTGCCATAGCCCTCGCGATTTCGCGTCAAGACAATGTAACGTGAAAATATTGGCAACTGCGGCGTAGAAAACGCCACATCAAAACCAGCGCCAATAAGTAGCTTAATATTGCATTCTTTAGCCGTCACATGGGCGCGCACCAGACCGGATATGCTGCAATCGTCAGTTATGGCTACAGCGCTATAATTAAGTCGTGCTGCTTCATGCACCAGTTCTTCTGGGTGAGAACCCGATTTTAAGAAGCTGAAGTTGCTAATGATGTTTAAGGCGGCGAAGGTGGGGCGCATATTGGGCTAATACTCTTTATATCTTTATATCTTTATAGTTCACCCAAAAAACCCATGCAAATACCACTGACCATTGGCTGCGCCTAAGCGATAATCGCGATAGATCCAACACACTTCATGTTGTGGGTTTTGGGCGATAAAATAGTCGCGGGTGATGGGCTTACCGTCCCACCAACCGGTATCGAGGCGCTCAGGCCCGGCCATTAGTATTAGCGCACCGCGATATTGCGGCTGGTTGGCATTAAGGGTTAAAGGACGCGGCTCTTTTAGTAACCATACAGGCCGCATCATGGGTTTATAAAGCGGGGCGTTAACCACATCTTTTTTGGTTTGCCTAGTATGCTTATGGCCGCTTTTTTGCCACGCTAATTCTGGGCGGTGATCTTCATGTAGCGCTATTTGATATACCGCTTGATCGCCTAAGCGCGCGGCTATGCGATCCATCACATTGGCAACACTTTCACCTTTACCTTGACCAGCGTGATTTGCCGATGTTAATGCAGAACGCGATGCACTCACGTCGGCTAGCAAGCTCGGCGTTTGCGCGATGTAAGGCGCGTACACCTGCACCGTCACCGTCACCGCAATCACTGGTGCGGTAAGTTCGGCATTAGCAAATTTTTCAGCTAATAAGCGCTGCCAATGCTTGGCGTGGCGCGTGGGTTCGCGAGCGGCTAACGCAATTTCACGATTGACTTTACTGCCACTACTTAAGCGTACCTGCACACTGGTGGCACCGGCACTACGAGCGCGCAAAAAGCCTTCCATTTCAGTAAATAAACTTAAAATATAAGGTGTTAAATGATCAGAATTACTGAGCTCAAAAATAAATTCACGGTGGCTGCTAAAAGTATCGGACAACGCAAAATAAACTCGCGGATCACCACGCAAGCCGTGAGCGCGGTCTAAATCATGCACGAGCACGTCACCAAAGCGCTGCTGTAGCCCCGCTCGCGGCATGGCCTGCAGTTGCCCTATGCGCGTCAGGCCAAGGGTATCTAACGTGTGTTTAAGCGTATCTGGCCAATCAAATAAAGTTAGCGGCAACATGCCTAAACGCGTAGCCAACAAGGCGCTATCTCTACACATACGCGTGTTGGGCGCAAACTGTGTGGCACGCGCTAATAGCTGTGCACCCAAAGCGGTAGGCGCTACTCCAATTAGGCTGGAGTAGCCTAATTGACGGACGCCTTCACGCATTAGGGTAACCATTGCGCCGATACCACCAAACAGCTGGAGTGAAGCTGAAACCTCAACCGAAATCGCTTGCGCTTCCAATGCAATGGACGGGCTAAATTGGGTAAGCCACGTCGCAATCTGTACTAGCGCTTGCTGCTCTTTTTCAACATCACGCGGCACAGCGGTAAGCTTGCTGGTGACGGCCCGTGCCGCTGCTAGTGCCATGCCTGGCTGCAAATCAGCGGCACGTGCCGCCGGATTTACGGCATACAACACGGGGCGTTGTGGCTTACCATGGTGAATTACCAAGGGTAAGTCTTGCAGCAACGTTTGCACATGACCACCACCGAAGGCATCAATACTTAATTGTGGAAAATATAGGGCTATCCAAAGCATGTTTTTCTCTTGATGACCCTCTTAACGATCCGGTACCAGCGCGCGCTGGCGCAACGCTAATTCAGGCGTTAACTTAGGAGTTGAAGTGGATTTTTGTGCTATCCATTGCGTCAATTTTGTCTGTGCTTTTGCATGTAAATTAGCGTGAATAAACATTTCATTTGCCATCGTATCCCGATCCAAACAAGCCAAATAGCGTGTGCTTAGTACAATGGTTTTACCGGGTTTCATACCGCGCAGCTTTAACAAATGCAAGCGCATCGTGCCATCCATCAATGCTTGCAAAGTGATGCGCAAGGGCGCAGGTGAAGGCTGCGCTGCCGCGTGCAAAGGCCGCATCAGCCAGCAATGGGCGCCGCCCACACCTGCCGCATAGTGTAAGCGCCGCAACGACGTATCAGCTACACTCGTGCGCAGCCACATGCATACGCGCCGGTATGCCCCACTTGCGAGCGCTTGCTCGCCCGCCCACAACGCATCTTCGGTGCGCGGTGCATCAATAATAGTGAGTGCCTGCATATCTAACCCTGCTTGCGCCAGCCCGGGTGCATAGGGTAAATAGGGTGGAGATACCCATAAATAGGGAATATTCAGGGCATTGTCCGAACTATTTTTTAACCCTTTTTTGCCAACATTAGAGGATTTTTATTGCACCACTTCAACATCGTCTAGCAACGCCGGTAACAATAAAGATACCTCACCAAAGCCTTGCTCATCACACAAAATTTCTGTTAACGCGCCCTGCGGCCAACCGCCGCCGGGTAGCTGGGCATCAAGCAAACTAAAGCCTGTTGGCAAACCTGTAGCCGCGCGCAATGGGGTTTCACCAATTTTAAAAATGGTGGCTTGTGCAATCGCTGCTTGAATGGCAGCTTTGCCTGCTAATTTGTTAACCGCATGCGTAGCTAAGTCGGCTACGTCTAACGCACCCAGCACGTCTGGTGCGTTTGACGCACAGGAGACGGACTGTATTGTGGAACCCTCACTTTGAACTACGCGCATAATCACCAACACAAATACTGTATATTTATACAGTAAAACATATTGGCACAGCAATTTCAAGTAGACAATTTAATTTGCAGCACTTTTGCCCAAAGCCAGCAGTGCTTAATTTAATATGCAAATAATTTTTGTACGACTATCATCGTTTGTTATTAAACGTCCACATTTAAGCTATTTTGGCGAGATGCGCAGCGGGGTCAAACAAGGTAGCAGCGCTGGATCAAGTGGCTAAATGCCACGCGGGCACAATGGTGGTGGTCGCAGCAGCAACTCGGCTTGAGAAACCGCCTTAGTAGCTAACACTCCTAAGCTAGTCAATCGCAAACACCATCAAACCCGCCTGCGCATATGCGGCACTTGTGCTGCGCTTCGATTTATACAGTAGCGTTATTGGACATTATTGGAAGATAAAAACATCATACTGGCGGAGAAGGAGGGATTCGAACCCTCGATACGGGAGACCCGTATGCCGGATTTCGAGTCCGGTGCATTCGACCACTCTGCCACCTCTCCGGCGTTTGCTGTGATTATCGAACGAGTTCGATTATAGCTGGTTTACGACCAAAAAGCGGGCATGTGCGCGGCGCGTGGCATAATTTAGGCTAAATTTTTTGAGGAATACATCATGGCGATTGTGGTAACGGGAGCGGCAGGGTTTATTGGCAGCAATATTATTCGGGCGTTGAACGCGCGCGGCGTAAGCGATATTGTGGCCGTGGATAACCTTAAAAAGGCGGATAAATTCAAAAATTTGGTCGATTGTGAGTTTTCCGAATACGTGGATAAAGCTGATTTTTTATCGGTAGTGGAATCGGGCAATTTAAATGGTGGTATTCGCGCTATTTTCCATCAGGGTGCATGTTCTGACACGATGGAAACTGACGGTCATTACATGATGGAAAACAATTATCGCTATTCACTTTCTTTGCTCGACTTTTGTCAGGACGAGCGGATTCCTTTGTTGTATGCGTCATCCGCCAGCGTCTATGGGGCAGGGCGTATTTTTCAGGAAACACGGGCGCATGAGTCGCCGCTCAATGTTTATGGCTATTCGAAGTTTTTGTTCGATCAGGCTGTGCGTGCGCGTATGAGTGCAGCGCAGGCGGCTAAGGATAAAAATCCGGGTCAAATCGCCGGATTTCGCTATTTTAATGTTTATGGGCCGGGCGAAAATCATAAAGGCCGAATGGCATCGGTGGCATATCATTTTTTCCATCAATATCGTGCGACAAAAAAAGTAGCGCTTTTTGCTGGATGTGATGGCTATGAAAATGGCGAGCAGCGCCGTGATTTCGTGTCTGTCCACGATATTGTCGCCGCTAACTTATACTTTTTTGATAACCCTAAAAAGTCGGGTATTTTTAACTTAGGCACGGGTCGCTCGCAATCGTTTAACGACGTTGCGGTAGCAACAATTAATGCTTGCCGCAAACTTGATGGCGATGGTGCTTTAACCGTTTCGCAAATGCTCGAACAGGGATTTATTACCTACACGCCGTTTCCCGATGCGCTCAAGGGCAAGTACCAAAGTTTTACGCAGGCCGATATTGGGGCGTTGCGTGGCGCCGGTTTTACTGCAGAGTTTGCGACGGTGGAAACGGCTGTGGCGCAATATATTCCGTGGTTAGCATCACATTTATGACACTTTTTAGATGAAAACCCCTGTATAATCATGTTGTTGCAAATTTGGGATTAAGTTCCTTGATTGCCTAAAAATAATCAAAATAGCTTGGAAGTGCATTGAAACAAACTGAGGTAGTGGGTTCAGCGTCATAATTTGCGTGCATTTTTGTGCGAAATTTGTGTGCTGTCAACCAAGGCAATAGGGTCGCGTTAAGAAAACTACAGGAAAGCGCGAATCCTGTGTTTATTATCTTAATAAGCAGAAAATTCGCACCGAATCAGCGTAGACGGCGTACAAGTTTAATAGCGACTCAGAAATAAGTTTAATGAGACGAAATTATGCGAAGACCAAACGGCGAGGCTTTCGGGGCAATTGTTTTTATTTTAACTTTTACTCCATGGAGTTCCACATGAAAAAAATCCTCGCAATCGTACTCGCATTTTTTGCTAGCGCAACAATGGCATTTGCCGCCGTTAACCTCAACACTGCTACTAAAGAAGAGCTAATGACTCTTAAAGGTATTGGCGATGTAAAGGCTCAGGCAATTATTGACTATCGCACTAAAAATAGCGGCTTTAAAACAATGGCCGATGTAGATAAAGTTCCAGGCATTGGCGAAGGCACCATTAAAGCGATGGGCGCTGATGCAACGCTAACTGGCAAAACAACAGCCGCCGCTGTGCCTAAAGCAGCAGATACAAAAGCTGCTGCTCCAGCCGCTCCTGCTAAAGCTGATGCAAAAGCCGCTGCACCAGCAGCTCCTGCAGCACCAGCTAAAGCCGATGCTAAAGCTGCTGCCGCACCTGCTGCTCCAGCACCTGCTGCTAAAGCCGACGTGAAGAAAGACGAAAAAGCCATGGCTGCTGCAAAGCCAGCTGCTGCAACTAAAGAAATGACGCCAGCTGAGAAAAAAGCGGCTGACAAAGCTGCTAAGGCTGAAAAAGCTGCCGCTGCTAAAGCTGAAAAAGCTGCAAAAGCCGACGCTGATAAAGCCAAAGCTGCTGCGGATAAAGCTGCTAAAGCTGAAAAAGCTGCTGCTGCCAAGGCTGCTAAAGCTGCTCCAGCCGCCGCTCCAGCAAAAGCTGATGCTAAGAAAGAAATGACTGATAAGCCAGCGAAGAAAGAAACTGCTGCTGCGCCGGCCGATGCAAAAGCACCAGCTAAAAAAGATGACAAACCTACAAAATAATAGTGTAATATTGTAGTGATGCAAAACACAGTTCTGCATCCAACAATATTCACTGAAATTTAGTAGATGAATTTAGCAGACAGATTTAGCAACACAAGGTAAGCGATAAGAAGAAACCATAAAAAACAGGTTTCTCAAATAAGACGCCTCTAAAAAAGGCGTACTCTCGGCAAAAGGCTCCGTATTACTACGGAGCCTTTTGTTTTTTGGTGAAGCGTGTTTTTGGTGAATCGCGTTTTTTGGTGCCAGCAAGCGGTTTCCTGCGATAATCTAACCATTACAAAATCAAGCGATCATGCTATGAACACCAGTAATCTTGTAGCTTTTCCCACCTTGCAAGCTGCTATCGGTAATACGCCATTAGTGGCATTGCAGCGCATTCCCGGTAATAGCAGTAACGTACTTTTAGCCAAACTTGAAGGCAATAATCCTGCTGGGTCAGTGAAAGACCGCCCTGCGTTTTACATGATCTCGCGGGCGCAAGAGCGTGGTGAAATTAAACCTGGCGATACACTGATTGAAGCCACCAGTGGTAATACCGGTATTGCGCTGGCGATGGCCGCAGCCATATTGGGATACAAAATGGTCTTGGTCATGCCCGATAATTTATCGGTAGAGCGACGCCAAACCATGCGCGCCTATGGGGCAGAACTTATTTTGACGCCAAAGGCCATCGCCATGGAAGGTGCGCGTGATCTAGCCAATAAACTGGTGCTTGAACGCGGCGCGTTTATGCTCGATCAATTTGCAAATCCAGATAATCCTTACGCGCACTATGCCACTACCGGCCCCGAAATATGGCGTGATACCAAAGGCAAAGTAACTCACTTTGTGGCAACGATGGGCACCACCGGCACGATTATGGGTGTGGGTAAATACCTGAAAGAACAGAACCCGAATATTCAAATTATTGGCGTGCACCCTGCGGATGGTTCTAGCGTACCCGGTATTCGTAAATGGCCAGAAGCGTATCTGCCAGCTATTTATAAGCGCGCTCAGATTGATCGTATTATCGAAGTAAATCAAGCTGATTGCGAAGCAATGGCACGCCGATTAGCGTCCGAAGAAGGCCTGTTTGCAGGCGTTTCTAGTGGTGGTGGCGTTGTTGCGGCACTGCAGATAGCAAGCGAAGTGGAAAACGCGGTGATCGTGCACATCGTGTGTGATCGCGGTGATCGTTATCTTTCAACCGGGGTTTTTCCTGCTTAGGGGTAGTAAACTGTTTAGGGTCGCCAACTGTTATTCCAGCGCAAGCTAACGTAGCGCCATCAGTCTAAGTAATATTATTTTTACTACCGTTAAATCTACAACGTAATCTCCATGCACCCGATCCTTGTATTTGATATTGAAACTATCCCAGACGTAATTGGCCTGCGCATTCTGCACGAGTTGCCGAGCACCTTAGGCGATGCCGAAGTCGCAGAATTTGCATTCCAGCGTCGCCGTCAAGCAAGTGGCAATGATTTTTTGCCGCATCACGTACAGCGTGTATGCGCTATCTCTTGTGCGCTGCGCATGAACGACACCCTAAAAGTATGGACAATTGGTGATGCTACCGATACTGAAGCGACGATAATCCAGCGTTTTTTTGATGGTATTGAGCGTTACACACCGCAATTGGTAAGCTGGAATGGTGGCGGATTTGATCTTCCCGTGCTGCATTACCGCGCCCTAGTGCACAATGTTACCGCGCCAAGATATTGGGACATGGGCGAAGGCGATTTCAACGACTCCCGCGACTTTAAATGGAATAACTATATTAGCCGTTACCACATGCGCCATCTCGATTTGATGGACGTGTTAGCAGCCTACCAACCGCGTGCCAATGCCCCGCTAGACGCCATGGCGCAGCTATGCGGCTTTCCCGGCAAACTTGGTATGGACGGTAGCCAAGTGTGGAATGCATTTCAGCGCGGTGAAATAAACGCCATTCGTGATTATTGCGAAACTGATGTGCTCAATACCTATCTAGTTTTCCTAAAGTTTCAAGTGTTACGCGGGGCGCTAGATGCATCCAGGTATGCGATGGAAATAGAAATAGCTAGAAAATTCCTTAGCGACAACCAAGCCAAAGAACACTGGCAGAAGTACGCCGCAGCTTGGAAATAGGGCGGGGTAATGCCATAGAGATAGCTACGACCCGAAAGTAGACACATCGCTTTGAATAGCACCTTATCCTAGGCCTCACCATAAATCGTAGGAGTTCTCAGTTAGTAGTGTTCGCATTCAACATTGGCACTTTGATGGACTTTCATAACAAATTGCGATAGCTTGACTCGGTAATTAGAACTCAAGACTAAATTTCCTCCCTCATTACGCAACCAACCCGTCACCACTGGTAAAATACCGGTTATGACTACATCCCAAACTCACACGCATAACCAAACTGCGCCCCAAGCCGATTTGCCGACTTTACGTACCCAAATCGACGCCTTAGATGCGGAAATTTTGCTGCAACTCAATAAACGCGCAGGTTTAGCTAGGCAAGTTGGCACTTTAAAGGCCAGTATTGGGGAGCCGATGGCTTATCGGCCTGAGCGCGAGGCGCAGGTGCTACGGCGCATTAAAGACCTGAACGCAGGGCCATTGGCTGATGAAGTAGTCGCCACATTATTCCGTGAAATTATGTCCGCTTGCTTAGCCTTAGAGCGGCCGATTACTGTGGCATTTTTAGGGCCGAAGGGTACTTTTTCAGAAGCGGCGACATTGAAGCATTTTGGCATGAGTGCACAACCCTTGCCTTGCCCTTCAATTGATGAAGTGTACCGTGCGGTTGAATCGCAAACGGCTGATTTTGGGGTGATTCCGGTGGAGAATTCTACTGAAGGTGCGGTGGGGCGCTCACTTGATTTGATGCCACAAACGCCGCTGCAGATTTGCGGTGAAGTATTGCTGCGTATTCACCATCATTTACTAAGCAACTCATGTACAGATTACGCCAGTATTAAGCGGGTGATGTCGCATGGGCAATCCTTGGCGCAGTGCCACGAGTGGCTAAATTTACACCTACCTCATGCTGAGCGCGTTGCGGTGGCCTCTAATGCGGAAGCCGCACGCCGTGCGGCGCTTGAGCCTGATACGGCGGCCGTAGCTGGTGAAATGGCAGCGACTGAATATAAGCTCAATGTACTGGCGCAAAACATTGAGGATGAACCAAATAACACCACCCGATTTTTAGTGCTGGGTGATTACGCTCCAATAATTTCTGGTCGTGATAAAACGTCTTTAGTGCTCTCAGCTCCTAATCGCGCCGGTGCGGTGTATGAAATGCTCACGCCATTTGCAAAGCGGGCGGTATCGATGAGTAAATTTGAGTCACGACCGTCAAAGGTTGCGATGTGGGAATACTTATTTTTTGTGGATATTGAAGGCCACCAAGCGCACCCTGACGTAGCGGCCGCGTTGACGGAGCTGCGCGAAGTGGCTGGGTATGTGAAGGTCTTGGGTAGCTATCCGGCAGCGGAAATATAGCACTTCAGCCGTAGATATTTAAAACTTTTAGTATTGGATTGTTCTAATGACTGCTGTAAATTTAACCGCTTTAGCACCATCGTATATTTCTAGCATTGCCCCCTATCAGCCTGGTAAGCCCACGCCGGAATTAGCACGTGAATTAGGCTTGAACGAGGCAGATATTGTGAAGCTGGCGTCTAATGAAAATCCGCTGGGTGTAAGTCCAAAAGCGCTTGCGGCGATCCAAAAGGCGCTTCCCGAATTAGCGTTGTATCCTGACGGCGCAGGCTTCGATTTGAAAGCAGTTATTTCGCGGAAATTTAACGTGGATGCTGCGCAAATTGTATTGGGTAATGGCTCCAACGATATTTTGGAATTGGCGGCTCGCACGTTTTTAACTCCAGAAAAATCAGCCGTATTTTCACAACACGCTTTTGCTGTGTACCCGCTTGCAACACAGGTAGTAGGTGCACGTGGTATTGAGGTTCCGGCTAAAAACTATGGTCATGATCTTGATGCCATGGCCGCAGCGATTGGTGCCGATACCGGTTTGGTGTTTATCGCTAACCCTAATAATCCTACCGGCACTTTTCTTGCTGCGGACGAGATTGCCCGCTTTTTGGCTAAGGTACCAGCGCGGGTTTTGGTGGTATTGGATGAGGCTTACACTGAGTATTTAGCGCCCAATTTGCGTGGTGATTCTACACAGTGGTTAGCGCAGTTTCCCAATTTAATTATTTCCCGTACCTTTAGCAAAGCCTATGGATTAGCAGGTTTGCGGGTGGGTTATGGCTTAGCGCATCCAGATATTATTGCGCTCTTTAATCGGGTGCGTCAGCCGTTTAATGTCAATCAATTAGCGCAGGTTGCGGCAGCCGCAGCGCTTGATGATGCTGATTTCATTGCCCGTAGCGTGCAGGTAAACAATGACGGTATGGCACAATTGTTGGCAGGTTTTGCTAAATTAAAACTAAAGCATATTCCCTCATTTGGAAACTTTGTTGCCGTTGAAGTCGCACCCGCTGGCGCAAAATTTAGTGCGGTAGATATTTTTCAGAAACTTTTGCAAAAGGGCGTAATTGTGCGCCCAGTTGCCAGTTATGCGATGCCAACTTATCTGCGCATTTCCATTGGCACGCAGCCGCAAAATGCAGCTTTTTTAGATGCGCTTGAAATAGCGTTAGAGGCGGCATTAACTTCTGCGAGCACTTCCTGAAGATGCCTGTGTTTCGGGTATTTGTCAGCACTTTTCATGATTAACAATCTACTCATTATTGGCTCCGGCCTTATTGGTGTGTCCTTTGCGCGTGGTCTTCGTGCTAATGTCGCGGCCGCCAATAGCGTCGCTCGCATTGTCGTGTTCGATGCCAATGTGAGCGAAGCAGCGTTAGCCGTGCAACTGGGCTTTGCAGATGCTGTTGCGGAAAATTTAGAAGCTGCTGCGCGAGAGGCAGATTTTATTTTTATCGCCACACCGGTGCGCACTATTGCGCCGATTTTAGCCAAGCTGGCACCCTGTATTTCTGATCATTGTGTGATTACCGATGCCGGTAGCACCAAGGCGCAATTGGTTGAACAAGCGCGTGCGGCACTAGGCGCTAAGTTTTGCCAATACGTGCCAGGACATCCCATAGCAGGGCGCGAAACTTCTGGTGTTGCCGCGTCTGATCCAAAATTATTTGCTGGCAAAAATATCGTGCTTACGCCGCTACATGACACCGCAAAGCCAGCATTGGCGCGGGTAAGTGCGGCATGGGTGGCGTGCGGTGCGCATGTGCAAATTATGTCGCCAAACGATCATGATGCGACCTTTGCCGCAGTGAGTCACTTGCCGCATTTGCTAGCTTTTGCATTAGTGGACGAACTGGCTGCCCGCAAAGACGCAGCCAGATTATTTGGCTACGCTGCTAGTGGTTTTCGCGATTTCACGCGTATCGCGGCGAGTTCGCCAGACATGTGGCGCGATATCGCTTTGCAAAATAAATCGGCGCTGCAGGCGGAATTGGCGGCGTACCAGCTTAAAATTGGCGCTCTTCAGACGATATTAAATCAGCCAGAAGCCGCAGCCAGTGCAGATATTTACGCCATGATGTCACGCGCGCAATCCGTGCGCAAAGAATGGCAGGCGGGACAATATATCGAAGCTAACGCGGTAATCACTGAATAAGTAAAACAGTAAAACGAAAATTATGAATATCATCGGCTCCCATCCCGCTGTACCAGAAACCCAACTTGCTTTGCCCGCTGCGAGTAGCGCTGCGGGTGTCATTGATTTGCCTGGTTCCAAAAGCATTTCTAATCGGGTATTGTTGCTTGCCGCTTTAGCCCGTGGCACGACAGTGGTGCGTGGTTTATTGAAGTCTGACGATACGGCAGTCATGCTGCATTCCTTGGAAATGCTGGGGCTTACCATTCTCGATTTAGGAGATGGCAATTTTCAAATCGCCGGGCACGGTGGGCAATTTCCCGTACACAAAGCAGCACTATTTCTGGGCAATGCTGGCACTGCCATTCGGCCGCTCACCGCCGCATTGGCTTTGATTGCGAGTCAGACGGATATGCAAGATGCTGACTTTACGCTTTCTGGTGTCCCGCGCATGCATGAGCGACCCATTGGCGATTTAGTGGCGGCGCTGCAAAGCTTGGGGGCTGGCGTGGAGTACACCGGTAATACGGGTTACCCGCCATTGCGTATCACCCACAAAGGCGCGATTACCGCCGACGAAGTTTCCGTGCGTGGTGATGTTTCCAGCCAATTTTTAACCGCTATGTTAATGGCGCTGCCGTTGCTCGGAAGAGCCGTAGTGGTAAATGTGGAAGGCGAGTTAATTTCTAAGCCTTACATCGCGATTACCTTAAAGTTAATGGCACGTTTTGGCGTTGTGGTGCGTAACGAAAACTACGCCCGATTCTATATTCCCGCGCGTACGCAATATTTAAGCCCCGGTGCGATTTTTGTCGAAGGTGATGCATCGAGTGCCTCGTATTTCCTAGCGCTTGGCGCGATTGGTGGCGGCCCAATGCGGGTAAACGGCGCAGGTGAAAATAGTATTCAAGGTGATATTGCGTTTGCCGATGCACTGGAAAAAATGGGTGTTGCTATTACGCGTGGGCCTACATTTTTTGAAGCAGCAAATCCCACTAAAACTAAACTACGCGCCATTGACGCCGACTTCAATCATATCCCTGATGCCGCGATGACCATTGCTATTTGCGCGTTATTTGCCGATGGTACTAGCACCTTACGCAATATTGCAAGTTGGCGAGTGAAAGAAACGGATCGTATCGCGGCAATGGCAACGGAACTGCGCAAAGTGGGTGCAGTGGTAGAGGGGGGTGCTGACTATATTCGCATCACACCACCGGAACGATTAACGCCTAACGCGGTCATTCATACCTATGATGACCATCGTATGGCAATGTGCTTTTCGCTGATTAGTTTAGCGGGCGTACCTGTCACCATTCTCGATCCCAACTGCGTCGCAAAAACGTTCCCCACTTATTTTTCAGTGTTTCGGCGGGTGGTGACGTAATGGCTGTGCCAATCATCTGTATTGATGGCCCCACGGCGTCAGGCAAGGGCACGGTTGCGCAGGCAGTAGCACAAGTGCTCGGATTCCATTATCTCGATAGTGGTGCGTTATATAGACTAACTGGGCTGGCCGCGCGAAATGCTGGTGCAAACATGGCTAACGCCGAAGCCATGGGCGTAATCGCCCGAAATCTTGCTGCAAAATTTATTGGTGACAAGACTTATTTGGCAGAAGTGGATGTTTCCGAAGCCATTCGTGCCGAACAAGCAGGTCAAGATGCGTCAATAGTTGCCGCTATCCCCGCTGTGCGCGAGGCTTTGTTGCAGCGTCAGCGTGATTTTGCGGTAGCGCCAGGCTTGGTTAGCGATGGTCGCGATATGGGTACCATCGTTTTTGTGGATGCGCAGCTAAAGATTTTTCTAACCGCCAGCGCCCGGATTCGCGCTGAAAGGCGTACTAAACAGTTGAAACAAAAGGGAATATCTGCCATACTAGGAGACGTCGAAAATGATTTGATTGCACGCGATGCGCGCGATTCAAACCGTTTAGCGGCACCTTTGGTTGCGGCAAATGATGCTGTAACCATTGATTCCACCGCATTTACAGCTGCTGAAATTGTCGCAAAGATCGTCGCTTTATATCGGCAATTGGATCGACAAAAATAGCATTAAACATTGTAGTAAACAGCGCAGCACCGTTCCTTTATTGTCACCGATAAAGGTTTATAAACCCGACAATCCGCCTTGGATTTGTCGTAACCCGAAAGTCCCAGAATGTCTCTAGCCGCAGCCCTCACATCCGCCAAAGCCACCAAAGGCGCTATTCCCGTTGTTCATGCACCGGATAGCTTCGCCGCTTTGTTCGAAGAAAGCCTATCGCGTCAAGAAATGCGTATTGGCGAAATGATTACCGCAGAAGTTGTTAGCGTTGACCAAAATATCGTGGTCGTAAACGCTGGCCTAAAGTCGGAATCGGTTATCCCAGTTGAAGAATTCAAAAATGACAAAGGCGAGCTAGAAGTTAAAGTTGGCGATTTTGTTACGGTAACAATTGAAGCGTTAGAAGACGGCTTCGGTGCTACCAAGCTCTCACGCGATAAAGCGAAGCGTTTAGCGGCATGGCACGATTTGGATGTAGCGCTCGATAAAGGCACTATCATTTCTGGTTTTGTTTCCGGCAAAGTTAAAGGCGGCCTTACTGTTATGGTTAACGGTATTCGCGCTTTCTTGCCAGGTTCATTGGTTGATGTGCGTCCTATTAAAGACACCACGCCATACGAAAACAAAGAGCTCGAATTCAAAGTTATTAAGCTTGACCGTAAACGTAACAACGTTGTGGTATCTCGTCGCGCGGTGGTTGAAGCCAGCGCCGGTGCAGATCGCGCCGCGTTGATGTCTACTCTGAAAGAAGGCACCATCGTTAAGGGTGTGGTTAAAAACATCACTGACTACGGTGCGTTCGTTGATTTGGGCGGTATTGATGGCTTGCTACACATTACTGATTTGGCATGGCGTCGCGTTAAGCACACAACCGAAGTATTGACGTTTGGTGATGAAGTTGAAGCCAAGATCCTTAAGTTTGATCAAGAAAAGAACCGTGTTTCACTCGGTATCAAGCAGTTGGGCGATGATCCGTGGACAGGTTTGTCACGTCGTTACCCACAAAGCACACGCTTGTTCGGCAAAGTAACTAACCTGACTGACTACGGCGCGTTCATTGAAATCGAACAGGGTATCGAAGGTTTGGTACACGTTTCGGAAATGGATTGGACAAACAAGAACGTGCATCCGGGTAAGGTTGTTTCCTTGGGTGACGAAGTTGAAGTCATGATCCTTGAAATTGACGAAGAGCGTCGTCGTATTTCCCTAGGCATGAAGCAGTGCGCACAAAATCCGTGGGAAGAGTTCTCAATGTCTCACAAGAAGAACGAAAAAGTGAAGGGCACTATTAAGTCCATCACCGATTTCGGCGTGTTCATTGGTTTGCCAGGCAATATCGATGGTTTGGTACATTTGTCCGATCTGTCTTGGAATGTTCCAGGCGAAGAAGCCGTGAAGAACTTCAAGAAGGGCGATGAATTGGAAGCGCTCGTGTTGGCTATTGACGTTGAGCGTGAACGTATCTCCCTTGGCATCAAGCAAATGGATGGCGATCCTTTCAACAACTACTTGTTGACGTTCGATAAAGGCTCTATCGTTACCGGTAAAGTAAAAGCTATCGATGCTAAAGGTGCAACCATTGCACTAAGCGAAGAAGTGGAAGGTTATTTACGTGCTTCTGAAGTTGCGCGCGAGCGTGTGGAAGATATCCGTACTCACCTAAAAGAAGGTGACGAAGTTGAAACTGTCATCATCAACGTTGATCGTAAAACACGTAATATCAATCTTTCAATCAAAGCCAAAGACGCTGCTGAAGAAAAAGATGCAATGAAAAAAGTGGTAGAAGATGCGCCAACCAATGCTGGTACAACAAACCTTGGTGCGTTGTTGAAAGCAAAATTCAATAAGTCCGAGTAATCTGGATTTAGTGGAAAAAAACCGCCGCAATCGAAAGATTTCGGCGGTTTTGTTTTTAGGTTTACTTTTATGCCCTTGGCTAAAAATAGAGCAAAATTTTAGTGTGAGCTAAATAAATTTGATCGATATTTAAGTGCGATAAAAGTGGGGATTTTTGCCACAGCAAATGAAAAAATGACCACATAAAACATAAATTTCCGTTTACGTCGAATTTTGTCTAAATTCTATGTAATACTGCTAAGTAATTGCTTTATAAACGAATTTTCGCCTGCGAGCCTCTGGTTTTTGCGGGCAATTTTAATAGTGGCGTAGGTTTTGGAGTTTTTAGCCACGCATAAATAAAATGTCGCGCTTTTAGCCTTTTAGTGCAGGCGACCAATTTTTGAAATTAGGGAAACAACTAGTGAGATCAATGACGAAGTCGGAACTCATCGAAATACTGAGTGCTCGACACAGCCAATTAGCACCCAAAGACGCTGAACTGGCCGTTAAAACTATGTTGGATGCTATGTCAGTGGCTCTTTCCAGCGGCGATCGTATTGAGATTCGTGGTTTTGGCAGCTTTGGCTTGAACTTTCGGCCACCGCGGATGGGACGCAATCCAAAAACAGGTGAACGGGTTGAAGTACCGCGCAAATATGTACCGCACTTTAAAGCTGGGAAAGAACTACGTGAGCGCGTTGACGCGCTAGAAGGGCCTATTTCAGAAATTGCTAACCAAGACGACGACGAGTTGGATGATGACGAATAGCGAGCTTCTATGGCTTTTTGAAGGCCATAGTTAGGCTGCGTTTAAAGGGTTTGCCTTCAATTCCTTAAAGTAAGCATCCTGCACATACGAGGTTCGTAGGCGTTAAAGTTAAAGGCCGCAACTAGCGGCTAATTTTAAATGCTATAATGCAACTTGGTTGCGAGAATTTGAGTTCGCAATTACCTAATACCGAACATCTCTGTAAATTATATCTTGAACGCTGCCTATTTATATGCGTTGCGGCACAGATAAACCACCCATCAAAAATCTATAAATTGCTATGCCACTTTTGCTGCAAATTTTACTAGCCTGCTTATGCGGTGGTGTGCTTTCAGTAATGCTTGCAGCAATGGTAGCTTGGCATGCGCGGCCCACGTGGATTCCAGCACTCGTTAGCTTTGCTGTTGGTACCCTATTGGGTGCCGCGTTTTTAGAAGTGATCCCGCATTTATTTGAGGAATCCAAAAATCATCAGCAATCTGCGCTCTATATCTTGGGCGGTATTTTATTGTTCTTCATTCTTGAAAAAATGGTGATTTGGCGTCACTCGCATGACCATGACCACGGTCTTTCACATGCGCACTCCCATGATTCCACCCCTAGCCATGCTCACCATGACAATGATCGCGGTCGTTCGGGCTTGCTTATCATCATTGGCGATACCTTTCATAACTTCACGGACGGTATCGTTATTGCCGCCGCTTTTATAGCGGACCCACGGCTTGGCTGGGTGACAGCGTTCGCGATTATTGCGCATGAAATTCCACAGGAAATTGGTGATTTTATTATTTTGCTTCACTCTGGTTATAGCAAGAAGAAGGCGCTCTTACTCAATATCTTATCTAGCCTCGCGACGGTGGTTGGGGCATTACTGGCCTATTTTGCGTTGCGTGAAGTTCAAAACCTCGTGCCGGTTTGTTTGGGATTAGCAGCCGCAAGCATGCTCTACATCGCCGTAGCTGATTTAATTCCGGCATTGCACAAGCGCACCACCTTCAAGGAAAGTGTGCAGCAAATATTACTGATAGGCGGTGGTTTAGCGACGATAGTATTGGTGCGGCATCTAGGCGGGGAGCACTAAGTATCGGACATTGGCAGCACACCTACATTGCCATCAGTCGCTGCTGCAGATACCTACGTTCAGCGTCATTTTCTGCTAAGTCAATTGCGCGATTGTAGGCGATAGTTGCTGCTTCATTTTTACCCTGCCGACGTAATAAATCAGCACGTGCGGCATGTAGCAGGTGATAGAGCGCCAACTCGCCGCGTTCACTTATTTTGTCGATGATTGCCAGCCCTTCCTCAATTGAAAATGCCATCGCGTGCGCAACCGCGCCGTTGAGGGCGACAATATCTGTGGGTCGATGCTGCCAAAGCGCACTGTAAAGCCCCCAAATTTGCTTCCAATCCGTAGCGGCTGCTGTTGCAGCTTGGCAGTGAAGTGAGGCGATGGCCGCTTCCATTTGGTAGGGGCCAGGTAGGCGCTCTGCCACAGCATCATCAAGCATTTTTATGGCAAAATGAATCGCTTCTTTATCCCATAAGCCACGGTTTTGCTCCTCAAGTGGAATTAAGTTGCCTGCTGAATCTACTCTGGCTTTAGCTCGCGCATGATGCAACTGCATCAGCGCCAACAGCCCCGACATTTCTGGTGATTGCGGTGTAGCAGGTAATAATTTTTGCAGTAATGCGCCAAGCCGAATGGCTTCTTCGCACAGCGATTGGCGCATCAGGTTCTGCGCTCGGCCTAAGGTATAACCTTCATTGAATAACAGGTAGATTACTGACAATACAGCATCTACTCGCTCGGGAAGTTGCGTGCTGGTCGGCACAATGTAGGGAATCTTCGCTTCTTTAATTTTTCGCTTGGTTCGAACCAGGCGTTGTGCCGTGGTCGTTTCTGGTTCCAGAAATGACCGCGCAATTTCACCCACGCTAAATTGGCAAATGGTTTTCAGCGCTAAGGTAATTTGCGCCACTGGCGCTAAGGCGGGATGACAACAGATAAATATTAAACGTAATTGATCATCATTTATTTCATCATGCAGTTCGGCAATGATATTGGCCGGATTTGATGTGGCAGGCGCGGCAATATTCTCCATTTCATCGTCTGCAAAAAAACTTAAGCGCTTAGATTTTCTTAGCTCATCAAGAAAATAGCGCTGCGCAACGGTGGTGATCCACGCCGCCGGATTAGTGGGTATGCCGTTTCTAGGCCAATCTAAAGATGCCCGTAAATAAGCTTCTTGCAAGCTTTCCTCGGCAGCATCAATATCGCTGCAATACCGAATCAAGCCTGCAAGAATACGGCCACCATCGCGGCGTTGCAAAGTTTCAATGGTGCGTTTTGCAACCATTGAATTCTAGCTATTCCGGTTGGGGATTATCATTCAAAGGGCGCACTTCTATACTGCCACCCCATGAACCTGGGCATTTGGCCGCCCATGCTAGTGCATCATCTAACGTTGGCACATCAATTAAATAGTAGCCGCCCAATTGTTCCTTGGTTTCGGCAAATGGACCATCAGTAGTGAGGGTTTTACCGTTTTTTACACGCACGGTAGTAGCAGTATTAATGGGCTTTAGTTCTGAGCCGCCTCGCATACAGCCTGATGCCATGATCTCTTTGGTAAAATCGATATAAGCTTGGTAGCCTTTTTGTAACTCCGCTTCAGGTAAATTAAACCAAGCTTTTTCGTCGCCGTAAATTAATAACATATATTGCATAGTGTTCTCCTTGAGTTTGGAATTTAGGATCGTATTGGCGCAGCGTTATCCCTTGCCAACATCAGCTTGACGTTTCATAACGACCAAAATCGACAAAAAGTTAAAAATATTTTTCGTCTCTGAAAAATCGAATTACAGTAGATTTCCCAGTTCAGCAAATATTAGCGCTGTATTTTGGCCTGTTTAGGTCTGATTACCGTTAAAATACGCCTATTCATTCATCCGCAATTTATATTAAGTGCATTATGAAATCAATTTTAAAAACGCTTTGGTTTAGTTTATTCGCCCTGTTGGCAATGCAAACAGTTCCCGCATTTGCCACAACGGTGCGGATGCAAACACCAATGGGTGCTGTCGATATCGAGCTTTACGACACCGCTGCACCGAAGACAGTGGCCAATTTTCTGAATTACGTTAATAGCGGCGCGTATGCAAATTCCTTCATTCATCGTTTAGAGCCAAACTTTGTGATTCAAGGTGGCGGCTTTCGTTGGAATACGGTTAGCAACCAAGCTGAGGCTATCCCCGTAAATGCGGCGGTAGTCAATGAATTTGGCGCGGCACGGAGCAATGTGCGGGGAACGATAGCGATGGCGCGTGTGGGTGGCCTGCCTGATAGCGCAACATCGCAGTGGTTTATTAATCTCGCCAATAATCAATTTCTAGATAGCGTAGATGGTGGTTTTACTGTGTTTGGCAAAGTAACTGATGCCAGCATGGCCGTGGTTGACGCCATCAGCTTGCAACGTATTATCAACGCTGGTGTATTTAGTACGCTTCCTTATATCGGAACCATAGGTACGCAAATTGCCCAAGGCAATTTAATTACCACAAGCCCCATCTCTCTTGGCGCTGGGACTACACCAACAACGGCGCTCAATTACTCGGGTTTATGGTGGAACGCCGCTGAATCTGGCTGGGGGATGAGCATTACGCAAAAACGCAATATCATTTTTGCGGCGATGTACACCTACGATGCGGCTGGAATACCAACTTGGTATGTCATGTCGCGGTGCGAAATGCCCGCCACCAGCAGCACAACCTGCACCGGCCCGATTTACAAGGTATCCGGCGGTACGGCGCCAACAGTTGCATGGGCGGGCACTAATAAGCTTACCGAAATTGCAGGCAGTGGCACACTTATTTTTGATAGCGCGAAAAACGCTAAATTTAACTTTACGCTTAACGGGGTGAGCAGCAGTAAAGATATCACCCCGCAACCTATTGCTACCGGCAGCACGCCACCGTCCTTTGATTTTACTGATCTCTGGTGGAACCCCGCCGAAGACGGTTGGGGCATGGCCATCTCACAGCAATTCGACGTTGCTTTCGCCACATGGTATGCCTATGACGCAACCGGCAAGGCGATCTGGTATGTGGCCGATCAATGCAAGCTACTCGGCACGCGCTGCGAGGGCAAGCTTTATCAAGTCAGTGGCGGTGTGCCGCTAACCGTCGCATGGAACGGGAACAAACCCAAGGTAACTGAAGTTGGCAGTATTAGCCTCGTGTTTACCGATCTTAATAACGGTGATATGAACTATACCCTGAACGGCACTAAATTCTTCCGTAAAATTACGCGCCAGCTGTTTTAGGAATAGGGTGGTAATAGCTAGGAAAAATTTTCCTAAATCGCCAAACCAAGCTATCTTTAAACGCTCTCTGCCGACCCCATCGGCGAGTGCAGCGGCAGGTATAGCGTAACGCAGGTACCGCCGCCCAATAACTCTTCTACATCTAGCAAGCCACCGAGCTGGGTGGCGCGAATCTTCATATTATCGACGCCACGGCCGCCAGTGGGTTTGCCGAGTTTTTATTCACGCCCTGCGAAGTCACGCCCGCTGGTTCAAGCTCTGCTTAACTCCCAGTATGTAGACGTGTACGCCCCCGTCAGTCCTCACTGTGGTTGATCGGATTCAGCGATGCTACCAGAAGTTTACCACCAACGGATGCATGCATTGCTGACTGAGATCGCGAGTCGCTATCATTAAGAAAATATCGTAATGGGAATCGATGGCGCAGGCTGGCACAAATGCAAAGCACTTGAAACACCTAACGATCCAAAACTCATATTTTTACCGCCTTACTCAACCAAGCGCATTCTCCAAGAATACATCTGGGATGAATTTTATGAAAAGAGCCCCCAAAACAAATCCTTACACGTACTTGGCGCGCTAGAAGTCCATTTAGTGCCGACTTTAAAGCTTTGAGAAACGCAAAACGCAATCATCAAAAGAGTTTCAACAAATTCAAAGGGTAGACAACTACTCGGGATGTGAAGTCAGTTCAGGCTCACTTCTCATCGAAATCACAAGAGCCCTTCTAGGCTCGCGTGGCATTGGAAGAGACTAAAATTATGATTAAAATTCATTCCATTCGTATACAATCTATTTAATTATATTGATCATGGAAATTAGCTGAAAAGAGAGGCAAAAGTGCAAGGTCTACTCAGTGATAAAGAATGGCGCGATCTATTGGACGACATCGATGCTGGAACAGTGGTTCCTGTTATTGGCTCAGCGCTTGTCACGCTGATCGACAGTGACGGCGTAACCCGTCCGCTTTACTCGGCGCTTGCTCCGCGCCTCGCTACTGAACTTGGTCTTGCTGCCCCCGAGACTTTCACAACTACCGCGCAAGTGGCGGCAAGCCACATTCTGTCAGGGCAAGAGCGCAGTCGGGTCTACCGCGAAATGCGTGCTTTGCTAAAAGCTGTTGAGAAATCGGATATTGCCGAGTTGAGTGCCGGCCCAGCGGCGTTGAACCAGTTAGCTCGTATTCGTAGTTTTCCACTATATTTGGGTACAACGCCGGATCACTTCATGCTCAATGCCTTAAAGCAACATCGCCCGGCATTCGACACTACCAAGCACCACAAGGCCTTCCACCCCAACGAACCGCCGGAGCGATGTGACCTGCCCTCAAGCCGCATGCGCGGGCCTGAAACCTGCCTGTACCAATTGCTAGGTGACAGAGACAACCACCTGTGCCGTGACTTCGCGGTGTGGGAAGAAGACCTCATGGAGTTCGTTTGCGGCTTGCTGGAACACTCAGACCAACTGAAAAACCTGTTTTCCGCATTAAAAGAACGGAGCTTGCTTTTTCTTGGCGCACCAGCCGATGACTGGACGGTGCGCTTTCTGCTGCGCGTGGTTCGTGGTGAGCGCCTGAGTAGTCGCAGCCGTGACCAAATCGGCGAATACATAGCAGATGACAGCCCATCACTAAGCCAGTCAACAGTCCTCTATTTTGACCAAGCCGTGCACACCACGCGTCTTGTAGCCGGAAACCCCATCGAATTCGTTAACGAACTGTTTCAACGTTGGCAACAAACTTTTGGCGTTGAATTAGACGATAAGAGATTCCTTGAGTCACTCCCAGCTGAAATGCCGATTGGGGCAGTATTCATTTCCTACGCCAACGAAGACCTGCCTATTGCCCTAGACGTGGCGCGAGCGCTGCATGCCGAGGGCGTACCGATCTGGCTCGATCGCCGACACCTACAGGCAGGTCAACTCTACGACGAAAAGCTGGAGTCCGCCATCAAGTTACGCAGCAGCCTTTTCGTTGCATTGGTGTCGCAGGCTAGCGAGTCGAGCCCGACCCGTTATGTCCAGAAAGAAAGACGCTGGGCCGCGATGCGACAGGGCGACCTGAACGAGGAGTTCTACCTGGACTTACCCCGTTTCCACGGACACATAGCTACTTCTTGGGTTTAGTTTCGCATGAACGGTATGCACTGGTTGATTCTTGACGATTCAGGGTTATCCACGGCGCTCGCCTGTGGACAAGACGACTGGCTCCTCAATAAG
>JANMDR010000036.1:0-6031 GCA_031376425.1 Betaproteobacteria bacterium
CTTATTGAGGAGCCAGTCGTCTTGTCCACAGGCGAGCGCCGTGGATAACCCTGAATCGTCAAGAATCAACCAGTGCATACCGTTCATGCGAAACTAAACCCAAGAAGTAGCTATGTGTCCGTGGAAACGGGGTAAGTCCAGAGCGAGCGCACCACGCCGGGCTTGGTCAGCGCTTGGTCGTCCTCGATGAACAACAGATTCACCATGAAGCGGATCACCTCGCGCGGGGTGAAGTGCTCCCCGGCGGTCTCGTTGGACAGCTCGGCGAACTTGCGGATCAGCTCCTCGAACACCGTGCCCATCTCATCATTGCTGACGACATCGGGGTGTAGGTCGATGTTGGCGAACTTCTCGCTGACGAGGTAGAGCAGCCCGGACTTGGCGAGCTTGTCGATCTGGGTGTGAAACTCGAAGCCCTCGAAAATATCGCGCACGGCGGGCGAGAACGCCTGCATGTAGGCGCGCAGGTTTTCGCCGATGTGATCCTGGTCGCCCATGAGGTTCTTCAGGTCAAGTGGCGAGGTGTTGTAGAAGAGCTGGCCGGATGTCTTCAGTAGAAAAGGCTCGGGATTCAGCCCGGCTTTTTCGCGCTTTTCCTTTTCGGCCAGCACAGCGGGCTTGGTGGCTTCCAGCACGCAATCAAGACGGCGCAGCACGGTGAACGGGAGAATGACCTTGCCGTATTCGGATTGCTTATAGTCACCGCGCAGCAGATCGGCGACTGACCAGATGAAGGAAGAGAGATTCGGGTTGGCCATTTAAAAGAGATACTTTCCAGGTGATGAACGAAATTTGAGTACGGCATTTGTATGCCAAACCGGTATGCCAAACCGAGAGTATCTGTCAAACCTGAATTTTGGGCAATGGCATTGAAGAATTAGCTCAGACTTGAGCCGACATAAACCGTCAGCATGTTTGAATTCCAATGACAAGTGCTGTTGATCACGCATTGACTAAGCGGTTTGGTCAGTAAAATGCCAGTGTAATTCCTGTGTAATCGCGCCCAGAAAATTACACAAAATACCAGAATTCCGCAGAACTAAGGCTGACCACGTTTCTCTGGTTTTTGCTAACAAATCAAGCTATTGGGAACAATTAAGAAGGTGTGGATATGATGCAACCCGAATACTGTTAATCCGCAGGTCCCGGGTTCGAGTCCAGGTCGGGGAGCCAGAATTTAGTTATTGGAAATTAAGCACTTACGAGAAATCGAAGTGCTTTTTTTTCGTCTATAGCTTGGTTCGCCTACCGTTGACACGCCTCCAACTCCAGTTGGAACCACATTTTTGAGATGTGTAATCGCTAATCTTGTATGATTGCCGCAACCCCTCAACTCAAGGCAATGTTATGCGTAAAGTTATTCAACTTATTTGTGTGCCTTTGATTGCTGTTATCAATGTTGGTGGCGTTTTTGCACAGGTACCAAATCCGCGTGATGAATTTTATTGGATGGGGCAAATTAATAAAGCTTCTGCGGTGATCAATTCGCAAGAGGGGTTGTTAGATAGGGTTTTAGCCCCCAAAGTAGCTGCAGCAATCGCTAAGGTGATTGAAAACGGCGCAAAGTCAGCTGGCACTTCAAGTAAGAGGCCTTCGACTTACATTGCTTTGGAGCCGCTGTTGATTGAGGCGGCAGATCAAGATGTAACGGCGTTGCATGCGGGGCGGTCTAGCCAAGACATATTTGCCACTTATCGTGCAGCCATGCTAAAAGATGATTTGTTGAGCATGGCAGTTGAGCTTAACAAAGTATCGCAAAAGTTAGTTACCTTGGCGGGTGAGCACGTGAACACCATCGTTCCAAACTACACGAATGGTGTTGCCGCACAGCCTAATAGTTATGGGCATTATTTGTTAGGGCACGCTGCGGGGTTTGATCGTGACGCGCAACGCTTGCGTGAAGTCTATGCGCGTATTGACCGATCTGCTATGGGTACTACAGTGCTAAACGGGACAAGCTGGCCGCTTAATCGGGCGCGAATGGCGGAATATCTTGGCTTTGCAGCCATTGTGGAAAATGCCTATGATGCAGGCCAAATTTCTTCGGTTGATGAACCGGTGGAAGTGGCGGGCATATTGATGAGTATTTCGCTGCACATTGGCGCTTATATTGAAGATGTCATGGTGCAATACGCACAGCCGCGCCCGTGGATTTTATTGGAAACCCGCAGAACTTATGCGTCGAGCGCGATGCCACAAAAGCGTAACCCGGGTGTGCTGAATACCACACGGTCCGCAGCATCAAATTTGATAGCGCTCTCTATGGCACCTATCTTGCGCGCGCATAATCTTCCGCCCGGGATGGAAGATGGCAAAAACCATAAGCTCAATCGTGCCATGCTAGAAAATGCTAAAACAGTGCTACGCGATTTTAATAATATTTTGGATGGTTTGGTCGTTTACCCAGCACGCGCGTTAGAGGAGTTGAATAGTGATTGGACGGCATCGCAAGAGCTTGCCGATGTACTCATGAGCCAATACAAAGTACCGTTTCGCGTAGGGCATCACTTTGCATCTGAAGTGGTAACCCACGCCAAAACTAATGATCTAAAGCCTGCTGATTTTCCCTACGCGCAAGCCCAACGCATCTATGCAGAAGCGGTGAAGGGCAGTGCCTATCCGCAAACTTTTCCATTAAGTGAAGCGCAATTTCGTACTACCCTAAACCCCACTACCATCGTCAATAATCGCAAAACCCAAGGTGGCCCACAACCGTCGGAAATGAAATTGATGCTCGCATCGGCGCAGGCGCGTGTGGCGAATCAAAGCAAATGGATTAGCGATAAAACCGTGCAAATTAGTGCCGCGCAGATGCGCTTAGATGCAGATTTTGCAGCGCTGTTGAAAAACTAAATGACAGGCAATTTACTCACGTAATCTTTATGTCTAGCGCTTACGAAGGAAGGACTGCGATGACTACTGCTAAAGCTAACGTTAGCCATTACGTCAATGCTTTTGAAGCTGCCCTCATTCCGCTTAGTGATGCTGAGCGAGCAGTTGCCATGGCGGCCTACATGAAAAATCACTTTGTGTTTCTGGGCATTCCTGCACCGGCCCGACGTGCAGCGGTGAAGCATATTCCAAAGCCAGAAGTTAATTTGGTACACGGTATTGCGCGTGCGTTGTGGCGGCGCAAGGAACGTGAATATCATTATATTGCGGTTGATTTACTCGCGGCAGTAGCTAAGAAACTTGAGGCTTCAAGCACTCTTGTACTCATCGAAGAGTTGGCGCTAAAAAATAGCTGGTGGGATAGCGTTGATGGCTTGGCGAATGTTGCCAGCACCGTGCTGCTGCACAATGTAGCAGAGCGCAATGTGGTGTGGGCATGGAGTACGCACGCGTCATTTTGGGCAAATCGTTTGGCGATTCTGCACCAAAACGCATGGGGCAGCATGACGGATGAAGCAGTGCTATTCAAGCTATGTTTAGCTCATGCGCATAACGATGAATTTTTTATTCGCAAAGCTATCGGCTGGGCGTTGCGGGATTATGCGTGGTCAAACGCTGTGGCAGTACAAACGTTTGTGGATACTAACCGCGAAAAATTATCATCACTTTCAGTGCGAGAAGCATTGAAAAATATCGCACGTTAAATGAACCTACTGTAACCATCCAACCTAAGCTAACGCTTCAGCAAATGTTCTACCCACAATCCCCATGCGCCGGGTGCCAATGGTGCCACCCCGCGTCGATATTGTGCGGAAATGAGCTTGCCTAAGCCCTCAAACGCCTCGTGCGATTGCGTTAACTTCAGCTATTCGACATCGCCCGCAAATACATTATTGATATTCAGCAGGGCAATCATGGCAGTTTCCTTGGTGGGTGCGCCCTTGCCATTCGGCGCAAAGTCGGGATTACGCGCCATGAGGCCAAGCCGCAAGGCATTGATGATCTTGTTATATGCGTCGCCCTTATCCAGTTTTGCTTGACGCATTGCGGCCACTAACTCGCATAAACCATCCATCATAATGTAGTGATAGGTTGGGCGTGCGTTGTGCGCATCACCCCATCGGCCCTTGTTCTCACCGGAAACTAATTGTCCAGGAATAACACCCAGCAATGCTTTTTGCGTCGCCCTTTCAAGAAAGAGCGGGTTACCCGTCACCAGATAGGCGCGTGCTAAAAGACGAACGCTGAAGCTGTTGTAATTCCAGTTTGTCACCAGTGACCGACGCGCCGCCCACTCGGCTGCGCGCAGTGCGGAATCTAGGTATTTTTTATCTTGCGTAGCTTCGTACAACGCAAACATGGCAATGCCACATTCACCGTTATCAAACTGCAGGCCACCGCTATTGTCGCCGTCAAAAAAGTCCTCCACCAGCCAACCGTTTTTAAAGTGATGGTTGAGGCCGTTTTTTTCAATCCGTGAAAGCCGACCTTTCATAGCGCGAAATGCCGCTTGATTCGTGTTGCCCTTAAATGCCGGAAAAGGGTACAACCCCGCGCCTGCTTGCGATTGCGCCCACACTAAAAAATTACCCGCTTCACGTGCTGCGTTGATGTAAGCATCTTGTGCCGTAGTGTGTAGTGTATTTTTCGGCTGCAGCGCTCGTGATAACGCCAATAGCCCGATGATTGCTGATGCTGGTTCGCGTAGCGGGTGCGACAGCTGAGTAGGATCGAGCCCAATGCGCCACCACCGGCCGCGTTCAATTTGTGCAGCAATTGTAGCTGCGCTAGCCAATGCCTCCGCGTTGGTGAGCACAGTTGTGTTAAATGGAATTCGCGTGAATTGATCCGCCACTTCGGGCACACCTTGCCGCGCAGCAGCACTTTCATTTATGACAGCAACAGCACGCGTTATCGCCTGATGGTCAAGCCTAGCCAGCGCATCAGCAAGTGCGGCCAATTGGGGTTTGGTGTTGCCGTAAGCTGAGGTACTTGCAATTGGGAATGCTACCATCGCGAGCCAACACACCGCGCGAATTAAGCGCATGAATGCGATGCAGCCAGAAAAAGCAGTAGGCACTGATTCCATAAGCAAAAGCCTTGTAGGGGAGGGCATAGCAAAGATGTAATTCTAGTGCAAAATATGCTTGCCTAAAGGCGTTGCTCGCTGCGTGATCTTATGTGTGATTGATATTCCTCTCAACTCTCCTTAAATGCGTGCCAAGCAATGGTGGCGAAAAATGGCAGCGCGACCAAGTCGGCAATAGCAATTAAGCGCAAATTGTTTGGCATTCCGCCGTACGTATATAGGCCAAGAAACGATATCAAGCTGATGCTTACAATAGCGGCTGCAAGCGGACGCGATTTTGGCTCCAACATTGCCCATATACACGCAACAAAAACACCAACAAACAAAGCGGCGCGATGGTGTAACAATAGATATGCGGCGGAATCAGGCTGTGCGTTATACAACTTGGTGAGTAACGACGGCCAAAAAAATGCAATCGCAGGCAAGGCATGAATGAGCGCCAATATGGCCCAGCAACATTTGACTAACATCGTATGATCCTCCTAAATTTTTTGAATTAGCCAAAAACCAAATTGCTGCTGCATGAATCGCTGTGCAACTTGGTATTGTGATTTGCAGCCAACGCGCGTAGATTGGCGCTTTTGGGTAAGCACGATAATAGTGTAACTAGCCGCGTGAAGCTTTCAAAAACGAGCTATTTTTAAAAGGATAAGAATATGAGTTTGCAGCCCGCAATGTTAGTGAGCTGGGGCATACGCGCTATGTATATTGGCCCAGGCTTGCAGTTGGCTGCACATCGTAATGCGGTTGCTGTGCTGGCGCTGGCATTAACTTCGCCCTTGCGTGTTGCCCTTGATGCACGTGATCCTACCAAGGGATTTAGGGTATGCCGTAGTGCGTTAATAGAACCCAATGCGCTGCATTTAATTGAAACTAGTAGTGAAGACTACGCATTTATTTATGTAGATGCGCGAGGGTGTAAAGAATTTTGTGTAGATTGATTTTTTTGTTAGGCTCCCATAGATTTAAATCAAGGAGCCCACATGAAACGTAACTTAGCACCAAACGAAGCTGTCACCACAAACAATAACCGGCAGGCCGCCTTAGATT
>JANMDR010000061.1:0-29332 GCA_031376425.1 Betaproteobacteria bacterium
AGCGACGCAATTCGCCCTACCCAAGCTATGACCATAAAAAGCGTAAAACGACTGAGCCTGATTGCACGGTTGCATTACTAAAACCGGCACCACTAAACCCGAAGCATAAATTCGCTAAATTTAACTAAACGAACAGTATTGGGGTAGACCGTGCAAAAAAATTTACTAATTGGTTGGGTACAAACACTTTGAGCAAGTTAGATAGAAGAGACGATTTCTTTAGAGCAACTTGCAGAAAGACTATTATATGCAGACCGTGGCGAGACTTGTACTTATTGAGTGGCTAGATTCTCATTCTGGCAGGGGTTGGCAAACAGCGGAAATGCTTAGGCAAGCAGCAGAACCGCTTTATTGTCAGTCTGTCGGTTGGTTACTATCTGAAAACAAAACTTGCAAAGTCATCGTACCGCACATCGGCGGCGAAAAGAACGGGGACACTATGATGCAAGGATGCGGAGACCTTACGATCCCCGCGCGGGCTATCATTAAAATGACAGTCCTACAACCAAGCTAATTACTTTGGAGCCTTGCCTGGAAGTGGTATACGTTCTACAACTGCTGTGCTCGGGCGATTCCGGGCAACATCTACCGGAATGAAAAGCCCGGTTCGCGCATCGCGCCCCCGAAGGCTAGTTACGGGGGGTTTTGGAGGTTGCTTTGAAGCCATGGTAATATACTCTTTCTGATTTTGATATAAAAAAAGGTGGACTGCTGGGGAGATGAGCCCCACGCTGGCAGGGTAGGAATCCGCAGCGGCGACCTTACGCAGCCCACTTGAAGTAAACAATGCCATACCGCCCCCTTGTAGGTCTTTCCGGCAAAGACAAAACCTATCGGGGGGTTTTCCATTGGGGCGCAGGCGTCGATGGCGTTGACTAACCCGGCCACAGTATTAGAGCCTCATTTCTTGTCTCCTACACTTGTTAAATCATCAAATAAGCTTTGTTGATCCGAATCAGGGACATTGGTCGTGTAGACGCCTTTTCTCTTGGGCACACTGTAAACAAGGTTCTTCTTAGACATTCGATACAGTCTGGCCGTCATTGAAACGCGCTGATGCTTTTCGCCTGTTAGATGAAATAAGCCGATAATGATTTTGTCTAGAATAAGCATTCCCCCAGCAGCATTTATTAGATCGACAATAACCAAATCTAATTTATCTCCTTCTGTAATGTTCAACTCGCTTAGTAAATCCTTTTCCAGACCATCATAGTCAGCCGGTGCGAGCGCTAATGGATTTGCAAAGAAGTTAGCGGGCAATTTCTCGGAGAACGTGGCGTAATCTTTAGATTGTTTTGGCGCACCGATAGAGCTTTGGACAACACCAAGACCTTCCGGCGCTCCATTTTCCATGTCGTCAAGCAAGGCTCGCAACTTTGTTGCGACGTTTGTATACAACTTTTGTCTATCAGGCTGAGTTCGGAACTTGCCAGCCATGTGGTCGTAGTAGGCTATCTGTTGCTTGACAAAAGCGTTGTGCTGACTTAATATAGGCATTGCTTACCTTTCCAAGGGTTAAAAGCAAAAAACTTGGTGCCCCCACTTTAGAGGAGCGTAAATCCAAGTACTGTATTTGTATGAGTACTAAAAAAGCCAAAATTTCTTGACAGGGGTTTTGGCTTTTTCTATTTATATGATCCTATCCGAAAACTTTCCAACATGCAAGTGGCAAACGAAGTGAATGAGCAAATATATATCGTGAAAACAATGGTTGTAGAGAATTAAAAGTGAGTTTCGTGTGATTTTGGCGGTTAATGCGGTCTGCAGCGCAAATGTGACTTAAATTATGAGTGAGTATTCAGGCTGTGAAGGTGGGCGAATGTAGTTAATGAAAAACTAAAATGTGGTTTTAATTCACTTTAAATCGCAATTTAAGGGTGCATCGTCAGGATTTCACCCTTTCCGGCAGACGCTAGACTCAGTTAATCTAGACCATCCAATTCTTGACTAACGAACGAGCTATATCCCAGCCATCACCGTGAGCCGCGCCATTCACCAGCACCCGCGCGTAGATGCGGCGCTGCAAAATGGGGCTGCATAGGCCACTAGCACCGATCAAAATAAACCGCGCCTGCACCCCAGCACCCTAAGCCGCATCACCGCATCCACCCCAGCCCCAGACGATGAACCCTACCCCAGCATCGACGAAAAAGCCGCCCATCAAATCGACGACATCCTAAAGCTCCGCGCCTTCACGCTAAGCAAAAGAAAACTAATCCGCCACCTCTACCAAACCACCACCACCGACCACCAACTCGTCCATATTTTAGGCATTACCGAAGGTGCGGCGTTAGCGATGATTGATGAGGCGTTTTTGTTTATTGGCAGGAGGGTTTAGCGGGAGTTTAGGGAGGGGGTAGAAAACCCATGCAGCACGGCAATTCCAAAAGGGCGAATGATTATTCGCCCCTACAACACCGTACGCATGCCGTAACCGTACCAAGTGTCGCCACCGCAACCGAGGGGACGAAAAATCTTTCGCCCAGCCAACGTGGCAGGAGCACACCGCCAAAATATTATTCACCCACCGTGCCACAGCAAGCATCGTACGGGCACGGCATGCCGTGCCCCTACAATACCTACGCAATCCCATAAGATACCTGCGTAACAATTTCAGCACCCTAACCGCAGCCAACCCCACCACCCATAAAAAAACCCCACCTTGCAGTGGGGTTTTTTACTTTGGGGCGCAATGATTACCAACCGCTGCCCATCCAAATAACTTAAGCCGGATTAACGCCTAGTGCCTTCACAGTTTCAATGTTTAGGTACTGGTCAATTGGCAAGCCTTTTGATTTTTGGAATGCATTCACCGCCGCCATGGTTTTGACGCTAATGATGCCGTCAATCGGGCCTGGGTCAAAGCCAGCGCCTTTTAGGGCTAACTGAATTTCTTTGATGCGGCCTTGGGTGGCGTTGGTTTCGCACAAGATTGAGCGTGTTTCAAAACGCGCATCCGTAACTTTCACCGTCTTAGAAGTGGTGGCGTATTGTGCTGGAATATCCGACACATTGGCTTTGGCTTCTTCAACTACTTTGCTTACGCTAATGGTGCGATACACCGCTGGCACGTCCACTTCACGCACTGTTGCTGGGGTATCAATCACTTTGCGGGTTACGGTGCGCGTTACGGCTGGCACTTCAATTTCGCGGGTGGTTGCTGGTGTGTCAACCACAGTGCGTGCCACTGTTTTAAACACGGCTGGAACTTCAACTTCTGATGCACTACCAGGCTTATCAACTACCATGCGTGTTACTGTTTTGTACACGGCTGGCACATCAATTTCGCGTACTGCCGCTGGTGTATCAACTACTTGACGGGCTACGGTGCGGTACACCGCTGGCACTTCAACATAACTTACTGTTGCTGGTGTAGCTACAACAGAACGGCTAACGGTTTTGTACACTGCCGGTACATCAACATAACTTACTGATGCTGGTGTATCCACTACTTGGCGGGCTACAGTTTTATACACTGCCGGTACTTCAACATCCGTGGTGCTGGCTGGTGTATCAATCACTTGACGCGATACGGTTTGGTACACCGCTGGAATTTCGGTGTAGCTAGTAGATGCTGGTGTATCCACAACTTGACGCGATACGGTTTTGTACACGGCCGGTACAGCGATTTCGCGCTGTGAAGCTGGCGTATCCACCACCGTCCGCTTTACGGTACGATAAACCGCTGGCACGTCGATATCACGGCGGCTCGCCGCTACATCAACGATGCGGCGCGTTACTGTTTTGTATTCGGCTGGAATCGCAATTTCACGCGTTGCCGCTGGAGTGTCAATTACGCGACGCGAAACAGTTTTAAATTGCGCGGCAATATCAACTTCGCGCGTTGCGGCTGGCGTATCAATAACCTGACGGCTCACTGTTCTGAACGTTGCCGGAATAATGATTTCACGGGTAGTGGCTTCAACATCGACAACGCGACGGGTGGCGGTACGGAATTCTGCAGGAATCGCAAATTCACGCAAATAACCTACCGCTTTACCTGCGCCGGTGGACGATGCGGCCGCAACATCAGCCGCAGATGCTTTGTCACCTATGGCAGATGAGGTTGCAGTTGCTCTCACTTCACCATCGGCCACGGCGACCATTTTACCTTTGGCGTTGCGCTTCATGGTCTTGCCTGCAGCTAATTGCCCCATCACCACGCCCGAAGAAGCCAAGGTGGATGCTGGAACAATACGCTCGCCATTGGGGCCTGCAGTTACCACACCTTCAGCGGTCACTTTGTAACCACGGGTGCGCAGGGCTTCTAAATCAAGTACCTGACGCGTGACTGTGGTGTACTGGGCTGGAATATCGATTTCGCGCGATGACGCAGCTTGATCTACCACCTGCTTCGATACTGTGGCGTATTCAGCAGCAACAGCAACTTCGCGAGACGCTGCGGCGGTTTTTAATACGCGCTTGGTCACGGTTTGGTATTGCGCTGGAATTTCTACCAGACACATGATGTCATCACCACCAGAAACATCGCTCAGGCTGGCAACGGCTGCGGCGGCTGCTTTGGCTTCCGCCTCGGCTTCGGCATCAGCTTTACCCGCTTTTAACGCAGCAGCGGCTTTGGCTTTAGCGGCTTTTGAAGTGGCTAAGGCGGCAGCACGAGCAGCAGCACGAGCAATTGCTTTTGCTTTAGTACCGCCGGTAGTTTGGTAGTCAGCTACGCTCGTTACTTTAGTGGCACGCGATAGCCATGCGCTACCGCGTTTCCATTCGGTGGACGCATCGCTAATTTTAATTTGTTCAGTAACGGTTTCGTACACCTCTGGCGTTACTTCAATGCGTGAGCTAGCAGCACGTACCAACACTTGTTCAGTCACGGTTTTATAAGTCGCTTGAATCGCTTCAATCCGTTTCGCCGCTGGACGGCTTTCTACTTGTTCCGATACCGTTTTGTAAAACAAGGGGATTGGCTCGTAACGCACAGAAGCTGGGCGCACTTCAATTTGTTCCGTTACATTTTTATACGTGGCGGGAATCACTTCCAAGCGGCGTGAAGCAGGACGATCTTCAACTTGCTCAGTCACAGTCTTGTAGGTGGCTGGAATCACTTCAATGCGCTTAGACGCCGCGCGTAGTTCCACTTGCTCGGCCACATCTTTATACGTGGCGGGAATAACTTCAATGCGCTTAGATGCCGCTTTAACTTCAATCTGCTCTGTAGTGTTTTTGTAAGTAGCGGGAATAATTTCACCGCGCTTAGTGGCTGGTGTTACCAACTCTTGCTCTTCAACCGTTTTAAACGTTGCCGGAATGGCCTCATAGCGCGTGGTTGCTGGTTGCACTAATACTTGTTCAGTCACGGCTTTAAATATGGCAGGAACCGTTTTAGCTACTTTAGTTGCTGGCCGCACTTCTACTTGCTCAGAAACGGTTTTAAATGTTGGTGCTACCGGCACAGCACGCTTTGAAGCTGGCGTAATTTCTACTTGCTCGGTCACCGTTTTAAAGGTGGCGGCAACTTGCACAGCACGTTTGGTTGCAGGTGTGACTTCAACTTCTTCGGATACGTTTTTATACGTTGCTGGTACTTGCACCGCCCGTTTAGACGCTGGTGCTACTTCAACCTGCTCTGTCACCGTTTTGAAGGCGGCGGCAACGTTTTCAAAACGCTTGGAAGCCGGTGTTATTTCTACTTGCTCTGTCACTGGCTTCATTGTGGCGGCAACGGATACAGCGCGCTTGCCAGCCGCTACCACTTCAACTTGTTCGGTAATTGTTTTGAAGGTGGCGGGCACATTTACAAAACGCTTTGTTGCGGGCACCACTATCACTTCTTCAGTCAAGGTTTTAAATGTTGCTGGTACGATTTCCATGCGCTTGGTTGCGGGAGCCACAAGCTCTTGCTCAGTAACCACACCCATTTTTGCGGGAATAATTTCGGTACGCTTGGACGCTGCAGCACGCAAAATTTGCTCAGTCACGGTTTCATATTTAGCCGGAATAACAACGTTGGCATAACATTCGCCTGCTTTGGCATCAGCCGGTGCGCCAGCGGTTTGCGCAAAGCTCACAGCACTCATTACTGACGCGCTAACAGCGATGGCAAGCTTAGAAAACTTTGGAATACTCATGATTTTTCCCTTTGGTGTAATTATTAAAATAATTTAATGGCCTGATTATTTCAGGTACCGCAAATACAATTTCTTATGTTTTTGAAACCAACCGATTTGATCCCTAACCCTTGTTTATGCCATTTCTTGATCGTATCGGAGGCGGAGTCTACTTGGCTTCCATCGCGTTTGCTGTCAACAAACAAGAAGTGAACGCTGTGCTAAAAAACGCACCCCAGAACTAGCTGCGATGCAAATCCTACTCCTTCCCACCATTTATAATATGAACTTTCCTTAACGCGCTTTAGGGAAACCCTTAAGGTTAAATTCCGGTTGAAAAACGTCAAGCCGCCCCAATATCAGCCAGTTGAAGAATATTTTTACATCTCTATCACTTTTGTCCCGTTCAGTGTCGCGCTTGTTTCGGCAGTCACTTTTACGCTTTAAAAACCACTTGCAATTGCGCAATTCGTCACAATTATTACCGTACCGATCTAAAAAATCATCGATGGAGAATCTTATGTCCGACCAAAACAAAAATACAGCCGATGAGGCTAATGCCGAAATGGCTGCAAACGCTGCAGACAATTCTGGCACGTCACCCGAAGGTGTCGAAACTGTGTCAAACGACCCCGCTGTTCGTGTTGCAGAATTGGAACAGTTGTTGGCTGCTGCTAATGGCAAAGCACAGGAAAACTACGATCAGTTTGTGCGCGCAAAAGCCGAAACCGACAATATTCGTCGCCGTTCAGCTGAAGATGTACTGAAAGCGCAAAAATTTGGCGTTGAAAAAATTGCCGAATCGCTGCTGGCCGTGAAAGACAGTCTGGATGCGGCATTAATAGTGGAAAATGCCTCCGTTGAAACCTTCAAAAGCGGCGTGGAAATTACCTTGCGTCAATTAGGGCAGGTGTTCGATAAATTCTCAATCCGCGAAGAAAGCCCAGAGGGTCAAAAATTTGATCCTACTAAGCATCAGTCGATTGCCGCATTGGAATCAGATGCGCCGGTAAATTCAGTCGTAGGTGTGATGCAAAAAGGCTATATGTTGCACGATCGTGTGCTGCGCCCAGCGTTAGTGACCGTAGCTAAAGCACGGACAGTCGTGGAAGCCAGCTCTGACCCAGAATCCATCAGCTAAACCACTATAAATTATCACCACACCATAAATTGTGCAGTTGAAATTTATTCCACTGCCCTACATATAAATCTATAAGCAGTTTTTAATTTTTTGAATTTAAAAAGGAGTACATCATGGGAAGAATTATTGGTATTGACTTAGGCACCACCAACTCTTGCGTTGCCATTATGGAAGGCGGCGTACCAAAAGTGATTGAAAATGCTGAAGGCGCACGCACCACACCATCTATCGTGGCCTATCAGGACGATGGCGAGGTATTGGTCGGCGCGGCGGCAAAACGTCAAGCCGTAACCAACCCAAAGAACACTCTGTTCGCGGTGAAGCGCCTTATTGGTCGTCGCTTTGAAGAAAAAGAAGTACAAAAAGACATCAATATGATGCCTTACAAAATCTTGAAGAACGACAACGGTGATGCTTGGGTAGAAGCCCAAGGCAAGCGTATGGCACCGCCGCAAATTTCGTCTGAAGTTTTGCGCAAAATGAAGAAAACCGCTGAAGACTATTTGGGCGAAGAAGTGACTGAGGCCGTGATCACCGTGCCTGCTTACTTTAACGATTCGCAGCGCCAGGCCACTAAAGACGCAGGCCGTATTGCTGGCCTTGATGTCAAGCGCATCATTAATGAGCCAACTGCGGCAGCTTTAGCGTTTGGTATGGACAAAAAAGAAGGCGACCGTAAAATTGCGGTTTACGACTTAGGTGGTGGCACGTTTGATATTTCAATTATTGAAATTGCCTCTGTGGATGGCGAGCATCAGTTTGAAGTACTCTCCACCAACGGTGATACCTTCCTAGGTGGTGAAGATTTTGACCAACGCTTGATGGAATATCTGTGCGAGGAATTTAAGAAAGATTCTGGCGTTGATTTACGCAAAGATGTATTGGCCTTACAGCGCTTAAAAGAAGCTGCTGAAAAAGCCAAAATTGAGCTTTCTTCTGCCCAGCAAACCGAGGTAAATTTGCCCTATATCACGGCAGATGCAAGCGGCCCAAAACACTTGGCCGTGAAGTTAACACGCGCTAAGTTTGAAGCTTTGGTTGATGAACTGATTGAGCGCACTATTCAGCCTTGCTTAACTGCTATTAAAGATGCGGGCGTGAGCACCGATGATATCTCCGATGTGATTTTGGTCGGCGGGCAAACCCGTATGCCAAAAGTGCAGGAAAAAGTAAAAGACATCTTTAAGCGTGAGCCGCGTAAAGACGTGAACCCTGATGAAGCCGTGGCCGTTGGCGCAGCAATTCAAGGTGGCGTACTTAAAGGCGACGTAAAAGACGTGCTATTGCTAGACGTAACGCCGTTATCTCTCGGTATCGAAACCTTGGGCGGTGTTTCTACCAAGCTGATTAAGAAAAACACCACGGTGCCAACAAAGGCGAGCCAAGTGTTCTCTACCGCTGAGGATAACCAATCAGCAGTGACGATTCACGTACTGCAAGGCGAGCGCGAATTAGCGTCTGGCAATAAATCGCTAGGTCAATTTAATCTTGAAGGCATTCCAACTTCGCAGCGCGGTACGCCACAAATTGAAGTGACTTTTGATATTGACGCGAACGGCATCATGCATGTTTCGGCACGTGATAAAGCTACTGGCAAAGAAAACAAAATCACCATCAAGGCTAATTCTGGATTGACTGAAGAAGAAATTCAACGCATGGTAAAAGATGCAGAAGCAAATGCTGATGAAGACAAGAAAGCTATTGAGTTGGTTACAGCACGCAACACGGGTGATCAGTTAGTACACACTACCAAAAAATCACTAGCCGACTATGGCGACAAGATTGAAGCAGCGGAAAAAGAATCGATTGAAAAGGCCAGTGCCGCTTTGGAAGAAGCGTTAAAAGGCAACGACAAAGCGGAAATTGAAGCCAAAACCGAAGCGCTTGCTACTGCATCACAAAAGCTCAGCGAGAAAATGTATGCCGATATGGCCGCTAAAGAAGGTGCTGGCGGCGCAGCGGGATCAGGAGCGGGCCCTGCTGGTGGTATGGGCGGCATGGGTGGTGGTGCAGGACCTGGGCAAGGTTCTGGTGCTAACGCAGAAGCCAAAGAAAAAGATATGGGCAACGTAGTGGATGCTGAGTTCACCGAAGTAAAAGACAAGAAGTAACCACTCACTATATCGCCAACACATAACACCACACAATACCGAGTACAGGTTTTATGCCTGTACGCGGTTTTTGTATTTTTATCGTCCCAAAGTTCTAAAGTAAGGTTCTAAGTCATGTCCAACAAAAAACGCGATTATTACGAAGTTTTGGGTGTTAACCGCGATGCTAACGATGAGGAAATTAAAAAATCCTATCGCAAGCTCGCCATGAAATATCATCCAGACCGGAATCCTGATTCCAAGGAATCGGAAGATAAATTCAAGGAAGCCAAAGAAGCCTATGAGATGCTCTCCGAGCCGGATAAGCGCCGCGCCTATGATGCCCACGGCCACGCTGGCGTAAGCCAAAATGCCGGTGGTGGTGGTCAGGGCTTTGGTGGCTTTGGCGATGCGTTCGGCGATATTTTTGGTGATATTTTTGGCGGTGGCCGTGGTGGTGGCGGACGTAGCGGCGTTTATCGCGGCGCTGATTTACGCTACAACTTAGAAATTACCCTAGAGCAAGCAGCGCGTGGAACAGAAACTAAAATCCGCATCCCGTCAATGGATGAGTGCACTGCCTGTAAGGGCACAGGTGCCAAGCCGGGTACATCCAAAAAATCCTGTGGCACCTGCGGCGGCCAAGGCCAAGTGCGCGTCCAGCAAGGCTTTTTTTCCATCCAGCAAACCTGCCCAACCTGCCACGGTTCAGGGCAAATCATTGTTGACCCCTGCCGTGTTTGCAATGGTGCTGGGCGCGTAAAAAATCACAAAACTCTGTCGGTAAAAATACCTGCCGGTGTGGATGAAGGTGATCGTATTCGCTTAACCGGCGAAGGCGAAGCCGGTGTGGGCGGCGGGCCAACGGGTGACCTCTATGTTGTGGTGCAACTCAAGCCGCACAATGTATTCCAACGTGAAGGTGCCGACCTCCATTGCGAAATGCCCATTAGCTTTTCCCAAGCAGCGCTTGGTGGCGAAATTCGCATCCCCACACTTGATGGCGAAGCCAGCATTAAAGTACCAGCCGAAACCCAATCGGGGCAAGTATTTAGACTTCGTGGCAAAGGCATCAAACCCATTCGCTCCAGCACGTCGGGTGATTTAATGTGCCACGTGGTAGTAGAAACCCCCGTGCGCCTAACCGATAGACAAAAAGAAATATTGCGCGAGCTAGAAGAAATAAACCAGAAAGACGGCGACCGTCACAATCCAAAAGCCAAAGGCTTTATGGATAAGGTGAAGGCGTTTTTTTCATAGAAAACTATCTTAGATATATGCCTGAAGATGCCCTAAAATAGGGTATTTTCAGGTATATTTTATTGGTTCTTAACTTTCGATTTTGGGCGCTAGTCGGGCGGCGGCATGGCTGACTCAGCGACAGCGACAATTTCCCGCACATTGAGTGCGCGATCAATCATTTGCATCACATGAGCGGCGGAACGCTCGATTACTTTCTGGCTGACATCGAGATGATCCATTACCTGGCTTTGCAAGATGGTGGCAATACCATGCATAGAGGCCCAAACGAATAGGGCATCGGCATCAATATCGTCTTGCGTTAAATTTTTCTCAACATAAAGTGGGGTAAGAGCAAGACGCAAAACGTTAAACGAGTGACGAGCGTCAACAACCAAGTCTGGATGGGCTTCGACATCCGGCCATGGCGTGTTAAACATCAGGCGGTACTCCAGTGGATTACTAAGAGCGTAATCTAAATAGCGCCTCCCAAGGCAACGCATATCATCATTTGCAGTCGTGTTCGTTTCACGTGCATTTAGCGCAACTGTAAACCGATTGAAACAGCGCCGAATAACTTCAGCCAAGAGATGATCTCTGCTAGGGTAGTGCTTGTATGGTGCTTGATGGGAAACATTAAGCTTGCGCGCTACATCGCGCAAGCTTAATTTTTCAATTCCGTGCTCAGCAATCACCGCATGCGCAGCAACAACACACGCATCCTTTAAATCGAACGGGGCGGCTTTGTTATTAGTTAACATTAGTGCTTTTGGGCGAAGCCTTTCATAATGTTACCGATGATACGGATTTGCAACGCCCTTGGCAATGTCATTAACGCTCCTCGCAAGAACTTTGTCAAACTTCCCGGTAGTACGCTGGATTTTTGACCCAATGCAGCAAGAGTTGCAGACGCGACTTCTGACGCTGTCATGGTTTTACCCATTTTCATGTTTGCGCGATTAGCAAAGCCGGTTGAAGTTGGACCTGGTGCAGAGACCAACACATCAATACCGCTGGGTTTTAATTCAACCGCAAGCGCCTCCCCAAATGATTGGATATACGCCTTAGTTGCGGCGTAATTGGCTGAAAACGGCGCACCATGAAACGCGAGCATGGATGAAATAAATATGATGCCACCACGCTGACGCGCCACCATCTGGTTCGCGAAGTGATGCGTGAGCGCCATCACGGCCGTTATATTAACTTGCTGCATCGCATGCTGCACTGACAAGTTTGAGTGGAGAAAACTACCGCCCTCGCCAAATCCCGCTGCTGGGACCAACAAGCCTACTTCATGCTCAGTTGCGGCAGCGATAACGCTCGAAACCGCCGCGCTATTCTCAAAGTCCGCACAAACCACTTTTGCATGCGTACCAGCTTGGCGCACCATTGCAGCGGTAATATCAAGCGCGGTGATATCGCGACCCACCAAGATAATATTGAGTTTTTTGTTGGCAAGCTGAATAGCGATTTCTCGACCAATGCCTGATGATGCGCCCGTGACCAACGCCCAAGGGCCATATCGCTGGCTAACGCTTTGAGTTGTCATAATGAATCCTCTTAGTAAACGAGCTTGATTTCTAGCTCTGTGGGTACACCTTCTTTGACCTCAAATTTAGCTTCGTCAAACTTGGGTGCGCGGAGCGATGGCACGATATTGTTAGATACACCCCAGCCTTCTTTGGGTATGCCTAGAAAATTAGTGTCCACCCGTTTATTGCCGTTGAGATCATGGCCGATAGCAACCGCATAGGTGCCAGGCATTACTTTTTCAAATCGACAGCTTACGCCCGCAACGTTTGCCGCCTGCCAGATTTGTTTTGCCCGACTGGCATCCATCGGAAATGCGTCGCCAGCATCAAAAAGTGAGCAACCTATTTCACCCAAACTGCTATTCGCCCCGTTCACTTTTACGATTAAATGAATCGGTTTAGCTGCTGTAGGCAAACCACCAGCCACTGGTTGAGCCATCGCTTGTGACGACAAAATCATCACAGTCGCGGCAATCATTGATACTAAGCCATTGATAATCATGAATATATTCCTATAAATTGATTTATGAGTTGATGCTGTCAACCATATTAAAAAATATTGTTGACGCTGTCAACTAAAACTTGCTATATTGGTTGTCGCTGTCAACCAAATCCTTTCTCAGGTTAAAAACAGGAGCCATCCTCATGAAACTACTACTACGTCAAGTCGGCCTTCGTTCAATTTTCGTCACGCTTTTATCAGGGCTATCGGCATGTGCGATTTCAACGCCGTTCCAATGGCCGGGTTTTGATGCAAAAAAAGGTGTCACCATAGCCAATGCTGGGACAGAGGTGATTGCGGTCATTACGCATGTCGTAGTTGATCCACAAAAAGACCGAGCAGCCTTCGATGACCACACCCTGCGCGTAGCCAATAACATGGCGGGTGAGCCTGGGCTTATCGGTTATTCGGTGCGCAAGGAGCTACTTGGTAACGAGGCATGGACGGTTAGTATTTGGGTGGACGAGGCATCGATAAGTCGCTTTGTATCCACCCCACGACACCGTACGGCCATGCGCGAAGGTAGTTCTGCTATGGCTGCAGTTCGGTTTCGCCGATTCAAGGTTGCCGCAACAGAATTACCTTTAAATTGGGATCGTATACTCCAAGTGTTGGAAGACGGCAACACCCCTGCGTCGACATTGAAAGATCGTCGAGCGAACGCGAACAAGAAAACTAATTCAGATGGCAATCAATCGACTAAGGGAACTAGCGATGGCCAAAAATAAGTCGTCTTCGGGGTGTCCTGCCAGCTTTATGTTTCGACTTTTCATACTATCTAGCAGCTTTACCCTTACCGTCATGCAAACTGCCTGTGCTCCGCAACCAAGCGTAGGAGGCGTCGATAAAACCATCATTGTTAAACTGGCCGAAGTAAAAACAGCGCAAGCGCCGATCGTCAAAATTAGTGGCGTACTCAAGCGAACGCGTGAAGTTTCACTTTCATTTCGTCTACCGGGTGTGATCACAAAACTGCATGTGGATGAGGGCGAGCGCGTTTCACAGGGTCAACTATTAGCCAGCGTTGATGGGACAGCTATACGAGCACGAACGCTCCAAACACAAGCTGACGTCGCCAGAACTAAAGGGGATATGGCACGTGCTACCGAGTTGGCACGAAAGGGCTTTCTCAGTGAAGCAAGCTTAGAGAATCAACGTGCCGCGCTAACGATTGCGCAGGCAGCGGATGATGCCGCACAGTTCGACCAGCGCTGGACCAATCTAGTTGCACCCGTATCAGGCTTTGTACTCAGTCGAAGTGCGCAAATGGGTGAAGTGGTGCAGGCCGGACAAGCTATCGTCACGGTTGCTGACGAAAATAGCGATTTGGTGATGCGTCTGAGCTTATCTGATCGTGAAATAAGTGGCGTAGCTATCGGCGACGCCTGTGAAATACAACTGAGTGCACTACCCCCACAGGGCATCCGAGGCAAAATCGTGCGCCTCGGCGCACGGGTAAGTACACTCAATGCGGGTATCCCCGTTGAAATAGCAATTGCAGATACAAGGGGGCTGCGCAGCGGATTGATTGGTGTTGCCACTTTAAAACTACGGACAACTCAACCACCAACCGCAACTGCAGCAGTATCAGTACCCGCGGAAGCCGTTTTGGAGGCCAATGACGGGAAAGGGTTTGTTTTTGTATTTGATGTTGCAACCAGTACCGTGCGGAAAACACCAGTGACAACACAAAGTCTGGCAGGTGACCATGTCACTGTCTTCGGGCTGGAAGTAGGGCAAAAAGTTGTCACTGCGGGTGCAAGTTTTGTAACTAACAACGACAAAGTGTGTGTGCCCGAACTAGCACCGTGTAAGGCGGGCAAAAAATGAGGGGGCACTTCACAACATGAATGTAATCGCATTTTTTATCCAACGCTGGCAGTTCACTTTAGTTCTTTTCGCATTGTTGACGCTACTTGGACTTTCCGCGTTTGTGATTACGCCGCGGTCCGAAGACCCGCATTTTCCCATCCCGATTATCTCTGTCAAAATCGTGCTTCCTGGTGCTTCACCCGGTGACATAGAACAACTCATCACAAAAAAAATAGAAGATGCGCTTTATCGACTCGACGACATAAAGTCGATTAAATCGACGAGCATTGAGGGCGTAAGCGTGCTACAGGTTGAGTTTAGCTGGCATCTAGACCCTGCGCGCAAGTATGACGAGGTAGTGCGAGAAGTCAACGCTGTGCGCGCAACATTGCCAAGCGGCGTTGCGCGCGTGGATATTGCCCGGGCGCGAACAACGGAGGTAGCAGCTTTTCAAGTTGCATTAGTGAGCGAATACTTACCGATGCGGCGGCTAGAAAAACTAGCGCGGCGATTAACTGAACGGCTAAATCAGGTAAACGGCGTGAGAGAAGCACGCTATTGGGGCGCACCTGCTTCCGAGCTTCGTATTTCTTTGGACATGCCGAAACTGGCGCAATTGAAACTGCCCGCAAGCACAATTGTCGAAAGCTTACGGGGTGCGAGTGATGAAACCCCAATAGGCATCGTTCATGCGGGAGATCGCCGCTATAGTGTGCGGGCTGGCGGCGCATTTAGCGATATCGCGCAAGTCCAAAATTTGCCCATCATCGTGGGTGGTGCCAACGCGCCTAACGCACGCAATGCCAATGCCTCGGGCGAGGCGGGTGTTGCGCGCCTACGTGAGATAGCAGAGGTATCGTGGGAAACCGAAGAACCTGAACACCTGACGCGCTTCAACGGCAAGAGGGCGCTATTTATCACAGCCACACAACGAGATTTAGCCGATGTCACGACGTTGACCCGCGAAGCGAACGTCATACTTGATGATTTTGAAAAAACCTTGCCCGCAGGCGTAAAACTTGCCCGTGGCTTTTACCAAGCTGAGAATGTCGCGCGCCGACTCAATAACTTATATTGGGATTTTGCGATTGCCATTGTTTTAGTATTACTCACGTTACTGCCATTGGGATTGCGGGCAGGCGTGGTTGTGATGCTCTCCATCCCCATGTCTTTGCTAATAGGATTAACACTTACCAACGCCTTTGGCTTTAGCTTGAATCAACTCACTATTTCTGGATTTGTTTTATCATTGGGCTTGCTCGTTGACGATTCCATTGTAGTGACAGAAAATATTGCTCGGCATATCCGCAACGGTGAATCAAAGACGACCGCAGCGATATTTGGCACCCAACAAATCTTGATGGCGGTAATGGGTTGCACAGCTTGTTTACTTCTAGGTTTCCTACCACTTCTGGCATTGCCGGAAGGGGCGGGAGGCTATATTAAATCGCTACCGGTAGCCGTATTTTGCACAGTAGGTGCTTCATTTTTCGTCTCCATCACGATCATCCCATTTCTGGCGAGTCGTTTGCTATCTACGAACGAACCAGCAGAAGGAAATTGGCTACTACGAAAAATAAATACAGGTATCCAAGGATTTTACCGACCGGTATTGCACCGCAGCATGGAGCATCCCAAAACTACGATAGCGCTGCTTGTCGCTGTCTGTTTCACTGCAATACCGATGTTAATGCAGGCTGGCACATCGCTGTTTCCGCCTGCGCAAACACCCCAATTTTTGGTGCGTGTCGAGCTGGCCGATGGCGCTGCACTACGCGAAACTGACGCAGCTCTACGCTTTGCTGAGCAAGAAGTCGCGGCTACGCCGCACCTGAAGTGGATGGCCTCCAACCTAGGTCGCGGCAACCCACAAATTTTCTACAATCTTCCGCAACGCGAAACTGATGCAAAATTTGCGGAGATATTCGCATCATTCACAACTTGGCAACCCGTCACCACAGACCAGCATCTGGAAGATTTGCGTAACCGCCTCCGAAGCTATCCTGGCGCGAACATAAGTGTTGTGACGTTTCAGAACGGCCCACCAGTGGAGGCGCCAATCGCAATCCGCTTTAGCGGCGAAGATCTAACAACCTTGAAGGCACTTGCATCACAAACCGAGCTTATCCTACGTAACACATTGGGAACGCGGGATGTGTTCAATCCGCTGCGCGTTGATCGTACCGATTTAAATCTTGGAATAAATGAAGATAAAGCAGCGTTATTAGGTGTGCGCGCCGGTGACAATCGGAGAACCACTCGGTTAGCGCTGCAAGGCGAAGCCACGGGACGATTTCGCGATGCCGATGGCGATGACTACCCCGTCAAAGTGCGTTTGCCCATGCAGACACGAAACGAAAATAATATCTTCTCGTCCATCTATTTATCCAGTAGCGCAGGCGAGCCGGTGCAGTTGGGTTCTATCGCCGCGCCAGCGTTTCAAACTGGAATCGCACGAATAGACCGGTATAACCGAGAACGTTCGGTGACTGTAACCGCTTATATTGAAACGGGTGCACTAACATCCGCCGTTTCTGCCGCAACTTTGAAAAACCTAAAGGAACAACTGCAAATACCACTGGGATACACCCTCGCCGTCGGCGGAGAGGCGGAGTCGCAAGCGAAAGCAGTTAATTCGCTCGGCACTGCCATCATTATTTCAGTATTCGGAATTTTGGCTGTGTTGATACTTGAGTTTAGGAGATTTCGCGCTGCGCTAATTGTGGCCGCGATCGTGCCACTTGGCGTTTTCGGTGCGATAAGCGCAATTTGGATCAGCGGCAATTCACTCTCGTTTACGGCTATAGTCGGCATCATTGCGTTAATCGGGATAGAAATCAAAAACTCCATCCTCTTGGTCGATTTTACAGAACAATTGCGCAGTCAAGGCGTATCGATTCGCGAAGCAATCGAGCAGGCAGGCGAAACACGCTTTTTACCCGTGTTATTGACGTCAATTACCGCAATCGGTGGCTTAATTCCGCTCGCGCTTGAAGGGTCGGGCTTGTTTTCGCCACTCGCGATCGCCATCATCGGAGGCCTGATCTCTTCAACTATTTTATCCCGCGTAGCAACGCCGGTAATGTACTTATTACTTTCATCACACAACCCTTGGCGGCGAAATTCGCATCCTCACCCTTGACGGCGAAGCTAGTATTAATTCCATTTCCATTTCATTCGTGCGTTATTTCCCCCTGAGTGTTATATAAACATCGTCATTCCAGCGAAGGCTGGAATCCAGACCCTCGTATGACTAATCTAGGTTTAAAAGCGCTAAATAGTATGACGTAGGACTGGATGGCCCTAGGCCAGCCCCTTCCAGCCTTCGCTGGAATGACGATGCTTCATATTTTGTGCGGTGCAAGTAATGGCACTTTTGATTTAGAAATGGAATAAAATACCAGTTGAAACCCAATCGAGACAATTATTTAGACTACGCGACAAAGGCATTAAACCGATTAGCTCCAGCACATCCGGCGATTTAATGTGCCACGTGGTAGTAGAAACCCCCGTGCGCCTAACCGATAGACAAAAAGAAATATTGCGCGAGCTGGAAGAAATAAACCAGAAAGACGGCGACCGTCACAATCCAAAAGCCAAAGGCTTTATGGATAAGGTTAAAGCGTTTTTCTCGTAGCAACGCAGCGCTGAACAGCGTGGCGGCGTAATCTGCCTGTTATACCCGATAGCATAGGCGCGCAAACAAAATGCCTTGGAGAAGCCCGTATTTAGGGCGTCTCCAAGGCATTTATTTTTAAACAACGGCGTACTAGGCTTGGTGTTGTTGCAATACCATGCGCCTATGCACAGCGGTAATCCTCCCCTAACCCAGTTCAATCAAAAGTAGAAAGTGGTTGGAGGTTGGTTTTTGCGTTGAAGTTATTTAGATATTAAAATACCCGAAGACGTCCTAAACACAGGGATTTCCGAGGCGGCCTAAGAACACAATGCATTACTTTGCACTAATAAGAACTCACTTAGGAAGCACATAACCCGTCACACCCGGTGGGTTGCCAATCGCACCTTCGCCTATTCCTACGCGGGTTGCGACAAGAGTATCAAACTCGTTTTTATTCGTCGTCCAATAGTGTATTGCAGTTCCCTTGATTGACAAGCGATACAAAGGTATAGAGCCCAGCACACCAGCAGTTGGAAAGATGTAACCATCGATGCCGTCGTCGCCAAACTCGGCGGTTTTGGCGCGCTGTACGTTGTATTCGTTTACATCCGTTGTCCAAAAATGTTGGCGAATCGGCTTAATGTATAAGCGATAGTAAGGTACCGCGGTAATGCCACTTAAGGTAAATGCTTGTGAGAGTATTTTATGATCAATACCGTCATCGATATAAGTACCGGTGAGTTTGATCAAGGCTTGGTATTCGTTGCTATCCGTGGTGTACAAATAGCCGCCCGTGCTAGGAACGTAGATGCGGTATCGGTTCAGCGCTAAATCGGTATTGACGGTGCCGGTATCATCAAAAATATTGTTCACACCCTGCGGTGGAAAATATTGGGGCACGGCTACGGAGGCACCACTAACGCCAACATTGCCCACCATCATAAGGACATTTTCCGCTGGGATTTTTAGCGTGCCGCTTCGATTCCAAATAGCACCTACACCGCGCCCCCCGGTGCCAGGCCACGGGTTGCCGCTACCGCCTGCGCCACTGTTATTGCTGATTGTTGATGAACCTGTAATGCTGAGTCTCCCGGTGTTATAAATTCCACCCACACCGAACCCACCTCTACCACCACCGCCGCCCGCGGCGAGGTTATTGCTGATCGTAGACGCGCCGGCAACACTCAAATAACCTGTGTTGAAAATTGCACCGACGGCATCGCCACCATATGTCCCGATACCACCCCTAGTGGGGGTACCACCACCACCACCGATGGTAGTAGTGGGGGTACCACCACCACCACCACCGATGGTAGTGATTCCAGCAGTAACCGTACCACCCGTGCCACCGCTGCTGCCGCTATACCCATTATTTCCTCCAGCACCGCCTCCGGCGCTAGTGCCGCCGCGCCCACCATAACCTGCGCCTGTGCCACCGTTGCCAAAATTGCCGACGGCACCGACTGCGGTCTGTGTTGGTACGCCTATACGGAGACTTCCACCGTCACCGCCACCCACCCCATTTGCACCACTTCCACCACCTCCACCGCCCGCGCTACCACCGCCACCGCCACCGGTTGCAGTATTTTGCGTGACGTTCACATTGCGAATGGTTAATGTGCCGGAGTTAAAAATGCCCGCACCTAGCACGGTCCCGCCGTTGCTAGTTTCACCGCCTGTCCCACCGTCTCCGGATAAAGTGCCCTTGGTGATGGTGAGATTTTCGATTACAACTTTTCCCGACGTAATGTTTAGTACTCTCGCTAAATTAGCCCCGCTTAAGGTAAATCCCCCGCCTGCGATAGTGAGCGTTCTTTCATCACGTACGAAGATAGAGATTGCGTCTGCGGCTGACGCAAAGGTGATGTTACTGGTGAGCGTAATTACATCATCAGAAGAATCAGTACTGGCCGTAAGAATGGCGGCTTTAAGCTGCGCAACCGTATTTACCGACGCGGTGTGCGCGTGCGTTAAGGTACTTGCCCCGCTTAACGCTAAAGCAAGCGCGATACCAGCGGCGATTGGACGCGCACGGAAAGCGCAGCACTTACGGATGGACGCGACGACGATCGGTGCAGACATTAGAGAACCTCTTTTGTTGATCAACATTTAAACAACAACGCAATGCGCCCATCAGTGCATCCAAAAATGGGATATTGGCAGTTTCCGCACCCGTAAATCAAAAGCGCCATTACTTCGGCATCACATAGCCGGTTACACCCGCTGGATTACCAACAGCACCTTCACCTATCCACGCGCCGGATGCGGTGAGCACGTCAAACTCGTTTTTGTCCGTGGTCCAATGATGGGTGGCGGTGCCTTTTAACGCTAGGCGATACAACGGTACCGATCCGGGTACTCCCCCTGTGGGGAAGATGTAGCCGTCAATGCCTTCATCGTTAAACTCCGCTGTTTTAGCACGTTGTACCTTGTACTCGTTTTCATCGGTAGTCCAGAAGTGTTGACGAATCGGTTTGATGAACAGCCGATAGTAAGGCACCGCTGTAATGCCGTTTACCGTCACCGCTGTGAGGAAGATTTTATGATCTATACCTTCATCAACATATGTGTTCGGGAATTTTATGAGCGCTTCGTATTCGTTTTTGTCCGTCGTGTACAGATGACCGCCAGTGCTAGGAATGTAGATACGATAGCGGTTTTGCGCAAGGATGATAGCCACCGGAGGCACGACCGGCGGCACGATTACAACTGGTGGCACGACCGGCGGCACGATTACAACTGGCGGTACAACTGGCGGTACCACTGGTGGAACAATCACCACCGGCGGAACAATCACCACGGGAGGCACGACCGCTGCTGCCGCCACCGTATGCGTGAGGGCTTGCGTGGGCGTGGCCGCTGCGTCTGTGGCGGCTGGGAAGTTGTAGTTGTCACCAGCGTACTTAGCAGCAATTACCTTTGCCCCTACGCTTTCAAAGCTTAGGGTGCAACTTGCTTGGTAAGTGGATAATTCATCCACTACTTTAAGCGTAAGTGGTTGCGCAGCACAACTTGCAATTTCCGCACCATCGGCGGTAAAGCCAATAAATTCGGGTGCTGGCGGGGTAATGCCGATGCCCAGTACACCGGCTGCTTGACGTAAGCTGGCGGTAAGGGTGAAGGGTTTATTGACTTCCGATGTACTCGGTGCTGGCGTGGTGTTGGGTGGCGTTACCGCTTCGGTTGCGGATATTGTTAGCACGGGCTGCACCGCACGGAAGCTCACGATAATTGAGCAATCGTTAGTAGTCGCATCGGTGCGATAGGTGTTGCTTGAAGCGCCCTGCGGTACGAGTGCGACCGACGTGATGACACGCCCTGAACAGCTGCCAGTAACGCTTGCAATGTAACGCGGGTTAGCGGTAATCATGACATCCAACGAGCCACCAAAGCCAATTTGCGTTACACCTAATGGCGTTGCGGTGCCACCCGTTGTTACGCCGCCTACACTTACGGTGACCTTAGGCGGCGGGTTTAGCGAGCATGAAACAGCACCGGTGGATGGCGTGAAGGTGTTTGCTGGGCAGGCCACCTGCGCTGTGGCACCTGCTGCCGCGACGAAGAAGCCAATGGATGCTGCCGTGCAGCTGGTAGCGCCCGTGGTTGCTACAAAGGTGCCTGCGGCACATTGTGTTTGCGCAGCAGAGCCAGCTGTGGCTACAAAATTACCGGCGGAGGCTTGGATACACGTTGCCGCACTGGTGGCACCCACAGCAGCAGAATAGCTGCCTGCTAGGCACGCTGTTTGCGCCGTCGCACCTGTGCCAGCCACGTAAAAACCGGCGGAGGCTAAGATGCATGGTGAGCTGCCACTGGCAGAATAACTACCCACGGCACACACGTTTCCACTGACGGTGACGGGATTGCCAAACAAATCTGCAATCACCACCGCGATAGCCGCACCCGCATTCCAATCTTCTAATGCACCAAGGTTGTAGGTTGTGGTGTCAGTAGATGAAGTGCCGTCTTTATTAAGTCGCAATGCCAATGCTGCCTTATCATTAGCGCTCATGGTCATGGTGAAGCCGGTGCCGTTGGTGATGTCGACATTGGCGGTGTCAGTCAACGTGTAATTAAATGCGCCCTGTCCTAAAAAACGCAAGCGATTCGCTGTGATGTCATTCGCAGCGCCAGCCAATGACAAGAAATTATTACCGGTTACCACTAAAACGCCGGTTGCCACATTGTAGGTGGCGCTGGTGATAGTGGGTGCTACAACATTATTAACCGTGATGCCATTACCGGTTAGGTCGGCGATGACAACGGCTGCATCAGTGCCGCGCGCCCAGTCTTCAGCCGCAATAAGGTTGTAGGTATTTACGCTAGTAGACGATGTGCCGTTTTTATTCATAATCAAATTTGCGCCAGCACGATCAACTGCACTGAGCGTGAGCGTGAAGCTGGTAGCGCTGGAGATTTCCACATCTGAAGTGGTAGTTAGGGTGTAGCTGGCACCGCCCTCGCCTTGCAGGCTAAATTTAGCGGCCACAATGTCGTTATTGGCGCCGTTAAGCGATGTAAGCCCTGTGCCTGTCACAACTAATACGCCTGTGTTGGCGTTGTAGGTGGCGCTGGTGATGGTCGGTGCAGCAAGATTGGACACAGTGATTGGGTTACTGCTCAGGTCAGCAATATTGCCACCGGTTATGACGCTATTCCAATCATCGGCTGCGGCTAAGTTATACGCTGTGCCGCCAGTGGATGATGTGCCATTTTTATTTATTAGGCTACTCACCGCCGCAATATCTGCGCCCGTTAGCGTTACGCTAAAAGATGTGGCTGCGCTAATTTCAACGTTAGCCGTGGTGGCAAGCGTATACGTAGCACCGCCCTCACCGGTAAAAGTGAGCGTTGCCACTGTGATGTCGTTGGTGGGGCCGATGGTTCTAACTAAATTTGTACCAGTAACAACTAAAATGTTAGTGCTAGCATCGTAGGTGGCACTAGTGATGGTAGGTGCAGTTACGTTGCTCACCGTAATGCCGTTGCCGGTTAAATCAGCGCTCGATGTTCTGGTTTGATTCCAACTGGCGGCAGCGGCCAAATTGAATGTGGTGGTGTCTACCGCCGCTGTGCCGTTGTTGTTCAATATGCCGTTGATGGATAATTTATCTGCCGCGTTCAAGGTCACAGCAAATGCAGTGGCGCTTGATGCGGCAACGTTTGCAGTGGTGAGAGTGTAGGACCCAGCTTGGCCGGTAATAGATAGTTTAGCAACGTCCATCGTGTCGCCCCCGACGATGTTTGCAGCAGACACACTGAGCATGCCGGTGGCAGCATCATAAGTTGCATTGAGAATAGAAGGTGCCGCGTTGTTTACCGTGATGCCATTACCCGTAAGGTCTTGAATATTGCCCCCGGTAACTACACTATTCCAATCGTCTGCCGCAGCTAAGTTGTAGGTGGTGGAAGAGCTGGCGGAGCTTGTGCCGTTTTTGTTCAACAGTGCGTCCACCGAGGCAATATCAGCGCCCGCAATGGTGAAGGTAAAACTGGTGGCGCTGGTGATTTCCACATTGCCGGTGGTGCTCAACGTGCGCGTGGCACCGCCTTCGCCTGTGATGGTGAGCGCGCTGATCGTAATATCGTTAGTGGCACCAATTGCTTTAACTAAATTGGTTCCTGTGACGGTGAATATGTGCGTGGTGCCGTCATAGGTAGCGCTGGTGATGGTGGGTGCCGTCACGTTGCTAACGGTGATGCCGTTGCCGGTTAAATCGGCGGCGGCTGATGTAGTTGTATTCCAATTGGCTCCGGCGGCCAAATTGAAGGTGGTGGTGTCTACCGCCGTTGTGCCGTTCTTGTTCAATACGCCATTAACCGCTAATTTATCTGCAGCGTTCAACGTCACAGAAAATGCAGTTGAACTTGAAGCGGTGACGTTTGCGGTGGTGAGCGTGTAAGATCCCGCTTGGCCGGTAATAGATAGTTTAGCAACGTCAATCGTGTCGCCCCCGACGATGTTTGCAGCGGACACACTGAGCATGCCGGTGGCAGCATCATAAGTTGCACTGAGAATAGAAGGTGCCGCGTTGTTTACCGTGATGCCATTACCCGTAAGGTCTTGAATATTACCACCGGTAACTACACTATTCCAATCGTCTGCCGCAGCTAAGTTGTAGGCGGTGGAAGAGCTGGCGGAGCTTGTGCCGTTTTTGTTCAACAGTGCGTCCACCGAGGCAATATCAGCGCCCGCAATGGTGAAGGTAAAACTGGTGGCGCTGGTGATTTCCACATTGCCGGTGGTGGATAATGTTCGCGTGGCACCGCCTTCACCAACAACAGTAAGCTTACTAATCGTGATGTCGTTGGTGGCACCAAGGGTTTTAACTAAATTGGTGCCGGTAACGGTGAGCACATTGCTTGAGCCGTCATAGGTAGCACTGGTGATGGTGGGCGCAGTTGCGTTACTCACCGTGATGCCGTTGCCGGTTAAATCAGCACCCGATGTGGTAGTTGCATCCCAATTGGCGGCGGCGCTCAAATTGAAGGTGGTAGCATCTACAGCCGCTGTGCCGTTATTGTTCAATATACCGTTGACCGCTAATTTATCTGCCGCATTCAGAGTCACGCTAAATGCAGTTGAACTGGAGGCGGTGACGTTTGCGGTGGTCAATGTGTAAGAGCCTGTTTGGCCGGTGATGGAGAGTTTGCTCACATCAATGGTGTCGCCACCGACAATATTGGCGGCACTTACGCTTAAGATGCCGGTTGCGGCACCGTAGCCTGCGGTAATGATCGATGGCGCAGCATTATTCACGGTGATACCGTTGCTGGTGAGATCTTGAATATTGCCACCAGTAATGACGCTATTCCAATCATCGGCTGCAGCCAAGTTATAGACGGTGGCACTGCCTATCGAGCTTGTGCCATTTTTATTTAGTAGTGCCGCCACCGCCGCAATATCGGCACCTGCAAGAGTGAAGGTAAAACTGGTGGCACTGGTGATTTCAACATTACCTGTGGTGCTCAACGTGCGCGTAGCACCACCTTCACCGGTAATGGTAAGGGTACTGGTCGTAATATCATTAGTGGCACCACTAGTTTTAACTAAATTGGTGCCGGTAACGGTAACTACATTGGTTGTTCCATCGTACGTGGCGCTGGTGATAGTGGGGGCGGCCACACTTGATACAGTGACGGCATTACCAGTTAAATCTGCTGCTGCACTGGCTGTGGAATCCCAATTAGCAGCGGCGGCTAAGTTAAATGTGGTGGTGTCAACTGCTGCTGTGCCGTTGTTATTGAGTATGCCGTTTATACTAATTTTGTCTGCGGGATTTAACGTGACTGCAAACGCGGTAGCACTGCTGGCCGTGACGTTTGGTGTGGTTAAGGTATAACTGCCGCCTTGGCCGGTTAGGCTGAGTTTTGTTACGTCGATGGTGTCGCCCGTGACCATGTTTACCGCAGTCACGCTTAATACTGCGGTGCTGGCGTTGTAGATGGCGCTGGTGATGGTGGGTGGGGGCATGAAGTTGGTATTCGTCGTGCCGACGCCGGTGGTGGAAATGGTTGATGTGGCAGTGCCCGCAGGACCATTGGTACTACCTCCCTTTGTCGCAATGCCGCCCGCTCCACCCGCACCAACGTTTCCTGTACTTAACGAAGTATTGGTGGACGCATCAAGATTAACGGTGCCGCCAACATTCGAGATGCCGCCTACACCTGAACCACCTGCGCCGCCATTACCACTACTAGCCGAACCTGGGGCTGCGCCGCCACCGCCGCCGCCGCCTGCGGCAATATTGTTCGTAATCGTGCTACCCGTAATGGTCAGCGTACCGGTGTTGTGAATACCAGCCGACGCGTTTCCGCCCGCGCCTCCGCCGTAGGTGTATCCTACGCCGCCGCCGCCGCCGCCGATACGGATCGTGCCGTTGTTGGCTAAGCCGCCATTGCCACCGCTGGTGTAAGCGAAGTAAGCAGCGCCTGCTCCCGCAGCACCAACCCCAGTGCCACCGCTACCGCCGCCGCCGCCCATCGTACCAAAACCAGCCCCGGTTCCGCCCGTCCCGGCACTAGCTGCTCCCGCAGTATGCGTCGGGTTGGTACCCCCGGCACCCCCAAACGTTGTTCCGAACCCGCCGCCGCCGCCGCCCGCACCGCCGCCGCCACCTGCGCCACCGCCGCCGCCGCCGCCGCCCGCCGCCTTGTTGGCCGTGATGGTGCTATTGGTGATGGTCAAGGTTCCCGCATTACGGATACCGGCGCCCAGAGAAGAGCCACCAGGTAGCGCTACGGCATTTCCGGGAGTATTGCCACCACTCCCCGTCAAAAAACCATTGGTAATGGTGAGGTTATTGATGACGACCGACGAACCCGCGCCGGATGAGGACACATCAAGCACACGCGCCAAATTCGCGCCGCTCAGGGTAAACCCACCGCCTTGTATGGTGAGCGTCTTACCGTCGGTGACGTTGATAGTGATGGCGTCAGCCGCTGACGCAAAGGTGATGTTGCCAGTCAGGGTGATGATGTCATCGGCTCCATCCGTATTTGCGGTGAGGATAGCAGCTTTCAGTTGCGCTACCGTGCTAACACTCGCCGTATGCGCCAACGCTAGCGGCGACAAGCCGCCCAACGCAAAAGACAAAGCAATGCTGGCGGCTAGCGTGCCTACACGGGGTAGACACGACGATGCGGTTATGCGTGTGGATTGAAGAGATGATTTCATAATGATGCTCCGGTGGGTATCTTGACTGGCTTGGTTTATTTCTAAATGCGTTTATTTTTTGCACTTACTTTTGATTGGCAATGACATTAGCCCGGCTATTCTGCGTATCAGTCCAAAAATTCATATTGGCGTAGTTGGCAAAAAGGTCAGGCGGTAAAATAGTGGTGCGGGGCTGAAAGCTTACTTTTTCGCGTACTTTATGCAGGTCAGTCACGCCTACGTTGGCGTCAAATTCTGGGGTGTCAAACTGCAAGTTATCAAAGGTGTGGGCAAAAGGCGGCTCACCAATAAATTTATAAATTAAGGGCAGCACTTTTTCAGGTGCTGAGGCTAATAAATCGTAATCCACCACCAACATAGATGCCGCTTCTTCAGAATAAAACGCTTCTTTTAGCGCGCACCACGCATAGCCCACGGTGCGGTTGCGCTGGCCTAAGGTATCCACGCGGCTGTAGACGGTGTTGCGTTCGATATCGTCATTAAATAGCTTGGTGTTTTCAAACGGATTTGCGCGAAACCGCCGTTCAAAACTATCCATCACCCACGCTACATTACGCACGCAGGCAATCACTTTAGCTTGCGGAAAAACATCGGCCAGCGCAGGCATGCGCGCGCACCAGCCACGGTTGGTATCAAACACCACCGGCTTATCGGTAACGGTTTCATAATAATTATTAAGCAAGCCGCGCAACATGCTGCGGCGCTGTGCAGGCGAGACCGTAGGGCCAAACTCACTGCCCGCACTGACAGTGTTGAGCATGTTGGCAAAAAATGCGTTTACGGGCGAGGAAATATCAGCATGAAAACGCGGATTTTGCCGCAGAATTGCCGACAGCAAGGTAGAGCCTGCGCGAGGCAGGCCGGAGATAAAGTGATAGATACGGGGCGTGTTCGGAGCGGGCATGGCGCGGACGTTGGCTGGTGGCGATTGGGCTTAGGACAAGCGGTATTGAATTTCCAGAGTATAACCGAACTGTGTCCTAGCATACGCACGTCTGCAGCGAACGTTTATAAGGCGAATGCCGTAGGCAAGCAGCTCGTCGGATTCTGGATTAATCGGCTCAAAATCTGGCTCGGCGCAGTCAACTTCACCTGCCCCGTCCTTCCGATTGCCATAATCCAACAGCCTCTAGCGCACACTATGCGTCAGCGCCGGCGTTGGCGTGGCGTTGCTATCGGTAATGGCGGGGAAGTTGTATTTATCACCGCTGAAGCTTACCGTTATTTTGTGCGCGCCTAGGTTCAAGCTGGTCGTGCTGCAAGTTGCTTGGTAGTAGCTTTCGTCACTGCTGAAGGCTTGGCTTACTACTTGTTGTTCGCAGCCAACTATCGCTTGTCCATCAGCGTAGAAGCTGATGTATACCGTGCTCGGCGATGTGCCAAACAAACCGACAATGCCGATTGTGTCGTCAGCGCAGTTATGGGCGTGGCATTACAGTTAACACTGACGCGAGCGGTGGATGACTATTATTTGCCTTACCAAACAAAACTGCATTACAATATATTTTTCCTTACTTTAGGAGATAGAGGGCGATGCACTCAACACTTACTTCCAAAGGTCAGCTTACGCTGCCAAAAGCCGCGCGCGATTTACTGCAGTTAGTTGCGGGCACCCGTTTTTCGTTTGAAGTTATAGGTGACAAACTGGTACTCACCCCAGCGCGCGTAAATGCGTTGTCAGTGCGCGGCACATTAAAATCACCCCACGCTAGGCCGCTTAGCATTGCGGAAATGGATGAGGGCATTAGCCTTGCGATGCACGAAAAATATGGGGTACCAGCGCCATTGGCACCTAATCTATCGTCGCCGCGTTCGGCCACAACTTCGGCTACGGCTACCGCCACGCCGGTAGTTAAGCCAGCACGCAAATCAACGCGCAAGTCCAAATGATTGGCATTGATACCAATCTACTGCTGCGCTTGTTGTTGGATGACGATCCTGCACAAAACGCTAAAATCGATGCGCTCATGAGCGCACATGCGACCCTGCCAGCGTCGGTGATGCTGACCGACGTAGTATTGGCCGAAACCTTCTGGACGCTACGAACGGTGTATAGGCAGCCAAAATCGGCGTTAGTTGGCGCAATCCAATCATTACTCGCGCAACCTGCATTTGCGTTTGAAAATCGCGTTGCCGTAGAACAAGCCTTGGCAACCTTCAGCGACAGCAATGCCGGGTTTTCTGATTGCCTAATCGCTGCAAAACTAATGGCACTCGGGTGTAACTTCACAGCCACCTTCGACAAAAAGATGCACGCTTTGCCAGGCGTTAAAGTATTTTGACGGTGCGCCAGAGGCGTGGGGCTACGTAACATCACGACGCGTGCTGCGTTTGGCACCAAAAAATACCAATAAACACGGGCATCTCCAAGTAATTTTAGCGGTCAACTGCTGTTTCTAGGTTAAAGAATCCCGCAATGAAACTACCTTCGGGTCGCGGGCATCGTCAGGACGTCTTTTTGAACACACTGTTTACTTCAATAGCCCCTCAGTTTTGCGGTTTGGGCGCATGCAAAAGACCTCTGCACAACCACATAAAACCCAACGAATTTGAGCGCTAGCGCAGCGTTGAAGAATTTCTAAGTCGAATGAGCGCAATCAATGCACTTTTCACCGTTAAATCACGCGCCTTTGCGCTTGTTAGTCGTTATTT
>JANMDR010000074.1:0-1711 GCA_031376425.1 Betaproteobacteria bacterium
TTCATCAGCGCACTTTCTCGGTTGATTCGCGCAATCAGTTCAAGATTTCCAAAGCTTTCTTGCATGGCACTTTACTCTTTTGCTGTTAACGCTATTTTGATAGCAATCTTGATTGAAAGTTCAGTTGTGCAGAGGTCTTACTAAGCGGGCGGAAGCGTTCCTGCTACGAATTATTTGGCGCTTCAAGGCTGGACCACGATAGGTTTTAATAACGTCAACGTGATAGTCCCAACCGTCAATGCCAATGGGATCTTTTGGGTCGATCACGTTTTTGATTTTGACCACTTTTGCCCGAACCACAAGATCGCTTGTGAACAATTCATTGCAAAGTTTTGGCGGGGGCCACGAGCACGCCGCCTGCGCGGCTATAGGTAGCATGAGGGTAAATACAGGGGCAAGCGCAATGGTTAAAGAGCAAAAATTACGTAGCGTTTAGTTTAAAGTATTCATTCTATGTGGTCTCTCGTATTTACGCCGCAAATGCCACCTCTAAAGCCGCTTCTAAATCCGCAATCAAATCATCCGTATGCTCAATGCCTATGCTAATTCTAAGCATATCGCGTGGCGCAGGGGTGCCTGCACCTTCGACGCTGGCGCGGTGCTCAATTAGGCTTTCTACGCCGCCTAAGGAGGTAGCGCGTTTGAATATTTTAGTATGGGCAGCGACAGCAATCGCTTTGGCTTCGCCATCAGCTTCGTTGTTGCCTTTGATGCATAGCGACAACATGCCGCCAAAGCCATTTTGCATTTGCTGTTTGGCAATTTCATGGCCCACAAAGCTGGTTAGGCCGGGATAAAGTACGGCGCGAATTTTTGGGTGATGTTCGAAGTGTTTGGCTATGGCAGCGGCACTGTTGCTAGCCGCGAGAACGCGCACCGATAGCGTGCGCATACCGCGCAGTAGCAGCCATGCTTCAAAGCCGCCCAAGGTGCTGCCAAGTTGGCTGCGGATGGCTTTAAGCTTTTGCCAATAGGCGTCATTTTCGCGCGTAACCAATGCACCGGCAATTAAATCCGAATGACCATTTAAATATTTAGTGGCGGCGTGCATGACAATATCCGCACCCAATTGTAGCGGCAGGCAGTGAATGGGGGTGGCGACAGTGGAATCAACAGCAAGCTTGGCACCGATACGTTTGGCGCAGGCCGCCGCGTGGCTGATGTCGGTAATCGTCCATGTTGGATTGGCGGGGGTTTCTATCCAAATAAGTTTGGTTTCGCCGTTAATTAGGGCGTCTTCTAATTCTTGCTTGTTGCTCATATCTACAAACGTTACCCGTAAGCCCCAATTAGTAGCAAAGTTAAGCAGCCAATTACGCAAGCCCCAATAAATTACACGTGGCACGACCACATGATCACCTGGTGCTAAGGCCATAAAACAGGCGGTAGCAGCGGCCATGCCGCTTGAGAATAACATTGCAGCCTCGCCCTGTTCTAAGGCCGTCAGCAGTGCTTCTGGTTGGTCAAATGCCGGGTTATCCGCCCGCGCATAAATGCGGCCTGAGCGATATTGATTGTCTTCATCGCGTATATAGGTTGTGGATGTATGAATAGGCGGCACAACAGCGCGGGTTGCGTCATCTACCCAGCCTAGGGCTTGGGCGGCGAGGGTGGCGGGGTGATGGGGTTTGGTCATGGTGGTTTAGGTTTAGATTTAGATGGTAGAAGTGTTGCTACCCCCCCTCTCTCCCAGCCTCTCTCCCGCGAGGGG
>JANMDR010000078.1:0-26790 GCA_031376425.1 Betaproteobacteria bacterium
CGCACGCCTGTGGGCAAAGCCCCACGCGGGATGTTCCGTAGTGTGCGCCCCGACGATATGCTTGCCCATGTACTAAGAAATGCGATTGCGCAGGTGCCGAATTTAGATGTGAACGACATCGGTGATGTAGTAGTTGGTTGCGCCATGCCCGAGGGCGAGCAGGGTATGAACGTTGCGCGTATCGGTGTATTACTGGCTGGGTTGCCAGATGGCATTCCAGGGGTAACCATCAATCGTTTTTGTGCATCCGGCGTGCAGGCCATAAGCATGGCCGCTGACCGAATTCGTACTGGTGACGACGATGTAATTATTGCCGCTGGAACGGAGAGCATGTCCATGGTGCCGATGATGGGCAATAAAATTGCGATGAATCCGAATGTGTTCAATAACAGCGAGCATATTGGTATCGCTTATGGCATGGGTATTACTGCTGAGAAGGTAGCGCAGCAATGGAATATTAAACGCGAAGAACAAGATGCTTTTGCCGTAGCATCGCACCAAAAAGCAACTGCAGCAATTGCCAGTGGCGCGTTTAAAGCCGAAATCGCACCTTACGAAATTTCTGCCGCGACGCCTGATTTAATTAACGGTGAAATTAAATCCCGCAAAAAAGTAGCAGATACAGATGAAGGCCCACGTCCCGATTCCACCATTGAAAGCTTGGGTAAGCTACGACCCGTATTTGCAGCCCGTGGCAGCGTTACGGCGGCTAATTCTTCACAAATGTCAGATGGTGCCGGTGCGGTGATTCTCATGAGCGAAAAAGCGTTGAAAAAATACAATATTCAGCCGCTTGCCCGTTTTGTGTCTTTTGCCGTAGCGGGTGTTCCGGCTGCCATTATGGGTATTGGCCCGATTAAGGCGATACCAAAGGTACTCAAACAAGCGGGTATCACCCAGCAGGATTTGGATTGGATTGAGCTTAATGAAGCGTTTGCAGCGCAATCTTTGGCCGTAATTAAAGATCTAGAGCTTGACCCTACCAAGATTAACCCTAATGGTGGCGCCATTGCTTTAGGTCATCCCTTGGGGGCGACGGGTGCCATTCGTGCCGCTACTTTGGTGCACGGTATGAAGCGTACCAAAGCCAAGTGGGGCATGATTACCATGTGCATCGGTACCGGAATGGGTGCCGCGGGATTGTTCGAATCACTTTAAAGTTCGCGCATTGATGGCGGGATATGTTGCGATGCAGCATATCTCTGCCGATGCTTCCTAGCGTAAAAACAATGATTTAGCAGCTAAAACCACCCTAAAGTACGCTTACAGCGCGTTATAAATACAACACCGGATAAATAACTGACCGGCTTGTCATTGCGTTTTTAAGCGGAGTCACTGACAATACAGCATCACTTAAAGTGGTGTGGTTAACATGCGACAGCGAGATTAAGTGTTGGTCGCAATAAATTAACGTTATTACAAGTTAACTACCCGTAAATATTTATTTTTTTGAAATTATCTTGAGGAGATTTGCTTAATGGACACCCAGCAAAATAAGCACAGCGCTGAATCACGTAACCCACGAGTATCGCGTGTTGGTTGCGCCTTGAAGCCTACATTTACACCAAATGGCGTTGCATTGGCCGTGGCCTTTGCCTGTGCTATGTCCGCCGGCGGTGCCCAAGCGGCTGCATTTACGCTTGAAAACGGCTTAAAAGGCAGCTTTGATAGCACCTTCTCCTACGGTCTTTCGCGTCGTATCCAAAGCCAAGATGCTGCCTTAATTGGTATTTCCAATGGCGGTACAGCGCATTCCGTGAACGAAGACGACGGCGATCGTGCCTATGATAAAGGCAAGCTGTTCACTAATGCGGTAAAAGGCACCCATGAATTAGAAATGAAGTATGAGAATTTTGGTGCTTTAGTGCGCGCTACCTATTTCTATGACTTTGAGAATAAAAACCGCAGTAATTTAGGCGAAGAAGGTAAAAAGCGTCTAGGTAGTGATGCGCGTTTCTTAGACGCCTTTATTACGGGTAGTTTTAGCGTCGCTGATAAAAACTTGCGCGTGCGCGTGGGTAACCAAGTAATTAGCTGGGGTGAGTCCACTTTTATCACAAATGGTATTAACGTGATTAACGCGGTGGATATCTCCAAGCTGCGTATTCCGGGCTCTGAGCTTAAGGAAGCGTTTATTCCAACCAGCAGCATTTGGGCTTCGCAAGAGCTAACTAAGAACGCCAGCGTCGAGGGTTTTGTTCTGTTCAATCACGACAAGATCAAGCTCGACCCACGTGGTTCTTACTTTAGCAATAACGATTTCGCGTCTGACGATTCATGGCGTGTATTTGTCGGCTTTGGTCGTCGCGGTGATTTAACCGGAGTAGCACCGAGAAACCCAATTCCACCAACTACCCCTGGTCTTGGGGCACCCGCACAAGCCGCGTTTGGTTTCTTTAGTCCTGCAGCACAAATTTGGGCACCACGCAGCTCCGACGTAAAAGCGAAAGACTCTGGTCAATATGGTGTGGCGTTCCGTTATTTGGCTTCCGAGCTTAATAATACCGAATTTGCTTTCTACCACTTGAATTACCATAGTCGTATCCCTTTATTTTCAGGCGTTAAGGGAACTGTCACCAGCGCAATAACGGGTACGCAAATTGGGACCCTCGCTGGTCAAACCGGTACGGCAACTTATTTTGCTGAATATCCAGAAAACATCAAATTATACGGTTTGAGCTTCAATACCTCGGCTCCCGGTGGTATCGCGTTACAAGGCGAAATTTCTTACCGTCCTAACCAGCCGCTGCAATATTCAACGCCTGAATTGCTGTTAGCGGCCTTAGGTGCGCCTAACCTTTCAACCGGCTTTGAATTGATTCCGGGCACTATCAGTGCAACCGCACCATTTGGCGCGTCTGCTGCGGCATTAGTACCAAATGGTACCTATCAGCGTGGTTGGGATCGCGTGAAAATGACCCAAATGCAAATGACGGGTACGAAGTCGTTCCCGAATATTTTTGGTGCTGAACAAGGCGTAGTGGTTGGCGAGTTTGGTTATACCAAGTACAACGGCTTGCGTTCCGATATTAAGTTTAACGGTCCGGGCGTATTTTTACCCGCGACGGCTCAAGGTGCGGTAGCCACGCAATCAGGTGCAGTGCAAGAAACTGGTTTTGTGACTGAAAGCTCCTACGGCTACCGTGTGGTCGGTCGTTTGGAATATGCGAACGCAATATTTGGTGCGAACCTAGCACCGCGTGTGGCGTTTAACCATGATATTAAAGGTGTATCCCCAACGTTCAATGAAGGTACTAAGTCAATTGCATTAGGTGCTAACTTTGATTATCAAAAGAAGTTTACGGTTGACGTTTCCTATACAGGCTATTTCGGTGGTCGTAATTATTGTGGAACAGCCCAAGTAACGAACCCAGCACAAACAACTTTGGGTGCGCAACTTAACGGTATTCCTGGATTGTTCCCCGCACAGAGCGCTAATTATTGCTCAAGCGCAAACCCACTAAAAGACCGTGATTTTGTTTCGTTAGTGATGACTTACTCGTTCTAATTAGACACGTTCACCTTTTAAGTTTCAAAGTGATTTTGGTTACTTATTTATTCACCCCCGCTCGCGTAAGACGGGCGGGGTGAGTAAAAATCAAATGCAGACTAGGTTTATTGGTGTAGTAAACCAAAATCCCTGAGTCACGTTGAAGCTTAGGTAGCTTGCAAATATTGTCGTATATTTAGGTTCAGCAGTATCCATAATTATTCGGAGGAAATATGAAATTGAGTCGATCAAAGAACTTGCATCAGTCGTTCATTGCCGCAACTATTGCTTCACTCGCTGCCGTCTCGGTGAGCGCATTTGCTCAGCTTGCTGCGGCCGATGTTGCCAAGCTAGGCACGACATTGACCCCAATGGGTGCTGAAAAAGGTGCAAATGCGGCTGGTACTATTCCTGCATGGGACGGTGGCATCACCAAGCCAATTGCCGGCTTTAAGCCAAAGGGCTATTACCCTGACCCATTCCCAAGCGACAAAATTCTTTTTACGATTAATGCAGCAAATGCAGATAAGTACAAAGATAATTTATCCCCAGGGCAAATGGCCATGCTTAAGCAATACCCGACCTATAAGCTAAACGTGTATCAAACACGCCGTACTGCTTCCTACCCCGCTGCGCACTATAAAGAAACCGCCGAATGCGCGGCGAAAGCCAAGCTTTCAACTGGTGGTAATGGCGTGCAGGGTTGTGTAGGTGGCACCCCGTTTCCAATCCCAAAAAATGGTAATGAAGCTATTTGGAATCACCAACTACACTACAAAGGCAATACCTATGCGCAACACTGGGCACAGGCTGCAGTAACTAATGATGGCAATTACGCTCTCGTTAAATTTGAATACGAATATGATTTGGTCTACGGTAATTTAGAAAAGAAAGCGGCCGATCGTGAGGCTAATAAGCTGCTTTACTATCGCCAAGAAACTACGGCACCCGCACGTTTAGCTGGTCAAATCTTGCTTGTACATGAAACAGTAGATCAAGCAAAAGACCCACGAAATGCGTGGATCTATAACCCCGGTCAGCGTCGTGTTCGCTTAGCGCCAAACGTGGCTTACGACAATCCGGGTACAGCTGCCGACGGATTGCGTACCAATGATGATTTTGGTATGTATAACGGTGCCACTGATCGTTATGATTTCAAGCTTGTAGGTAAGCGCGAAATGTATGTTCCGTACAACTCGTACAAAATGTCTGATCCTAAAGTTAAGTACGCTGACTTGTTGAAGCCTGGTCATCTTAACCAAGACCTTAGCCGCTATGAGTTGCATCGCACCTGGGTAGTTGAGGCAACGTTGAAGAGCGGTACATCGCATATTTACTCTAAGCGCGTGTTCTACATTGATGAAGATAGCTGGAATATTGTCTTGATCGATAAGTACGACGGTGCAGGCAAATTATGGCGTTTTGCGGAACAGCATAATGAAAACTGGTATGACTTACCAATGTGGTACGGCACCGTAGAAGTGCATCATGATTTGCAGTCTCGTCGTTACATCGCAATGGGACTTCGTGCTGAAGAAAAAGTAATTTACGAGCCAATCAAGCGGTCGCCAGCAGATTACACGCCACAGAACTTACGTGGATCAGGCGTTCGTTAAGCACAAACTGAAGTTATTGCACTGCTTAAGCTATGATTTGGAAATTTCCAAAGCTACGGTTAGCGCGCAATTTGAGCTAGTTTAGAGAGCGGCCACGTACACCAGTGCGAGGCCGCTTTTTAATTTGTAGTTACGCATTTGGATTCGTTTGTGGCGCTGTTTGCTGCTTTAAAGATTCCCGTTACTGCCACTTTTGATGCTTGGCTATTTCTTGGTTTAGATTGCCCTCAGCCCCTCCCAGTACTTCTTTAGGCGCCCAATTATGTCCCTTTCTACTCAGCAATCCACGCATGGCGCAGCCACGGCGTTTTTGAAAGTTTCCAAAGCGGTTATGTTATCGCTTGGTATGGTTTGTCTTCCGACGCTTACGGTTTCGAGCTTAACTTTTTCGTCTGCCGCAATATCAGCGGCACCAGCGGCAACTGTTGTGTTGCCTGAGAGTGGCTTGCTCACGAAGCAAGCGGTATCGCGTATGCTTATTTTGGATGCAGCACGATTTGGTAATCGCATTGTGGCTGTAGCTGATCGTGGTTATATTATTTATTCTGACGATAATGGCGAAACATGGACCCGCGCTAAAGGCTCTGCTGGACCATTGCTTACAGCAGTATTTTTTATCGATGCCAAAGTGGGTTGGGCAGTAGGCCATGATTTAGTTGTGCTACAAACTACGGACGGTGGCGAGAGTTGGTTAAAACAAAATTCGAAACCTGATGAAAACAAACCATTTTTGGATGTTCATTTTAATGACGCCAATAATGGCTTTGCTATCGGTGCGTACGGTGCTTTTTACGAAACAGTCGATAGCGGTAAGACATGGACCGCGCGCAAGCTTGGCGAGAGCGATAAACACTTAAATAGCATCTTCAAAGTGGCTGATAATAAGTTGCTTATCGTTGGTGAAGCTGGCACTTTGATGCTGAGTGAAGACGCTGGCAAAAATTGGACTGCCATTGAACCTCCGTACAAAGGTTCTTACTTTGGGGGTATTGTTGCAGATGATGGCGCGGTGATTATTTACGGTCTGCGCGGTCGTATTTTCCGCAGTGTAGACCAAGGCAAAACCTGGGCAGCAGTGGAAAACAAAATACCTAATTCCTTGATGGGTGGAACAAAATTACCGAATGGAAAAATTGCTCTTGTGGGTTTGTCCGGTGTTTTGTTGGTGTCCAGTGATAACGGCAAATCTTTTGAGTCCTTGAACTCTGGTTCAACCAAAGCCTATTCCACTGCAATTTTAGGCGCGCCAAGTGCGTTGTTATTAATCGGCGAAGCAGGTGCGCGCGATATAGTGTTGGCCGCAAGTGGTGCGCCGGTAACACCTGCCCCAACTACACCCGCTCCAGCAAGCGCCGCAGCTGCCGCAGCCAAAGCTAAATAGAAATCAATCGGATAATTTAAAAATGAATCTAAAAAACGTCATTCAAGGTATTTCCGCGTTGGTGTTCAATAACCGCAAAGCGTTGCTCATTATTTTTGCTGTGGTTACGGTGCTGTTCGCGGTTTCGGCTAGTCGATTGAAGGTAGATGCGGGTTTTAATAAAATGGTCCCGCTCACGCATGATTATATGAAGGTGTACAAGGAGTACGAAAAAGTCTTTGGTGGTGCAAATCGAATTGCCGTGGCGTTGGTGAGCAAAAAAGGCGATATTTATAACAAGCCTTTTATGGATAAACTCAAGGCGCTCAGCAATGATGTGTCGCTGCTAAACGGCGTTGATAAGCCCAGCGTAAAGTCCCTATTTACGCCAAACACCCGATTTATTGAGGTGATTGAAGAAGGCTTTGCAGGTGGCAATGTTGTGCCCGCCAATTACCAAGGTACGGATCAGGATTTGCTCGTGGTAAAAGGTAATGTGCAAAAATCGAGTGAAATCGGTAGAACTGTGGCTAATGATTTTTCCGGTGCGCTAATTGCCGCAGGATTATTGGAAATTGATCCTGTTACGCAGCAAAAATTAAATTACTTCGAATTCGCGGGCAAGCTTGAGGAATTACGTAAAAAACACGAATCAGCTGAACATACTGTGCACATTATTGGTTTTGCCAAAGCCGTTGGTGATATTGCCGAAGGCGCAAAAGGTGTCATCGCTTTCTTTGGCATTGCCTTCCTAATCACGCTTGTGCTCATGCTCTGGTTTGTCAAAAATATCAAGCTTACTTTGGTCGCTTTAATTGTCGCTATGACGCCGGTGTTATGGCTCTTGGGCACACTGCCTTTGATTGGGTTTGGTATCGACCCGCTATCAATCTTGGTACCGTTCTTGATATTTTCGATCGGCGTGTCTCATGCGGTGCAGATGACTAAAACATGGGAGCGTGAAATAAGTGTTGGTGTGGATAGCCTCACTGCTGCTAAAACATCCTTTGCCAATCTGTTTATTCCGGGTACGTTGGCGTTACTAACAAACGTGCTTGGCTTCGCCGTCATTATGGTGATTCCAATCGATATCGTACGTGAGCTTGGCATGACAGCTTCATTGGGTGTGGCGTGGATGATTATCACCAATAAAATGCTGCTACCCATTTTGCTCTCATATTTAAAGATCAAAGTGCGCCCACCAAAACCACAATCCGCAGAGCTATCAGGTATTGATAAATTCTGGCGTTTTTGTGCAGGCTTTGCCGCCAAGAAATATGCGATTTCCGTTATTTTGATTTCTTTGGTTATTTTAGGTTTTGGTCTCGTACAGGCGCACAAACTACGTGTGGGTGATCAAGGTACTGGCGTGCCAGAATTACGTGCAGAATCACGTTATAACCAAGATAACGACATGATTGTCAGTAAGTTCTCCATCGGCGTTGATACATTGGGCATTGTGGCGCAAACTAAAGGCGTTTCAGGAGCGTGCACCAATTACGACGTAATGACGACCATCGAGAAATTTGATTGGTATATGCAAAACGTTGAAGGTACGCAGTCGGTTATTTCTTTACCTGGTTTAGCACGTGGCCTGAACGGTGGTTTTAACGAAGGTAATCTAAAGTGGCGTCAGCTTCCGCGTGATCCGCAGGTGATGGCGCAAAGCGTTACACCAATTGATACCCAAACCGGCTTACTAAATCCTGATTGCAGTGCTATGCAGGTTTTGGTAAACACCACCGACCATCAAGGTGAAACCATCACACGCTTAGTGCAGGAAGTGAAAAATTTTGCTGCTGCTAATAATAGTGACAAACTAGAATTCAAGCTTGCCACTGGCAACGTTGGCGTCATGGCCGCTACCAATGAAGCGGTAGATAAAGCCCGTTGGGAGATGAATTACGCTATTTTTGGCGCATTGTTCATCATGTGTATGATTACCTTCCGTTCGCTACGCGCCACAATTTGTATCTTACTGCCCTTAGCATTGGTATCAGTACTATGTGAAGCGCTCATGCCTACGTTAAGCATCGGTTTAAAAGTATCTACCCTCCCAGTTATCGCCCTTGGGGTTGGTGTTGGCGTGGATTACGGTATTTATTTATACGACCGTATTGAAGTGCATATTGAAGAAGGCATGGATCTGCGCAAAGCATTCTTCTTGGCGCTACAAGAGCGTGGCACAGCCATGATTTTTACAGCGGTAACGATGACATTAGGTGTCGCCACATGGGTATTCTCGGCACTGAAATTCCAAGCCGATATGGGTATTTTATTGGCATTTATGTTCTTCTTAAACATGCTCGGTGCTATTTTCTTGTTGCCAGCACTAGGCGCATTTTTCTTAAAGTCGCATAAAAAAACGTAGCGTATTGGGTATGAATTAGTACGCTAAAAGTACAATTTTTTACCCTAAAAATTCCTTGGAAATGCCCGTAAATAGGGTATTTACAGGGCATTTTTACGTCTGGAATTTATTCTAGATTTGGCACTTGATCCATTATGGTGTGCACCTCTCTACGCGCTATAGTCGCATTTTTGCGACAAAGAAAATCTATTTAAATCAATGACTTAGGCTGGGCACTTAATGTTTGTCGCAAAATAGCGACAGGAACAGCTAAATCTACCCTTCTTCGCAGCGCATAAAATCTTGTGCTTTACCCTAAGTCATTGAAAGATAATGATATTTGTAAGTTGGCACGAAAGCTGCTTATATAACTTCGAGTACGTTGGGCCTGTCACCCTCCCTAGACAGTTTGCCGGTGCGATTAGATCAAACCTGCATAGGCCAAGCCACCCGTCGTATTCGAGAGTGCGCCTTCCGGGACGGATCTCGAATCCGTCCCACTTTTTTAAAACATAGTTTAAAAAATAGTTGAAGAATTGTGCACCAAAGAATTCGTCGTACGTTGTAAAAGTAAGTACCTAGATCGTCGCCTCGTAGTACCGTAAGTGTTTAAAAAATTGAGCAGCACCTCGATGTGCAGCCACTTGATTCTTGTAGCCCCAATGCAACACTTCAGCAATATCAGTATCAAAGCCTAAAGTAGTCATATTTCTGCCATTTTTACCTGTTGTAATGACCGAATCGAATTTCGGAGAGATTAAAATGTTTATCGTACAAAAACTTATTTGGTTTATTTTTGGCACCAAACGCGCTGCAATCGTAGTTGTCCCAGCCGATGCTGAAGCCGCGCAGACGATTGCGCCACGCCGTGTGGTCGCTTTGCTTAACGTCGGTGCTGCAGAAAATTTACGCCACTTGCCACGCATTGGGCTAGATCGCGCATGGAGCAAAACTAGCCATGCAGTGCCAAATACCAACGGGCTAAATTTCGTTGCGCGTACTGCGGTAACACCAGGTTTAGCGCGCCCCGATCATTCCAATCATCGCCGCTTGACGGCATTGCGTTAATTTAAAAAACGTCCCGAACTTTAGTCGCTGTAAAAAAGAACGGCTCGAATTTTCGGGCCGTTCTTTTTTGTCCAATGCATCGTGTGGCGATAAAAAGTGCTTGGAAACGCACGTAATTTGGGCATCTTCAGCCTATCTATTCAAGCGGAAACGCTTCCTATAAGCGCCCGGGCTGGTTAGCACTACCTGACGGAAGTGCCGCCGCAGCGATTCTTCCGAACCAAAGCCCGCGCGTTCAGCAATTTGCGCGAGCGGAATTTCCGGCGACTCTAGTAACTCCTTCGCGACGGCCACGCGCTCGCTAATCAGCCATTCAGTAGCACCCATGCCGGTGGTCGCTTTGAACTGGCGCTGCAGCGTCCGCGTACTTAAATTTGCCTGTGCTGCCATGCTGACGATGGTGTGCGGCGCATTGGTGTTTGCGCGCAGCCAATCGAGTAGGGCGGCAATGCCGCCTGCTGACTTGGTGCGGGCTTCGGGCATGGGGCGTGAGATAAACTGGGCCTGTCCTCCTTCGCGGTGTGGTGCGATCACCAAGCGTTGCGCCACCACATTGCCTACCTTTGCGCCATAGTCGCAGCGCACAATGTGTAGCAGCATATCTAGTCCCGCCGCCGAACCTGCCGAGGTAATAATTTGCCCCGTATCAACATAAAGAGCATTGGCTTGCACCGCAATTTGCGGATAACGCGCCTGTAATTTTTTTGCATAACGCCAGTGCGTAGTGGCCGCCTTGCCCTCTAGTAAGCCGGCTGCCGCCAGCACAAACACCCCTGAGCAGATCGAGCAGAGGCGCGCCCCGCGTGCATAGGCGGCACGTAGTTTCTTAAGTAGCAGTGGCGGTATGGGCGCATCGGCATCACGCCAGCCGGGAATGATGATGGTGTTGGCGCGATCCAGTAGTTGCGGCGCGTATGGGGCAGCAATGGCGATGCCGCCCAGCGCACGAATCGGCCCGCGTTCCACTGCGCATACCGCAAATTCATACCAATCTAGCTTGAGCTCCGGTCGCTTGAGCGCAAAAACTTCTACCGTGCAGCCAAATTCGAAGGTGCATAGTTGATCGTAGGCCAATGCCACTACCAAATGTTTTTTAGTCATGGCGCAATATTACTGCATATTGTCATTTACGCCACTGTGGTCTTTGTCTTAAAAAACAAATAATACGGTTCAGGCACTTTTTAACCGACCTTAAAACAGGAGAACACCATGTCCGTCGTCACTGAAGTAGCTGCAGCACCAAGCGCCCGCGCACTAACGCATTTTGCAGAATCACTAGAGTGTGAAACCGATTGTTGGGATGTTCACCACAGCCTCACCAGTAATACGCACGATTTTGTGCTGCTTGATGTGCGCAGTACTGAAATGTTTGCTGCGGGCCATATCGAAGGTGCAATAAGTTTGCCGCACGGAAAAATCATTCAATCCAAACTGGCGCAATACCCAGCCGATACCGTGTTCGTCACGTATTGCGCGGGTCTGCATTGCAACGGCGCGGCGCGCGGGGCCATACGCTTAGCGCAATTGCGGCGGCCGGTAAAAATAATGATCGGTGGAATAGCCGGCTGGTTAGATGAAGGATTTATCCTTGCTACCTGAAACAAAATTGGGCTTTTCAACAGTGCCGCCGTCATTGGCATTAACACCTTTTAACGTGCGGCGCGCCCAACCAAAAGATGCAACCGCACTGCTTGCGCTAATGCGTGATTTAGCCCAATTTGAAGGTTACATTAGTCAATTTTGCGTAACTGAAAATGACTTGCTGGCACGTGGATTGGCTGAAGGCTCCTCCCGAGAGCCCGCGCAGTTTACCGCTTTTGTGGCCGAGACGACAAACAAAACCATGGCTCAGCAATTACAAGCCTATGCTGTGGTTTATGTTATACCCTTCACGTTTGACTTACGCCCCACACTCGTATTAAAGGAGTTATTTATACGTAAGGAAGCGCGCGGTGCGGGGCTTGGTGATGCGCTGATGAAACTAGTAATTTGTTACGCAAAAAGTCAGCATTGCGGGCGTATAAAGTGGGAGGTACTCGCCAATAATACTAGGGCAAAACGTTTTTATGCAAGCCAAGGAGGCATGCAAAATCGCCTATGGGAAAACTGGATTATGCTTTGTTAGCTTGATGATTCGGCTTCGGGCTTACATATATTGTAATATCGGCTTCGCACACAATCGTGTTGTCCGCGTCGCGAATCGTGGCGCGGACGATTACGTCACGCGCTTCTGAATGGCCGATTTCGGTGCTGATGGCTTCGCAACGGACGGTAGTTGTCGCTTTTTTAAGGTAGCGCACCGTCATGCCTTTAGGTAGCCAACGCATGGTTTTTGGCAGGCTCGCTTCCATCATGGTGCCGCCAGCAATTTCGGCTAAGTTGCACATAGCAATGGCATGCACGGTACCAATGTGGTTTTGTACCGCGCGCCGTTTGCGCATAGAAACCACGGCGCGGCCGGGTTCCAACACCTCAAATAATGGCTGGATAGACCCGAAATACGGGGCCTTCCAGCATACCGCTTTTGAGAAAAACCATTTCCCAAATGGTTTACTGGCGCATTTTTGCCACAGGGTTGAGACGTGCATAGCCACCTTCCTACAAAGCCAATTTAAATATTTATTTAAGGTCCTGCCAGCCTGCATCAGCGGCAAAACGGTTACCGTATTTTGCTTCATGCTCGGCTAGTTTTTCATGCAGTGTGGTTACACCAGTTGCGCGTAAATATTGCATTGGCCCACCGCGGTGCGGCGCAAAACCAGTCCCAAAAATAACGCCCGCATCACATAAATCCGCATCGGTAACAATGCCTTCGCGCACACAGGCCACAGCTTCATTTACCGCAAGCAAGGTCATGCGCATCCACAGCGGCGCTAAATCAATGGTGCCGGAACCAGTGGCTTTTTGTGGTTTGCCGTTAACCCATTTATAGAAGCCTTCGTTCGCTTTTTTACCTAATTTCTGTGCTTTTACAAGCTCCGCAATTTTAGTGGGAACCGGTGATCCGGGGCGACCTAGCTCACGTCCTACGGCCATGCAAATATCTAAACCTACCGTATCGGCAAGTTCGATAGGGCCTACTGGCATACCAAATTCACGTGCTGCCGCATCAATGGTTTCTGCCGGAATGCCTTCGTCTAGCATCAACTGCGCTTCTAGTAAGTAAGGTGTCAATATGCGGTTAACCAAAAACCCGGGCGCTGATTTTACAGGCAGCGGTAGCTTGTCGATGCGCTTCACAAATGCCTGCGCAGTTTGCATGGTGGCTTCTGATGTATCTGTGCCACGCACAATTTCTACAAGCATCATTTGCGCCACAGGATTAAAAAAGTGAATGCCCACTAAGCGTTCGGGGTGCGCCAGAGCGCTGGAGAGCTGGTGCAGAGCGATAGAGGATGTGTTGGTGGCTAAAATGGCGTCAGTGCGCAATTGCGGCTCAATTTTGGCGTAGAGTGCACGTTTTATTTCGGCGTTCTCCACAATCGCTTCAATTACTAAATCAGCGTGGGCCACGCCGGTGCCAGCGATATCAGGACTCAGGCGATCCATCGCTGCTTGCACTAAATGCGTCTGCTTTAATTTTTTACTGAATAGTTTTGCAGCCCGGGCAATAGCCGGTGCTACTCGACCATGATCAAGGTCTTGTAAGGTCACGCGAAAGCCACGTAAGGCGCACCATGCGGCGATGTCGCCACCCATTACACCAGCGCCAATCACGTGTACGTGTTGAATATGGGCGGCACCGCCAGTCCCAAACCCTTTCAGGCGATCTTGTAGCTTAAAAATACGAATCAAATTTGCGGTGGTGGGGTGCGCATATAGTGATTGAATTGATCCGGCGTCACTCGCGGGTACGGTGCGCGGATCGCCCCCATATTTTCCCCACAAATCAATAATGGCATAGGGTGCCGGATAGTGGTCTTTATTGGCTTTTTTAGCCACTTGCTTTCGCGACATATTGGCGATAAGGCCACGGATTACGGGCATATTGCCAAGGCTGTCAACAAAGCCCGGCTTGCGTGCAGGCGCATTGGCTTTAAGCATCATCCGTGCCGCAGTTTCAAAATGGCGGCGCGGTGTTACCGCATCGCACAGGCCTAAAGACTTAGCGCTACGGGCAGAGACTGCACGCCCTATCAGCATTAAATCAAGTGCTTTGGTCGCACCGATAAGCTTAGGCATACGTCGCGCACCGCCCCAACCGGGCACAATACCGATCATCACTTCAGGCAAGGCCATTTTAGTTTTGTCAGCCTCATCCAGTACGCGATATTTGCAAGCGAGCGCTAACTCAGTGCCGCCACCCATACAAAAACCATGAATTAAAGCCACGGTCGGAAACGGCAGCGCCGCTACCTCATCAAACACATCGCAACCTAATTTAGTAAATGCTGCGGCTGCTTCGGCGTTCGGCAAAGTGGTGAATTCATCAATATCTGCACCAGCGGCAAAGCCGTTGTCTTTCGCTGAAAGAATCGCCAAGCCCGTAGGCTTGTTCGCCGTTAGATACGCACATACATTAGCTAGTTCACGCAAGGCATCGCTAGAGAAGGTGTTGGTGCCCTCGGTGCCTTCGGCATATGATTTATGAAAAGTTAAAAACGCGAGATTATCGGCCGTGAGGTTTAAGCGCCAATGTTTGTAGGTTGGGATAGTCATAATGGTATAGTTGTATAAGGCTTAAAATAGGGCGTTTACAAGGGGTTATTAATTAACTTAGGGAAGCAATGATTGCAATTTATGGTTGAACGCAAATGACCCATGCATTGTTTTGCTCCTCTCTTATAAAGGCAGAGGAGGAGCAAACCATATTCAAACTGGGTTCGAAATCAACCTGCTTCCACCAACATCGCGCCGCCTTGACCGCCACCAATACACAGCGACGCAGCACCCACCTTGCCACCAGTGCGCTTGAGGGTTTGCAACGCATGTAGCACTACTCTTGCGCCCGATGCGCCAATGGGATGTCCAACAGCGATGGCGCCGCCGTCGGGGTTAAATTTAGCGGAATCAACCTTGCCAAATGCGCCATTTAAGCCTAGTTTTTCTTTGCAGTACGCTTCACTTTCCCATGCCGCCAAACAGCCTAGCGCCTGAGCGGCAAAAGCTTCGTTAATCTCGCAGGTGTCTAAATCATTTAGCGTTAGGTTATTACGAACCAACATCGGCGTAATGGCGTGTACAGGACCCAAGCCCATCTCGGCTGGGTCAAGCGCTGACCACTGTGAATCAATAATGGCGCCCAATGGTTTTAAGTTATAGCGAGCCACTGCTTCTTCGCTGGCTAATATGAGTAGTGCTGCACCGTCGGTAACTTGGCTGCTATTGCCCGCAGTGACATTGCCATAGGTTTTGTCGAAAACGGGGCGCAATTTGGCTAAGCGCTCAGGTGTTGAATCGGTGCGTACGCCGTCGTCCTCGGCATATACCTTGCCTTGCGCATCGATAATTGGCTCAATCTCGCTGTAATGTCCAGCGGCACGGCCAGCCAACACCTTTTGATGCGAGGCAGCAGCAAAAGCATCCATCATTTCGCGGCTTATGCCAAACCGTTTAGCAACAATTTCCGCCGTTTGTCCCATGCTTAGTTTTACGATGGGGTCTGTTAAGCCTTTTAAAATCGCGATGACTGGTGCCAAATAGGCAGGGCGAAATTGCATTGCCACACCTACTTTTTGGCCGAATGATTTCGTGGCATACCAATCGGCTAACCAGTTCACCATCTTCGGCCCAAATAGTAATGGTGCATGGCTCATAGAATCGGTGCCACCCGCTAAAACTAAGTGCGATTTACCGGCCAAAATATTCATGCACGCACTATCCAGTGCCTGCATGCCTGAGGCGCAATTGCGCATCACCGTCCAGGCTGGTACTTTGTCGCCGCAGCCTAAACGCAAGGCCACTACACGTCCAATATTAGCTTCGTCAGCACTCGGCATTGCAGCACCAATAATGACTTCATCAAAGGCCGTAGCGGCAAACTGCTGACGCGCTAATAGCGGGCGTCCGCAGCCTACGGCCAAATCTGCGCCGCTAAAGGGACCAAGCTTGCCTTTGGCTTTCAAAAACGGCGTACGCGCACCGTCAACCACATATACTTTTTTCATTATTTACCTATTCTGCAGCTTGCGGCCAAGTATCGAGTTTGGTGTCTGACTTAGCGGCTACTGGCGCTATCGGCACGTTGGCATGTTTAAAGTCTTTATCAAAATCATCCACCATAATAATTTCGCGTTGCAGCTTGCGCGCACGTAACCACAGGGCGTGTTCATCTTGAGTAATTACAAATAACGTTGCCGCTTCGCTCGCTTGGCCTTCTACGGTATCAGCACTTAAGCGGCCAGCTTTAAAGGCGGCGCGAATTTTGCCTTCAACAGGTTCGGCTGCCATCACCGCATGCATGCCCGCTTCTAGTTTGCCAATCACGTCATTCTCGTCATTGGGCAAATAGATGCCAGCAATTAAGCGGCTCCGCGCCTCACTTGGGGTAATCAATAATTTCGCAACATCGTGCCCCATTACATCGGATGGTTGAATCAAGGTTAGGCCACGCGGAAACACCAAGCGACGTAACACAAACGCGACGAATCGGTTTGGGAAGTTCGCTAAAATGCCATCAATTGCGACTTGCATTTTGAAGGCGGAATCGTAAATCGCCCAGCGCAATAGCGGCAGTTCATCAATATTGCGGCCACGTTGATCATAAAACTTTAGCGCGCATGATGATAAATAAAGTTGCGACAATACATCACCTAAGCGTGCCGATAATTTCTCTTTGCGCTTCAAGGACCCACCGATAACAAACATGCTCACGTCTGCCAATAGCGCAAAGGCGGAGGAAAATCGTGTCATCTGTTGATAGAAGCGTTTTGTTTCTGGGCAACTTGGCGCGGCTAATCCTTGACCGCCCGAAAGACCCATCCATAAGGCACGTGCCGCGTTGGAAATAGTAAAGCCAATATGGCCGAAGAAGGCCGTGTCAAAAGCGTCTAGTGAATCCTCACCAGCAGCTTGCATTTCTTTTAATACCCACGGATGACAGCGGATAGCACCTTGACCGAACACGATTAGCGAGCGCGTTAAGATATTTGCGCCTTCAACCGTAATAGCGATGGGTGTTTGTTGATACGCGCGACCCAAATAATTATTTGGCCCTAAGCAAATCCCTTTGCCACCGTGTACGTCCATCGCATCGTTCACAATAGAACGCATGCGTTCAGTCAAGTGGTATTTAGAAATAGCCGAAAGTACCGAAGGTTTTTGACCCAGATCAATCGCGCCAGCCGTCACCGTACGGCAGGCATCAATCATATAAGTATTACCGCCAATACGAGCCAGCGCTTCTTCGATACCTTCAAACTTACCAATTGGTGTTTTAAACTGGCTGCGCACGCGTGAGTATGCGCCAGTGGCCATACTGGCAAGTTTACCCGCTGCAATGGACTGTGCAGGCAGGGAAATTGCGCGGCCTGCTGCTAAGCATTCCATCAACATGCGCCAGCCTTGCCCCACCATTTTTTGCCCGCCGATGACCCAATCCATTGGAATAAAAACATCTTTGCCGGAGTTGGGGCCATTCATAAATGCAGCGTTCAACGGCTGATGGCGCTGGCCGATCACCACGCCAGGATGGTTGGTTGGAATCAGCGCGCAGGTAATACCTAAATCGGTTACGTCTCCCATTAGATGATCAGGGTCGTGACATTTAAACGCCAAGCCAAGCAGGGTAGCGATAGGGCCTAAAGTGATATAACGCTTTTCCCACGTGATGCGTAAGCCTAATACTTCACGACCTTCCCACATTTGCTTACAGACAATACCGACGTCTGGCATTGATGCAGCGTCCGACCCCGCATCGGGTGACGTCAACGCAAAGCAAGGAAGCTCTAAACCTTTGGCTAAACGCGGTAGGTAATAATCTTTTTGTTCTTTGGTGCCGTAATGGGCTAACAGTTCACCTGGGCCTAGACTATTTGGCACCATCACAGAAACGGCAGCGGTGCCGGAGCGAGTGGAAATTTTCATCACTATTTGTGAATGGCCATAAGCTGAAAAGCCTTTACCACCGTATTCCTTGGGGATAATCATGCCCAAGAAGCCTTCGTCTTTAATAAATTGCCAAACATGCGGTGGCAAATCGTTGAGCACATGGGTCACTTCCCATTCGTCAATCATTGCGCATAGTTTTTCAGTCGGGCCGTCCATAAATGCTTGTTCTTCGGCACTCAGCTTTGCGGCTGGGTAATCGAGTAATTTATTCCAATCAGGCTTGCCTGAAAATAAATCACCATCCCACCATACTGTGCCCGCATTAAGCGCATCGTGTTCCGTTTGCGACATTTGCGGCAGAATTTTTTTATAGAGTTTGAAAATAGGTGTAGTCAGTATTTTCTGACGCAAACCGGCAATGTTGGCGATGCAACCAAAACCGATTAATGCCACCCAGAATACCGCTAACAGCGGTACCGGCAATGCCATCGTCACGGTGCCCGCCAGTAATACGGTAGCTAGGCCGATAGTCCAAGCTAGGCCAGATACAGCGTGATAAGCTAGCGCCCAAACAACAGCTAAGCTAAGAATAATAAACGCAATGGTAATCCACATATTATTTCCTTCAGTAAAAGTTAGAACTAAACTTCTCGATACAACAAAATTAAAAACTACGTAATATTGTTACCCAACTTCGTTACCCAACATCGGACGGCGGCGCGCGCAAGCCAGCCGCCAAAAATGGTGCCAAGCGACTCAACAATAATTCATCATTACCAACCTCTGAGGAGTGGTATCTTTCAATCATTTTTAAGGCATCGGTACCGGCCAAGGTGTAAGAAAGCGCACCCATTAAAAAGTGTAAGCGCCAAGAAACTTCTTCGCGCGGTAAATGCGGTAGTGCGCGACCAAACGCTTGACGAAACGCGGCAATCATTTCCGCATATTGTGAAGATAGAAACTCACGAATAAATGGTGCAGGATCTGCATATGCACGCCCGAGCAAACGTAAAAAATTCTTGCCGCCTAAATCGGTGTCGCGCGACAATTCCAGCGCCGGAATAAACATGGCGGCAATAATTTTTTCGCAGGTGAGGGCGGAAGGCTCCACCGCTTTTTGATATTCATCTAAGAGGCTTAAGCGCTGTTGGTTCATCGGGTCAAGTCGGCGCGAAAACACGGCCTGAAATAGCTCCTCTTTCGAGCCAAAATGGTAGTTAACGGCCGCTAAGTTAACGGCTGCAGCAGTAGTAATTAGCCGCAAACTTGTGGCCTCAAAGCCGTGTTCCATAAATAATTCTTCAGCCGCATCTAAAATACGCGATTTAGTATCGGTAGTCGGTGCGACGATTGCGCTGTTTGTCGACAAACTACCGTTATTATTGGGTACTGCAGCCAGTTTCTGACGTTGCATTGCAGAGGACATAATGAGTAAATTCAATGAGTTAGGTAAGTGAAATAGATTCGCTCAAACGACTGTTTGAAACAAGCGTATTCTGCTTTTGTAGTGATGTCAACCTTAAAGTTGAATCTTTATGCTGGCTGGTTGAAGTTTATTTGGGCGTATCAGCAATGGCTTGCCGGAGATCATTGACTCTAGTGCTTTCAAAAGCTGTCAATTTCACGAATATGCAGGTATGGAGATGATCGGTATTGATATTCTCGGTAATTTGCGTAACAATTGGCAATGCATTACATACTAAATATTTTATTTTAAAGGCTCCCCATGAAACGACTTTTTGCCACTGTTGCACTTACTTTAGCGCTCGTTCCTTTTGCGCCATCAACGTTCGCCGCTGCTCCCACTCCAGAATCAATTGAAAAACTGTTGCTTGTTACCAAGACCGACAAAATGATTGATTCGATGTTGCAAGGTATGGAAAGCATGATTACTAATATGGCGGAAAAGGCGCGACCTGCCGGCGCAGGAACAGAAGAAACAACAGAAGCGAAAGCGGCGCGCACGGCTTCCTTAAAAAAATTATTGCCAATAATGAAAGATGAGTTGAGCTTTGAAAAATTGAAATCAATGTATGTACAGATTTATTCTGAATCATTTAACCAAGAAGAAATTGACGGTTTAGTCGCGTTCTACAATAGTCCTGCTGGCATTGCCTACGTCAATAAAATGCCTATGGTGATGCAGAAATCCATGACACTTACCCAAGAACGTATGGGACCGATGATGCAAAAAATTGAACAAGCGATGAAAAAAGAATTCGAAGAAGCTGCAGCTAAGTAATTAAAAATGCGCGAGACCGCTCTCATTCCCATGGCTGAAGCCAGCTTTTCCCAATACGCTGAAAATGCAATTGTGGCCTATGCGGAAGAAAATATTGCATCGGGAAGATGGCCGAAAGATGGGGCGCTTGAGCGGTCTCGTGCGGATTTTAACGACCTATTGCCGCAAGGTTTGGCTACGCCGAATCAGTATTTATTTATAATGCAAAGTGGGAATGAAACCGTCGGCTATCTGCATTTGGCGGCGGTTGAAAAACAAGGATTTAACCAGGCCTTTGTGTACGACGTCGAAGTGCTGGCCGCGCACCAACGCAAGGGGCATGCCAAACGCGCTTTCGTGGCGCTAGAGCCAATTGTGTGTGCGCTCGGGTTGAGTCAAATTGGCTTACACGTATTCGCGCAAAATGAGGCTGCGCAGGCCTTGTATCGAAGTCTGGGCTATCACGTAACCAGCGTCAATATGCTGAAAAAATTGGGCGCTTAAGCCAATTTTTCGAACCATACGCTCGGCAAGCTAGCGTATGATAAATATCGACGATGAACTCAATCTGCTGCTGGTGAGGCTACTTCATCAGCGAATTACGGTTTCGCGTTGGCGTTTCACACAAACTTTAAAAGAGGAAATCGCATGAAAAAACTAATGTTCATCGGCGCGGCAAGCCTAGTTGCACTATCCAATTACGCGACCGCGGCGGCTGGTTTAATAGCTGTAAAAAGTACCTACAACGCCAAAGAAACGATGAACCGTTTTGAAGACATCGCCAAACAACGCGGCCTAAATGTATTCGCCCGCGTTGATCACGCGGCTGGTGCCATAAAAATCGGCAAAACACTACGCCCTACCGAAGTGCTTATTTTTGGTAGCCCGCAAGGCGGCACGCCAATGATGGAATGCGCCCAATCGACTGGTATTGACCTGCCCTTAAAAGTTTTGGTCTGGGAAGATGCCAAAGGTCAAGTCTGGCTGGGTTATAACGACCCTGCTTATCTTGCACAACGCCATGAAGCGCCGGAGTGCCCAGCCATAGCCGGTATTGCCAAGGCTCTAGCTGGATTAACTGCGGCCGCTATTGCGCCCGCTACTCCTGTGACGGCAAAATAGTTACGCGATTGAGAGTGTAATCGGTGCAGCAGTGAAGATGCTTTTTTTAGGTGTCTGTAGAGCTGCTAATTTGCGATGCCGACGCGATCGGGGCGCACTCAATACCCAACACAACCTTCGGTGCTTCCATCGCTAAACTCGCTTTTTAACAACTGCAACGCCAGTAAATCGCTAGAACCATATAAAAAGCCCCGAGTGCGGGGCTTTTTATATGGTTCTTTCGTCCGGTCAATAGGCTTTATGCACGTTCAACTAAGCGAGACGCGCAGCATGATCGCGCTAAATAAAATAGCGTTGGCAGCCATGTGGGCAGCGCATCTGGCAAATTGAGTCTTATCCACCCGCCGGCTAGCAAGTGGCTATAAATTCTCTATAATAGGAAATCTATAACCAGCTTAATGCTTAAAATTCCGTGCTCACCATTACTACCAAAAAATCTGATTTAAACATCCCGCTTATCCATAATTTTTTAGGTACCCAATCCACTTGGGCTAAAAATATTCCCTTAGCGATCGTTGAGCGTGCGATTGAAAATTCTCTCTGTTTTGGCGGTTTTGTAGGCGGTGAGCAGGTGGCTTTTGCGCGGGTGATTTCAGACTTTGCTACGTTCGCAAATTTAGTCGATGTGTTTGTGCTGCCCTCGCATCGAGGTAACGGTTATAGCAAGCAGATTATGCAAGCGGTCATGGCGAACCCCCAGCTACAGGGCTTGCGGCGATTTACGCTGGCTACTGGCGATGCGCATGGCTTGTATGCTCAATTTGGTTTTGCCGCGCCCGCGCGGCCCGAATCGTTCATGGAGCGATATATGCCGGATGTGTATTTGAATAACGTAGTTTAAGTTTGATGGCTGATAGAATAAAACTATTGCTTAATTATGGATTCGAAGGTTTCCCCGATGCGCGCCCACCCACAAATTGTTGCACGTAGCCATCAGCAATTAGACGCACGTAGCCGTGCGATGCACGCTCTAGTAGCGGCTAAAATTCGCGCGAATCCGATATTGTTTGAGCATGTAAAAACAACCCTTGCGCGCTGGCGTGTGATTGTTTGTGAGTCGTCGCAGCCATATTTGATTGAGTGGGAACAATTGGTTAATGAGGGCTTGGAGCCGTGTTTGGCGATGGCTGTGGAAGACTCTCAGCATGCTGATGCGTTACGCCAGTCATCCCCGTTTACTGGTATTTTGACAAATGTAGAGCGCTTTGCATTTTTAAAAAATTGGAAGTTTGATCATGCAACGTAGCCAGCTAGAGCATTTAATTCGGGCTGCGGCGGCGATTACCAATGAGTATGAAATCATGATTATTGGTAGCCAGTCTATTCTTGGCGCGGTGCCGAATGCGCCACCGTTTTTGTTGCTGTCTATGGAGGCGGATTGCTATCCCTTGAACCGCCCCGAGCTGGCTGATTTGATTGACGGTGCGATGGGTGAGATGTCGCCTTTTGAAGAGCGATTTGGCTACTATGCACAGGGTGTCGGCCCGAAGACAGCAATCTTGCCTTTCGGTTGGGAGGAGCGAGTAGTTAAAATTCAAAATGAAAACACTGATCTTAAAATTGGGTACTGTTTGGAACCCCATGATTTAGCCGTCTCGAAGCTGGCCGCAGGGCGCGAGAAAGATTGGCCATTTGTGGCCGTTATGCTTGAGCATCACATTGTGTCGGCATTAGTTGTTCGTGACCGTATCCAAAACTCGCCAATTTTACCCGAGCAACAACAGCGTTTACTGGCATGGCTTAGCAGTCGGAATGCGCCGGTACCTTTACCTTGATACGTAATACTAAATCATCTTCCATGCATATTCGCCGTTTAATACCAACTGACGCTGCAGCATTTCACTCTTTACGCCTTGGTGGTCTGCGCGATGCACCCATCGCCTTTGGTGCCAGTTTTGCTGAAGAGCAGGGCCTATTGGCGGCTGACATTGAGGCTCGATTGCAGCACCACGATGATCGGGGTGTTTTTGGAGCGTTTGTGGACGATGCGCTTGTGGGCGTGGTGGCGCTTGGGCGGGAGCGGCAGGCCAAGCTTGCGCATAAAGGCATGATTTGGGGTGTGTATGTAGCGCCCGTAGCGCGCGGCACGGGTGCGGGGCGGGCATTGCTGCAGGCGGTGATTGATTTTGCGCTCACCGTGCCATCACTGCGACAATTAAATTTGGTGGTGTATGTGGGAAACGCGGGGGCGATTAAATTATATGAATCGCTAGGTTTTGTGCGCTACGGCTTAGAAGAAGCGGCCATTATTGTTGATGGCGTGGCTTATGATGATTTGCACATGAGTTTGCGACTAGTGCGCTAATAGTAGGGATAAAGTAGGGATAAAACCGGCAATAAAATGCCGTGTAGACGCCCTATTGATGAGCGTCTCCACGGCATTTCTACTGCACTTAAGTTCGTTAAGGTAAGTTAAGGCTTTGAGGCCTGCGTAGCTTTTTGGTTTTTTTCCACAAAAGGCTTCATAAACTGTGCACGCAATGCCTCAATACGTTTGCGATTTACGTCGAAATCACGGTAGCCCAAACGTGATCCGCTTTTTACATGGATTACATTGGCGGCACGGTCTAGCGCTATTTCTACGTCATCGACAAAACCCAAACCGGGCGTTTTGAATTCAACATATAAATAGTCTGGCGCATTTTTTTTATGCGTCATATGCTCGCTTTGCATCACGATGGCATGCAAGGTTGCAAACGCGGTTACAGCACGACTTTCCGCTGAAACATCTTGTGTGGTGGCAAAGCTAGCAACAGCGAACGGCTCAATATAATGCGGGTCCGTTTTTTCAACTGTGGAGCTAACCCAGTTTGGTTTGCGCGATGGCACTACAAACTTACCGCCATTAAAGCCTAAATTAGTGGGTGCCGATCCTGAAAAAAATCCCATGGGTTGTCCTCCAAAATATTGAACCGCTAAGAGTGTAAGAACTAAAGTAAGGAGTACAAACAGTACTAGCGCTGCACGGATTAAAAAACGTTTCATTGTGCTTTGCACCTAGCCGGTTTTTTTAGTTGCAGCATTGCGCTGATCGCGTACAGCGGCGAGCAGCGTCTCTATCGAAACTGCCCCTGGCAAAATCTTGTTGCCAACAATAAAGGCGGGTGTACCGTTCAATTCAAGGTCAAGCGCTAAACTGTTATTTTTGTCCAAAATAGCAGTAATCTCTGGAGATTTCATATCCGCCAAAACTTTTGCGGCGTCTAAGCCCACGCTGCTAGCTGCCGCTGAAATAGTGGTGTCGTTAATGGCAACAGAATTAAATAGCGCGATATGAAACGGTAAATATTTAGCTGCTGATTGACGGTGCGCGGCAATGGCGGCCCTAGCTGCTGTCAGCGAATCTGGTCCTAAAATTGGGAACTCTTTATACACCACGCGAATATTTGGGTCGCGCTTGATGAGTTCCGGCAGTACATTAGCGACCTTCACGCAGTAACCACAGCGATAGTCAAAAAATTCTGTGACGACCACATCACCCTTAGGATTGCCAATAAACGGAGAATCTTTGTCGGTCTCAATTTGGGCTTTATTCTTTGCGAGCATCTCGATACGTTTGGCTTCTTTGGCGGCAGTTTCGGTGCGCTCAAGCTCAACCATGACTTCGCGTAGAATGCCGGGGTTTTTCATCAAATAACTTTTGATGACTGATTCAATTTGGCTACGCTGCTCGGGGGTAACGGGAACGTCTGCTGTTTTTTGTGCAAAAATTGCGGATGCAGCGCTTAAAGTGAGGGTAGCGGCAAGAGCGAGTGATAGCTTTTTGATCGTAAACAACATAGTAGATAAACTCCAATAAGGGTAAAGAATGATGCCGCTAAAATTTGTTAGCCCATATTGTACCCTGTGGTGCGGTTTATACGGCGGCGCATTGCTGCCTTTAGAACAGAGTAAAATTCGGATATTAAAAATATTCAGAGGCGTTTATGATTTCTAGCGGCACACCATTTTCAGTTAAACAAATTCTCGCAGGTCAAGCGCCTGCAGATGCGCTCGTTACCGTGAAGGGCTGGGTACGTACTCGGCGTGATTCTAAGGCAGGCTTGTCGTTTGTAAATGTTTCCGATGGTTCCGGTTTTCAGCCTGTGCAGGTGGTGGCCGCAAACACCATTGCCAATTATGCCGATGAAATTATCAAGCTCACTGCTGGTTGTGCCGTCGAAGCTACCGGCACTATTGTGCCGTCGCCAGCCAAAGGTCAGCCCTTTGAAATGCAGGCTACTGAAATTAAAGTTGTCGGTTGGGTGGATGATCCGGATACTTATCCGATATCACCCAAAGCGCACAGCATGGAATATTTGCGCGAAGTAGCTCATTTGCGCCCGCGTACGAATGTGATGGGCGCTACCACACGGGTGCGCCACACCATCGCGCAGGCGATTCATCGCTTTTTTCATGAAGAAAACTACTTGTGGGTGAACACACCGATTATCACCGCGTCTGACGCTGAAGGGGCAGGGGAATTATTTCGTGTGTCCACGCTGGACATGATGAATCTGCCGCGCACCCCTGATGGCAAAGTAGATTTTAGTAAGGATTTTTTTGGTCGCGAAGCGTTCTTAACGGTATCAGGTCAACTCAATGTAGAAACCCACTGTATGGCGCTTTCCAAGGTTTATACTTTTGGGCCTACCTTCCGTGCCGAGAACTCTAACACCAGTCGTCACTTGGCTGAGTTTTGGATGATTGAACCGGAGCTCGCCTTTGCTGATCTAGCTGACGACGCTGCATTGGCAGAGCAATTGCTTAAATATATTTTTACAGCGGTTCTTAATGAACGCGGCGACGATATGGCGTTTTTTGATGAGCGGATTGAAAAAGGCTTGATCGCGAAGCTTGAAGGCATGATTGCCAAACCCTTTGTACGTATGGATTACACCGAAGCCATTAATATTTTGACTAGCACCAAAGAAAAGTTTGAATATCAAGTGAAATGGGGTATTGATTTACAAAGTGAGCACGAACGCTTCTTGGCAGAAAAGCATGTGAACGGCCCCGTAGTGCTGATGAATTATCCAAAAGAAATTAAAGCCTTCTATATGCGTCTTAATGATGATAATAAAACGGTGGCCGCGATGGATGTGTTGGCACCGGGTATCGGTGAAATTATTGGCGGCAGCCAGCGCGAAGAGCGTCTTGAAGTGCTCGATGCTCGCATGATTGAAAGTGGCCTAGATCCGGCGCATTACAGCTGGTATCGTGACCTACGCCGCTACGGCACAGTGCCCCACGCGGGTTTTGGTTTGGGCTTTGAGCGCACGGTTTCGTACATTACTGGTTTAGGTAATGTGCGCGATGTGATCCCGTTCCCACGTACACCGGGCAGCGCAAGGTATTAGAACTTCTCTCACTTAAAAGGAAAAACTATCATGACCGCTCGCGATAATATCCCTGAAGTAAATTTGACTGCGCTGCAATCCGCTATTGATAAGCATTGGGATGATGCGATAGTGCCCGCGCTAATCGAATATATTAAGCTGCCCGCAAAATCCCCCGGTTTTGATAGCAATAGGGAGGCAAATGGCTATTTGGATCAAGCTTGCGAAGCCGCAAAAGCCTATGTATTGGCACTAC
>JANMDR010000081.1:0-2995 GCA_031376425.1 Betaproteobacteria bacterium
CCGCAACATTCGTTTCCCAGAATACGCAGCTTCGATTTCCGCAACGTTATCATAGGACACAAGCCAATGATGTGAGAGGTTGCGCATAACCCACTTTGCAAGAAACTCATGGTCTTGAGGTTTGTAGAAAGAGTGATAAAGCCGATTTCCTTTGTAAAAATACGGCGGGTCCAAGTAAACTAAAGTGTTTTTTGGCAGGTGAGGCTTTATCTTAGATAAGAACGCACATGCATCCAAATTGTGGAGTTTAATCCGGCCTGCAAATGAAGCAACTTTCTGAATACGTGAAATCAAATCCGCCTTGTTAAATCGAGCATCAATCTTCCAAGCGCCGCTTTGGTTGAGTCCACCGATTACACCGCCGTTGATGATACCCGACCTGTTGGTTCTGTTGAGGTAGAATGTGGAAAACCCCAGATCTATGAGAGAGACAGTTGCCTTCTCCTTTTGTACGGCTTTTTGTTGCTGCCACTCACCTATTGATAGTTGCTTTTGCATTATTAAACGACACAGGTCTTCTGGTTCATTAATTACGCTGTGCCAAAAAGCGTAAATGGATCGATCAATATCGTTTATGTGGATCTGCCGGACGCACTCCGTGAACAACAAACTTAAGGCCACAGCGGCACCACCGGCGTAAGGTTCAACATAATGGCCATCAACGAGATCGTTCAGTTCAAATACTGACCGGATATAACTTGTTATCTTGCCTTTTCCGCCGGGATAGCGAAGCGGTGAAAATCTGTTTTGCACGGTTCTATTTCTCCCACAGCAATTCAAAGATATGCTGAAGGTTATCCCAACTAATTTTCAACGCGTCGGGATTGGGCATGTGCACTGGACTGTGAACATATTGATTCAAGCTGTCCGTACTCATCGGATGGGCCGCGTTCTTTAGCTCTGAAAACGGCTTCAACGACTTTGCATCTACTTTGCTAGACAGGTGAGCTTCGACAGCCGAAATTTTCTCTCGAAGGGATAAGTCAACATACATCGTTTTAGAGGCCGCTATCGGTTTGGGTTTTTTATGCTTGATCTGGTTCTTTTTCATATAGTTTGCGACACTGAGTTCCAAGAAGACTCGAAACATCACACCAGAGCAATTGTAGTAATCGTTAACGGGCAAAGCCCTGAGTTCAGCGACAATGTTAATGACTTTTTGCGGTTCAAGGTTGGAAGGTGCAAAGGATTTTGTGACCAATCCCTTTCTTTGCTTGGTTGTTTGAAGTTTGGTTGCCGACTTTTTCTTACCATCACCTGTCTTCAGTTCCGCATCTCCATCAGAAGAGGTTTTTTGTTTTTGATCTTCCTGCGTTTTGGATTTTGGTTCAGTGGTGCCTAATTTATCGCCATGAATATCTTCAAGTATTTCTTCCGCAAATTGCTTCCGAAGCGCCGACGTGTTCAAATTATTATCAACCGTAAATTTCTGACCTCGGTGCAATTTTTGGACAATGGTCTCAACTATTCGCTGCCATACCGGTACCAACCATTGCTTTCCGTGGCTGCTGTTCGTGCAGTTACTGGCGGAAACACCAAACAGGTCGCGAACGGCAGGGTCGTCGGTTAACCGCTGCAAATTGGTAATGTTAAAATCATCGTCTGCCAGTGCTTGTTGTGAGACTTCGCCCAAAGATCCTTCGTCTACAACGAAATCGATGACATCAAGTTCAGGGTGTTTTACATTGTTAACATACGCATCTGCTCTCAATCGAGATATTGAGTCCCATAATACAAGACCTGATCCATCGGATGAACCATAACCATGGCGCATTAGCACATATGCCAAGCAATCCTTGCGGTTTTTGAAAATCGCGCAAACCACTTTCTTGGGTATAGCTATCTTTGATGTCTCACTTAGTTTCTTTATCCGTTGGTAGGCTGGCGTACCAACTGCCAGTTCTGGCGTCGCCAACGCTTTCAGCGCAGTAACTCGACGATTGCCTTCGGCTACAACAAAGTGACCACCCTCATAAGCCGGGAAAACGCAAAGCGTTTCGAGATCTAAGAAACCATTTGCGAGGATACTCTCTGCAAGTCCCAAAACTTTTGTGCCACTTCGAGTAAGCATAGCGCGAATGGTATTAGGCTGATTAGTGTGCTTGCCAATTCTAAAATTATCTGTGTCAAGTTCAAGTTGGCTAACGTTAACTTCCTTTTTCTCGTATTTGCCAATTTTCAACGCCGCCATGTGTTGCCCCTCTAACGACATCCTGTCGAAAAATAATTTTGTCTGGGCGAGCGAAGGAAAGCAAGGGTTCTCTATAAAGCCCTACAAGAAGAAATGGATAGCGGATAAAAAGCGGGTACACAGGCATTCAGGAAACGAATGACTAAAATCCATATTAGTTTTTGTACAAGGCACAGCTCTACGCGGACAAACACTCCGCGCATGTGCCGCGCAATTCCACAACCGAATGTGCAAGTGCAAATCCGGTTTTCTCTGACACGGTTTTCAGCTCTTGGCTCAGTGTTGCGTCCTGCACTTCATCAACTTTGCCGCAGGTTCCGCAAATCGCAAACGCAACACTGTCCACGCCATCGCAACCGACATGCTGGCAGGCGACAAACGCGTTCAGGCTTTCCAGCCGGTGCACAAAGCCGAGTTCCACCAGTTTTTCCAAAGCGCGGTAAACCTGCAACGGCGCGCGCAAACCCTCGCCGCGAAGTGCATCCAAAATCGCGTAAGCACTCAGCGGCGCTTTGGAATTATTTAGTGCACCGAGAACCAGCGTCTGGTTGCGTGTTAGATCATCCTTGGCATGGTCACTGCCATGATGATGGTGGTGTGGCGCATGGCCGTGATTATGGTCCTGGCTCATTTTATGTTTTTGCCATGTTTGGAAGGAGTTTCACAAGTGGAGACAGGCTCACAACGAACAGCAAAAGCGCAGCCACGATAATGCTGGGGCCTGAAGGCGTGTCAAACGTAAGCGACCCGTAAAGCCCGCCAATAATAGCGGCAACACCGCAGATCATCGCGACAATTGCCATC
>JANMDR010000099.1:0-8219 GCA_031376425.1 Betaproteobacteria bacterium
CGCGCGACCGCGCACCACCAGCGACCTGCCGTACCACGTCATCTACACGTCGTCGCTCGATCCCGATCTGCGCATGGAGGTGCGCATCGAGGAGCCGCCGCCGTGGTCCAACGTCGTCGCCAGCCTCGAGTTCGATCGCCGCACCCGCTGGGGCGAGCTCTACGCCGCTGATCGCAGCGAGGTCCGCACCCACGGTCGGCACTCGTGGCTGCGCACGTCGTACCGCTACGTGTTCGCCCCCGAGAAGGGCGACGAGCCGCGCATCGGCCATGCGGTCGAGCTGGCCACCGTCGATCGCGATCGGCTGTACGCGGTGACGGTGCACGGCCCGGCAAGAACATAGGTGAGGACATTGCCGGCGACGGTACAGGTGCTGGGTGTGGTGCTGGCAAAGACGATTGGGTTACCGGATAGACCGCCGGTGGCACTGAGCGTTTGCGAGATGCTGCTTAAGAGTACGGGGGTGGCGGGGGCAAAGCCGGTGATGGTTTGTGGGGCTTGAGAGCCGGTGCCAGATAAAGCAACCGACGCGTTAAAGGTGTTGAACATAAATGAAAATGCGTCGCCCATGATGAAGCCAGTACCGGTGGCAGTAAATGCAACCATTGCTGTGCAACTAGCCCCTGCTGCTAACGTTGCGCCACAGGTATTGCCGGTAATGCTGAAGGGACCTGTCGTGGCAAAAGCGGATAGGTTTAACGTGCCAGGCGGCATGGTGATATTGGTGATGGTTACCGTTTGCGCAGCACTTTGGTTACCAACAGTTCCCGCAAACGTTAAACCTGCCGGTGTCGCTGAGACGTCGGGTATTGCTGTCGCACCCGTGACGGTGACGGTGGTGGGACTGCCGCCACCGCTATGGTTAATGGCGAGCGTTCCACCGGTGTTGGTAGGACTGGCGGTGTATTGTATTTGTAAGGTACAAGTTGCGGGAGATGCGGGTATGGTTGTGCCGCAAGAATTTGAAAAAATCACAAAGCCCGGTGGCGGTGTAATGGAGGTAATGGTGATGGGTAGCGCGGTGCTGTTTGTGACCGTCACTGTTTGCGGTGCGGTGGTATTGCCGTTGGTTTCGCTAAAGGTTAAGGTTGCGGGTGCAACGGTTACGTCAGGAGCTGCTACGGCGAAGGCGGGTGATATTTCTGAGCTATTTCCAGGTTCAGGACCATCCAGTGCAGTGGCGATTGCCGTGGCGCTCCAAGGGGGGGCGTAGTAGGCCGTAGCCACCAAAGTTGATGCAATGCCGGCACCGTTTGTCAATAGAAGATGACTAAATAAGGGGTTACGGCATTGGCTTTCGCCTGGTGGGTTTTGGCATACGAGAACTTCATACTGCGTGCTCGGTTTTCCCGCTATGGAAATTGAAACATCCGTTTGCGTCATGGTTGGGAAGGTAACGCCAGTTATCACCGCATAATTGCTTAGACCATTCGGGCCTGTATCTGCATCTAGTGCGACTGCTGGGTCATTAGGTGTTGGGCCATCACCGTTCAGGTCAACACCAATGATGCTATTACCGTAAATAACATTCGGGGATCCGCCTGCAGCGTTTAAATCTAGCTCAACACGCTGTGATGTGCCGGTGATATTTACGCCCTTCTGGCTATTGGCGATGATGCTGGCGCTAATAAAAATTTCATTTGACCCATTTACCCATATACCATTATTGCCATTACCAGCGCTGGTCACACCATCTGCAGTAACGCCAATTAAATTATTTACAAATAGACTTTGCGTTGTGCTGGCCAATTGATTGATCGAATGTATGCCGCTATCTAAATTGCTATAGATGATATTTTTTTTGCCTACGACATCTGCGCCAATTTCTAGGCCGGGTGCGCCGTCGTGAAAAACACCAAAATTATTGCCGACGAGTTTATTGCCGTAAAGTTGCGTGATGCCCGCTGTGGGGTCTACTGCTATACCTGCGCTCGTCGCAAAATTAGTAATATGCATGCCAGTAATTTCAACTGAATTTGGTCCAGCCACGCGTAGTCCATTGCAGGATGCGCCGCATGAAGTGCCATCTAGCGAAAAGGTATAGACAGCCGTGGACGCATCCCTAGCGCCATTTGTGTCGGCACTGGCGCCGAGATTCGTAAAACCATCTAGGGTGGTGACGCACGTGCCGAGATTTGGTAGCGGGGTTGCGGGTTGAATTGTGCCGCCGGGCAAATAAAAAATGATTTTGTAGGGGCTGCCGATACAACTACTGTCGTTGGCAATATCGGTAATGGCGCTACGCAGTGTTTTCAGCGTAGGTGAGGCAACATCGCCATTGTCCTCAACAGAATAGGCTGAACCTGTGTAAGTAATCCGAAATGAATTGCCGGATTGTGCATCAGAAGTAGTGCGAAAAAGGTTTTGATCTCCGGTAAAGCCATAGCCAGGGTTTGCGGGAAAGCCACCAACGATATTTAGCGTGCCTGCGGTGAAGACATCGTGGAAGTAACCCGTTCCCTGTTGTGGGCCAAATGTCCCTTTAAGATGAAAGCCACCGAGATTTGCTGTGCCAGTAACGGTAATAAGATCGCGGGTCGAATTGTACAAGTAGGAACGAAATGAACCCAATATGCCTTGATCGTAATCGCCATTTATCGTCATGCTTCGCGCCACAGTGGTAGAGCCTGCGCTGGGATTCAGTTGTGCGCCAGTATTGTTCACCAAAGGCGCGGTGATTGTTTTTATCGATACCGTTCCTGCGGCGAGCGTGAGCGTGTTCAGCTTGGTGATCTGACCATCTCCTGAAAGTACGGCAGGGCTCATTAGCATGGCAAACGTATTTGCGGCACTCAAAGATATTGAGCACAGCGCATCACAATTTATGATGCCGCCGTTGTCGAATGAAACATCGCCAATGTTGATGCCATTAAAATTTATCGTACCGTCATTGGTAATTTTGCTGGTGCCCGCTGGATCGCCGAAAATGTCTGCGCCCGCGTGTAGCGTGGCACCGCTCGAAAGCTTGATTTCTGCGGTCGGTGACATTGATATGGGCAAATTTTGCGTAATAGTTACGCCTGATAGCGCAGAAATTTTTGCATTTCCGGCCAGAGTCGCTGGCCCGCTTCCAACGATAGACAATGATGTACCGGTGCCGAGCTCGATTTCGACGTCCGTTAGTGTGAATCCAAAAGATGAAGAAGTCCATGTCGAGGGAGAGCTTGCATTGAGTATGGTAACTTTGCCGCCGGAGGTGCCACTTAAACTAGTTCCGTCTGAAATGGAGAGCACATCAACTGAAACTGCACCAGAAACCGTAACGACACCGCTGCCAACTATCGCCGCAGTGTCGCCGACGCCGGGCACGCCAGGACAAGATCCTGGTACCCCCACCGGTGAATTACCCCAAGTATTAGGGTTACTCCATGCGCCTCCGCTTGCGAGCGAGTAGCAGACCAGACCCGCCGCTTGCGCGGAATTCTGCGATGTTACCCAGATCAAAAAACCGCTCGCTAATAAAATTGAAAATAGCTTCGCGTTAAGTGATTTTTTCATGTAAACCTCGGGACAATTGCTGTTTGAGTGTTTATTGCAGGGGGTAATGCACAAGTTTGAACATTATTTTACGCCACATCGCAAAAACTTGTCTGTAATGAAAGTACTGTAAACGCGGCGGGCATCAATGGCTTCACGCAGGCTAAATTTTATAGTGTGGCGGTTAGCACTGGATGAAACTGTGATGCGTGCCACTTTTGAAGTGATAAACCAAGGTTTGCCCACACCGCTGCTACATATGTTTGCGCTAAGTGCCTGATCTTGAATGTATTTGTTCTTGAAAGCTGGATGCATTCCAAGTGTAATCTACAGGCGATTTATTTAGTCAGACATCTTTTATCGAGTTTAAGCGTAACCGTTGCGGATGAGCAAAAAATATTGTGTACCCAGAGCCTAACTGTATTTTCGTGCGCGAGAAAAACGAGAATAGTCTTGTGGGGCTTCACCGCTAGAAATGAGCGCAAGTAATTACTATTAAATAACGCTTGACTTTAAAGTCTAAATAACTAATCATATAGTTATGAACACGGATTACACCAAAGCAATTCCGCCAGAATGGCAATCAATTTCTAAAGTCTTTGCGGCTTTGGGTGACGCACATCGTCAGCGGATTTTGTTGATGTTTGAGCCTGCGGAACGGCTAAATATCGGGCAGATTGTTGCGGTGTCTACCCTATCTCGCTCTGCTGTTGTGCACCACCTGCGGGTCTTACGTGAAGCAGGGGTTTTGGAGAATCAAAAAGTGGGTAAGGAAGTGTATTTTTGGTTGAATAAGGCACCGCTAGTAGCGTCGCTAGAGGCAGTTTTAACTTATGTGCAGACGCAGTAGTGCGCTTTTTTTTACTTAATATAGCTATAAAACTAGCTATTTAGTTTAGTTATAGGGATTTTATGAACACATCAAAGCGTGATTTTCTGAAGATAGGTTGTTTTAGTTGCTTGCTTGTAGGTGCTGCCTGCGATGATGCGTTAGCTATAGCACCCACAGCACCCACCACCCAAAAGCGCGGCCTATTTTCGGGCACAGTGCTGAATACATGCGGGGTAGGTTTGCCTTCAGCATTACGCGATCATCCGTTTACGCAAGGCGCTTTTGAAGGGCTGCAGGCAGATAAAGTGTGGGATGTGCATGCGCATTTGTTAGGCAATGGTGATTCCGGTTCCGGCTGCAAAATTAGCCCGAAGTTAGAATCATTGTTGTATCCCTTGCAATTTTTGAAGAAAAAGTTTTTTCTCAACGGTGCCTGTGTGGATGAAACGCGAGGTCGCGTTGATTTGGATTATGTGGCGCGGCTGCAATCCTTAATGGCGGATTTTCCCGCCGGCTATAAATTGGTGTTGTTGGCCTTTGATCAGGCTCATGCTGTGGATGGCACGCAGTTGGTAAAGGATTCTGCGTTTTATGTGCCTAACAAGTATTGCGCCAAGGTGGTGAGTGATTCGGCTGCGCTGTTTGCGTTTGCAGCATCGATTCACCCTTATCGCGAAGATGCCGCCGAGGCGCTAGGGCTGGCCGTCGCACAAGGCGCGAAGGCAGTAAAATGGTTGCCTTCAGCGATGGGCATTGATCCTGCAAACCCACGTTGTGATGCATTTTATCAGGCGGCAGTCAAACACAATATTCCGATTATTTCCCACGCTGGGCAGGAACGGGCAGTGAAGGGCGTGCATGCGCAACAGTTTGGTAATCCCTTGCGGTTACAACGTGCCTTAGACCTTGGTGTTAAGGTAATCGTTGCACATTGTGCAAGCATGGGGGAAGACGCCGATGAGTCTGGCACAATGGTGGAAAGTTTTAGCTTGTTTGAAAAAATGATGGCCGTAAAATCGCATGAGGGGCAATTATTTGGTGATGTTTCCGCCCTAACGCAAACTAACAGAGCGCCTTATTTGGCGAGGATTATGGGGCATAGTGAGTGGCAAACACGGCTGCTAAATGGTTCAGATTATCCGCTGCCCGGTGTTGTGCCCCTGTTCAATGTGGGCAAGCTGGTGAGCAATGGTTGGTTGCGCGCGGATGTGGCGGTGCATTTGACGGCAGTACGTGAATACAATGCATTATTGTTTGATTTTCTATTGAAGCGTCATTTGCGGATAAATGGGGCAAAATTTGAAGCGCCAGTATTTGAAACGGCTAGGGTGTTTCGTAGTTGATTTGGTATGTGCAGTTTGCATGAAATAGTTGATTCAGCACACATTTGAACATTTTAAAAACGGAAAAATTATGTCGGCACAAGTAACATCTCCAGAAGCAAGTCAACCCGAAGCCCCCCCCACTGGGCAGTTTGCGCTTTTGGGTCAACGGCGTTTTGCTCCATTTTTTTGGACGCAGTTTCTAGGCGCGGGCAACGATAATATATTTAAGTTTGCCTTTACAGTGCTGGCGACCTATCACGCAGCAGAGTGGGGCGGCTTTGACCCGAAAATTGCCGGTTCTATTATTGGTGGCTTGTTTGTGTTGCCGTTTGTATTATTTTCGGCAACCTGCGGCCAACTTGCCGATAAATATGAAAAATCAATGCTCACACGGTTGGTTAAAAACCTAGAGATTGCCTTTATGGTGTTAATAGCCATCGGTTTTATGACGAAGGGCGTGTGGCTTTTGCTAATAGGTGTGTTTTTGATGGGCTGTCATTCGACCTTGTTTGGGCCGGTGAAGTTTGCATACCTGCCACAGCATATGCGCGATGCGGAACTTGTGGGTGCCAACGGCATGGTAGAAATGGGTACGTTTACGGCTATCTTGCTCGGTACCATGTTAGGTGGTGCATTGGTTAATATTCCCGGCATGGGGCCAACTTATGTGGCTGTGGTTTCATTGATTGTGGCCGTTATTGGGCGCGTTGCTGCGCAGTTTTTGCCGCACTCGCCACCGCCTGAGCCAGACTTGAAAATTAATTGGAATCCAGTTACTGAAACCGTTACAAATTTAAAAATCGCCCATAAAAATCGTGCGGTATTTCATTCGCTTATTGGTAATTCATGGTTGTGGTTTTTCGGTTCGATCTTCCTGACTTCGTTTACCGGTTTTAGCAAGGAAGTTTTGGGCGGTTCAGAGGGAGTCGTTACCTTATTGCTAGGGTTGTTTTCAGTAGGTATTGGCCTAGGCTGTGTGCTTTGCGAAAAGATGTCTGGTCATAAAATTGAAATCGGTTTGGTGCCATTCGGTGCCATTGGTATGACGGTCTTTGCAGTGGATTTATACTTTGCTTCACGCGGGATGCAACCTGCTGCAAACGGTGTGTTAGTGGGTATCTCCAGCCTATTTGCGAGTTGGCAATACATCCGCATTATGCTTGATCTATTTCTGCTGGCCATGTTTGCAGGGTTCTTTAGTGTGCCACTGTACGCGATGATGCAAGCACGCAGTGAAAAGCAATTTCGTGCACGAATTATCGCCGCTAACAATATTTTAAATGCGGTGTTCATGCTGGTTGCGGCAGCAATGGCGACTGTGCTTTTAAAGGCGGGCTTAACACTGCCGCAGTTGTACTTAGTCGTAGGCATAATGAATGCGGCTGTAGCCTTATACATTTTTTTATTGATTCCGGAATTTTTAATGCGCTTTGTTGTGTGGATGTTGATCCATACTTTTTACTCAGTGAAAAAAACAGGGTTGGAAAATATTCCCAATGAGGGTGCCTGTGTGCTGGTGTGTAACCATGTAAGCTTCGTGGATGCCTTGGTGATTGGCGGCTGCGTATCGCGCCCCGTGCGCTTTGTAATGGATCATCGTATCTATAAAGTGCCCGTGCTTAATTTTGTGTTTCGCACCGGCAAAACGATTCCAATTGCACCAGCACGCGAAGATGAAGCCATGCTCAATCGTGCCTATGACGAAATTAGCGCAGGCTTAAAAGCGGGCGATATTATTTGCATATTTCCTGAAGGCCGTATCACCGATAACGGCGATATGTATCCGTTTAAAGGCGGTATCTCCAGAATACTCGAAGCCGATAAAGTGCCGGTGATACCGATGGCATTGCAGGGACTATGGGGCAGTTTTTTCTCGCGCTGGGGAGGTACGGCAATGCGCTATCCGCGCGGGATCTTCTCGCGCCTACATTTGGTGATTGATAAGCCTTGGGCACCGGAGCAAGTGACACCGGAGGCATTGCATACGCGCGTGTTGGCGTTGCGTGGGGATGTGAAGTAGCGGATTTAAGCTTTCTAAAGCTTCTATATGCGTCTGCTTGCAGAGCTGCGCACTAGCCTCGGTTTATAAAATGACGAACGGAAAAATATGTGGATTTTTGGCGGCGCATTAATTGGCCTGTTTTTGGGGGTGCTTGGGGGCGGCTTGGCCGTAGGCCTTACGGGTGCTATCTTAGGTGCAATAGTTGGCTGGATTGCTTCGCTGATCTCGGCAGCAGGAAAAGCATCTGCCGACGCGGCGAAACCGCGTGAAATTCATCCGTCTAGCTCGCAGTTTTCGCAAGCGCAGCAAATTGAGTTTCTACAAAAAGCGCTGGAAGATGTTCACTGGCGCTTACAGCGACTGGAGCAAAAGGAAGGGCTGAGTGGCTCACCTTTACAGGGTTCGCGCACCCAAACGTCGGCCAATGTGCAGAGAACAGCACCAGTCGCGCCTGCTGAAATGCTTGCGGACGGCTTAAATACAGGTATTTCCGAAGCATTGCCGAATGTTGCGGCACGTTTAGATGTGCTTGAAAATGCGGCTACGCCGAAAATTTCAATGCCCCCCCCGCCCCCCACACAAA
>JANMDR010000137.1:0-25188 GCA_031376425.1 Betaproteobacteria bacterium
GCCTCTAGCGCACGAAATTTGGCTACTTTTTCCAAACCCTCTAGGTCTTGGGCTTGTTGCCGTGCGATTTGTGCTTTTTTGTCGGACGCCACCGCATAGTCACGTTGCTTTTCAGCGTCGTTTTTTGCCGCCAAGGTTTCAGCTTGTGCGACCTCGGCCTGCGCCCGCGCTGCAATCGCCGCCTGAGTCGCTGTTTCTGCTACTCGTTTAGCCGCACTGGCGTTATCGCGCTCCATAACCGCAGCAATCGCTTGTTGTTGGGCGAGCTTTTTTTCCTCAAATAGACGCATCGAAAAGCCCGCCGCCATTGCCACGAAGCCTGTGCCCGCAATCAGTGCAACAGCATAACGCCCTACCCATTTACGGGGGCGATAACCAGCAATTTCTGCTGCGGCATGCACATTTTCAGCATTGATGACACGCTTAATATCGTCGGCCATATTGGCGACGCTGCTATAACGCAAGCTAGGTAATTCATTGCAGGCTTTAGCAATAATGGCGCGGGTTTCGCGCATTTTTAGGTGCTGCGGGGCAATAAAATTAGCGGTTCCGGGGCGCGCGGCAAAAGCGGCATCGGTTAAACAAAGTTCTTCCAACACTTTACCTAAACTAAAAATATCGGATGCGGTAGTAATCGTTTTACCGGCTTTTTGTTCAGGGCTGGCGTAGCGCGGGGTGTAGGCTATCGCTGCGCCTGAATTTGCGATGACGGTGCGCGTGAGTTTGCTATCTGCCATTGCTGGTGCATCGCCGTCAGCAATACCAGCTTGATCGCCGCCTTGCCCCAGCAAACTGGCAATACCAAAATCCAGCAAAATCGGCCGTCCGGCGGTGGTGACTAAGATATTTGCTGGCTTGATATCGCAGTGCACAATCAAGCGTTGATGGGCTACGGCCACCGTTTCGCAAATGGGATGCAACAGCGCCAGTACATCTAAAAACGTCGCCTTTTTATCTACGCAATAAGCATCAAGCGCCATCCCTTCGATCAATTCCATCACCAAATAAGGCTGGCCACTAGGTGTAGAGCCGCCATCAAAAAGCCGTGCAATATTAGGGTGCTTAAGACCCGCTAAAATTTGCCGCTCTTGCGAAAGCCGCGCCTTGGCCGACTCTGTGGGCAAGCCATGAATAACCTTGATAGCGACTTGCTGTTCAAACACTCCATCGGTGCGCTCAGCTAAAAACACCGAGCCCATCCCCCCCTCACCGATTTTCTCGACTAGCTTCCATGTACCCAGCACATCACCTGCTGCCATTTCTTCACTGAGTTGTGCGCTTAAATCCGTAACATGATGGGCAATGGCGGAAGAAAAATGGGTGTTATTGTCGCGCGCGTGACCGCACAGGCGCAGCACTTTTTCTATTAGCGCGGCATCATTTGTAAGCGCTCTCAGCGCCTCTTCTTGCTCGGCTTCTGGTAAATCAGCGACCGCATCAAACAGGTCGCGTATGTTTGGAAGGCTGGAAGTAGTCATTTTTATTAGCTGCTACGTACAATGTCAGTGGCAAACACGCGACCAAAGCGCAAATCGCGATCAACTGCGGGTACCGAAATATCAAGCAACTCGGCAATATCTTCACGCGCCATCCCCGCAAAATAGCTTAGATGCATGATTTGCGCGCAACGTGGATCCTCCTGATCCAACCGCTGCAGCGCTTCATCCAGGGCAAGAAGCTCAATGGTAGCATCAACACCTTCGGCATTTAATTTAGGCAAGGTCACCCGCACCCCGGCGTCATTCCCGCGTTTATCGAGCATGCTCGCTCGTGCATGGTCAATCAGCAACCCGCGCATTTTTAGCGACATCATGGCTAAAAAATGGGCGCTGTTCTTCAACGCTACATCCGATTTACCCATGCAAATAATCGCATCGTGAAGCACTTCGGTTGGCGAAATTAACACCGCACCCGCTTCCCGCACCCGAGCAGCTGCCATGCGCCGTAGCTGCGCATAACAAGCTTCAATAAGCTCATTAAAAGCCGGACTATTCATGCCCTGCTGCGATTGATGCCAAACCTCAATCAATTGCGTAAGTGAATTTGCAGCCATCAATGGGAATTTCATTTACAAATGACCCTTTTTGCGTTTGACGTTTAGCGCGGAATGGAAGAGCTATAGACGGGATAAACACTAAACGACAAAAAAGGGAAAAATTATCAGGCGTGAGAAAATAAATTTATTATTTTATTGCGCCATTGGCACATACAAATATTAGGATACGCCAAATATTGGGAAGCCGATTAGGTCAACAACGACATCAAATTTAAGAAGCAGTTTCTGGCAAGAGTGTGCAAGTAGCTTAAAATATAATTATGAATTGCCGAAATCTCAATAAAGCACTGCAATTTGAGGGCAAGCTCCAAACACTGATCAAAAGGCGTGCGGTAAATCTAAATCATGACGATGCAAATTCTTTCTAACGCTGCCAATAATTCTGAACAAAATCCACCGCACACGGACTTAATCGCGCCTTTGGCGCAAACACCCGCCGTGGCAAATATCGCGGTAGTCATTCCCGCTTATCGCGTGACCGCACATATTGCCGCCTTGATTGCCGCAATACCGAGCCACGTCTGGCGCATTTATGTGGTGGACGATTGTTGTCCAGAAAAAAGTGGCGATTTCGTCACGGAACATAATCGAGATAGCCGAGTTGTAGTATTACGCAACGCCGTAAACCTTGGCGTAGGCGGTGCAGTGATGCGTGGCTACAGGCAAGCTGCAGCCGAGGGCGCTACCGTCATCGTGAAGCTTGACGGCGATGGGCAAATGAATCCAGCGTTAATCGAAAAGTTCGTTAGACCCATACTTTTGGGGCAAGCCGACTACACCAAAGGCAACCGCTTTTATGATCTTCGTAAAATACGCTCGATGCCGGTGGTTCGTATTATTGGAAATATGGGACTTTCGTTTGTGAGTAAGCTTTCTTCGGGTTACTGGCAGATTTTTGATCCCACAAACGGTTTCACCGCTATTCACGCCAAACTAATTGATCGCCTGCCGTTGGAGCACATTAGCGAGCGCTATTTTTTTGAATCTGATTTATTGTTTCGACTCAATACCATTCGCGCGCTGGTGCTGGATATCCCAATGGATGCGCACTATGCCGACGAAATAAGCCACTTAAAAATTCGCCATATTATGCTGGAATTTGGCTTCAAACACTGCAGAAACTTTGCTAAACGTATTGCTTACAACTATTTTCTACGCGATATGTCGGCTGCATCTCTAGAACTGATTGCCGGCTTATCTTTAATGTTATTTGGCAGTATTTTTGGTGCGATAACTTGGACCGAATCAATCAGCACCGGACGCGCAGCACCATTGGGTACAATTATGTTGGCGGCGTTACCGTTACTTCTGGGCTTCCAGTTACTGTTGGCGTTTTTAAGCTTCGACGTCAACGCACAGGTACGCCGCCCGCTACATTTAGACCTCATCTAGCCGGTTTGTCATGCATCCAAATACACTTGTCCAGCCACCTAATTCATCAGCACTGAAGTCTCGCGTACGTCGTCTGTTAGCGGTGCCGCACGCTGTAATTGTTACCTTGGCGTTGCTATACGGCATCATTTTGGGCGTAGTTATTCCGCCGTTACAATCGCCCGATGAAGCAGCCCACATCACGCAAGCCGCGGTGCTTTCGCATGGCGTTGTATTCGGAAAGTCGGCTGACAAAACTCTTCCGGGAGGCCAAATAGATTCGAATTTGACGCAGTATTTCGACCTCTATGATCAATTGCGAAAGGGTCCAAATAAGTTCACCCCCGCTTTACGAGGACACGGAGATGCGCTCATGCATAGCGGCAAAACCGAATTTGCAGCCACTCCAGCCACGAGCTATTACCTGCCTATTGTGTATTTTCCGCAAGCTATGGCTTTGGCTATAGGCAGATGGGTAAATCTATCTGTGGGCAAAACGATCCAGTTGGCGCGCGCATTTGCTTTTTTAACAAGCTTGGCAATTTTGTACTTTGCCATTAGGTTGTATCCACCCAATATGTTTGTGCTCACCATTTTGTTTCTGCCGATGTTTTTATTTCAGGTTGCGTGCAGCGGTATCGACGGTATCACCACCGCTACCGCTGTTTTTGCGCTAGGTTATTTTATGCGAAGCATGAACACATCATGGCACCCCGCTGCACACCTTGAGTTCGCTTTTGCAACTGCGCTGTTGGTGCTGTGCACTACTAGACAGCACTTAACACCGATGCTGCTGCTACCTTTCTTTCTCTATTTTTTACGCCGCGAACGAAAACTACTCGCACTCGGCTTGACGCTATTTATACTCACACTTGCGTGGACGTTGTTTGCAATGGATAGCACCAGCAGCGTAGCACCCAGTGTGATGCCGACGCTAAAGCATTACTTAGCCGCGCCAGCGACGGCGCTTACAATCACTACCGCAACCATTTTTAATCTGAGTAATCTACGTGATTACATCAACGCATTTATTGGCATTTTAGGCTGGCTAGATACGCCAATGCAGCCTTGGTTCTATAAAATAGTTGGTGTTTTTGCTATCGTCTCGGCGGGACTATCGTTTAGCACAAAGAGCACTAAAACTGAATGGGCGGCGCGGGGGTTTTTGTTAGTCTTAAGCGTAACGTCCAGCGCACTCGTTTTCCTCATCATGATGGTGGTCTGGACAAAACTTCCCGCAAGCCACATAGAGGGCGTGCAAGGTCGTTATTTTTTTGTACCAGCGCTCATGTTTGCTTATGGATTGAGCGGGGCAAATATCGCATGGCAGTACCGCCGAATGAAGATCGGGCTACTTTGTGTATTCATGCTGCTTACAACCTCCAATACGATCTACATCATAGTTGACTGGCATTACTCAGCAACACCGATGCTGTCCAGCATGAATAACTAAGTTACCTCCGGCGTGGTTCTCGGTCGGGAGTTAATCCAAATCAATGGCTTTTACCCGCTTAAGCCACAATCCATTCCGCTTGCGGGTAATCACCACCTGATGCCCGCCGGCTCTGTTTGGGCGATTGGCTTGCACCGGACGAAACAATAGCCCTGCCCACGTTACGAGCTCAGCGTGGGTGAATTGATTAAAACCTTGCCAACGTAAGAAATAATACAGAGCATTGGTTTGCCGCGCCAGCGGCAGCGTATCTAGGGCTTCAATATTCATCATACTAATCGCCTGAAGCGTACCTATTTTAGGGCGTGTAGGGCAATGATCTAGCGCCTGAATACCCAAATCAATCCGCGCCAATGCCTCCGCAAATTCTGCATGTTCTTGGGCGTGCTGAGTAATGCGGCTAATCGCTTGTTTAGCTTGTGGAAAATGCGTTTGTAGGCTCGGCAATGCTTCATTGCGCAGGAAATTACGGGTATGGGCGGTATCGGTATTCGAGGTATCTTCTACCCACTTTAGCTGATGTTGCGCCACATAGGCTTCAATTTGCGCACGATTTATGTTTAACCATGGCCGCAATAACTGCGTACGCCCATTTAGTGGCCGACTTACTTGCATGCCACCCAAGCCAGTTAATCCGGCTCCCCGAAATAGACGGTGCAAGGTAGTTTCAATTTGGTCATCCGCATGGTGTGCCAACAAAATGGCATCTACGTCCATCTGTGCAAAAGCCTGATAGCGAGCCGCCCGCGCGTGAGATTCAACCCCTGCGGTATTGGCATGATCAATGTTTACCGCTATTTGCGTATGCGCCACATTAAGCGCCACGCACTGCTGTGCGCAAAACTCAGCCCACGCGCTAGCCTGTGCACTCAAACCGTGATGAATGTGAATGGCACGAAGCTGCATCGGAATAAGATCACGCAATGCGCACGTGGCGTGCAGGAGGGCTATGGAATCGCGGCCGCCGCTCAAAGCCACCGCTACTGTCGGCGCAGGATCACCGAGCGCTCGAACGCATTGACTGAGTGCGGTTTGAAGGTCGATACGCAAATTCGCGATTTTACTACTCCGAAATTTCCTTAAACTTGCCCAATTGCAGCAGTTTCTTCTGCCGCTCCAACACCAGCTTATCTGCCGGCAACTCTTGCAGCGTTTTTAAGCTATCAGCGATCGCTTTTTTGAGCGTTAGCGCCATGGCTGCAGGATCACGATGTGCGCCACCCATGGGTTCGGTGAGTACCTTATCGATTAAGCCCAGCGCTTTTAATTTTGGGGCCGTAATGTTCAGTGCTTCGGCCGCATCAGCGGATTTGGCATTGTCCTTCCACAAAATGGCGGCGCATCCTTCAGGTGAAATAACGGAATAGGTGGAGTATTGCAGCATAAATGTGACATCACCTACGGCAATTGCTAATGCGCCGCCAGAGCCACCTTCGCCGATAATGGTACAAATAATGGGCACGCGTAAACCCGCCATGACGTACAAATTTTGGCCTATCGCTTCAGATTGGCCGCGTTCTTCGGCACCTACACCGGGATAAGCACCGGGGGTATCAATAAAGGTGAGCAGCGGGATATTAAATTTTTCGGCTAACTTCATAAAGCGCAGCGCTTTACGGTAGCCTTCCGGCTTAGGCATACCAAAATTGCGATACTGGCGGTCTTTCGTGTCGCGGCCTTTTTGATGTCCGATTACCATCACGCTTTGCCCATTAAATCGTGCTAAGCCACCAACAATGGCAGGGTCGTCGGCGTAGCTTCTATCACCATGTAGTTCTTCAAAATCAGTGGTGATGGCGGCGATGTAGTCTAAGGTGTAGGGGCGCGATTCATGACGTGCCACTTGAGAAATTTGCCATGCGCCAAGTTTGGCGTAAATATCTTTAGATAATCCTTGGCTTTTTTTGGCGAGCTTATCAATTTCAGCTGAAATATCGAGTGCTGAATCGTCTTGCACGAAGCGCAGTTCTTCTATTTTTGCTTCTAATTCAGCAATGGGTTGTTCAAAGTCGAGGAATTTAATTTTTGATGTCATTGAGTATTTTTTTAACCACGGGGTGAGTTGCGACTATTCACATGCGGTCTGTGCTTTACAGTAAGTTACAATGATACCAAGGCTTAGGCATCTCTGCCACGTATCCACATCCACCAGTTAACGAAGCACGTAGCGTTCTTGTGTCTTCGTCACCTATCTTCGTTACCCTCAATTTTTCTAAACTATCTATGGCTAATCGACTTTATAAAATCACCACACGCACTGGCGATGAGGGGGTAACTGGCTTAGGCGATGGCGCACGCGTATCAAAAAGTGTGCCGCGCATTGCTGCCATGGGTGATGTGGATGAATTAAATAGTGTATTGGGGGTACTGGTTGCCAGCATAAATACCACACGACAACTTCCCGAAAATACCGATAGTACGGAAACTGCTAAGGCCTTCTATACGCAAACGCTTAGCCAACTTTCACGTATTCAAAACGATTTATTTGATCTTGGCGGCGAAATTTGTATTCCGGGCTATCAACTTTTACATGTGCAACAAGTGGCGAATTTAGATGCGTGGATTGCGGCTGGTAATGCGCAATTACAACCGCTAAAGGAGTTTATTTTGCCCGGTGGCAGTGTTGCTGCGGCGCAGGCGCATATAGCCCGTACCGTGTGCAGGCGCGCCGAGCGGGCATGTGTGACCTTAGCGCAAAGCGAGACGGTGCCCGCATTGACGTTACAATACTTAAATCGCTTGTCCGATCTACTTTTTGTGTTGGCTCGAAATTTGAATCATGCTGCAGGCCAAGCCGATATCTGCTGGGAACGCTTTCAAGCTCAATCTACCGAATAATTTAGTCAAAAAACTCATGACCGACATTAATCAAGAACTAACTGCCCTGCTCGCGCAAACCGGCTTAGGCGACCGGCGTGCCTTTGCGAATTTATATGAATCAACAAAATCGAAACTGTTTGGCGTTGCGCTACGTATAGTTAAAGAGCGGCAGTTAGCCGAAGAAGTGTTACAGGATAGTTTTGTGAATATTTGGAACAATGCACGCAATTACAACGCTGAAAAAGCCGCCCCGATGACGTGGATGACCGCCATTGTGCGCAATCGCAGCCTTGATTTGGTGCGCCGCCCCCACCTAGAAACCCAAGATGAAGATGATTTTTTTACCCTAAACATGGTGGACGAGGCGTTAAGCCCGGCCGCCGCCCTAGCCCAAAAGCGCGATGCCTCACGTGTAGAGAACTGCATGCGGGCGCTGGATGCGGATCAACGCCAAGCTATTGCCTTAGCGTTTTTTGATGGTTTGAGCCATGCTGAAGTGGCAACGCACCTCAAAAAACCGCTGGGCACCATTAAAACCCATGTACGACGCGGTATGATTAAAATGAAAGACTGTTTAGGGGGAGTAGCAGCATGAATTTATCCGCCCCAAAATATGCAGCAGTGCGCCAGCAATTATGCGGCGAATATGTACTCGGCACCCTACGCGGCGGTGCGCGGCGGCGCTTTGCCCAACTGTTGCGCCGTGATGCCAGCCTAGCCGCAGACGTACAGCTCTGGGAAGCCCAATTAACACCACTTGCAAGCCATATCATTGCGCAAGCCCCGTCAGACGCGGTCTGGCAAAGTATTGATGCGCGCTTATTTGCATCTAAACCGGTTCGGGCGGTAATTGAAGTAAAAACCAGCTGGTGGAATAATTTAGTGCTATGGCGTACCGCAAGCTTTGGTTCAGCCGCTGCTGCGGTAGCAATGGCCGCGGTGTTATTGGTAGGCAAACCCGCCGCGCCACCCATGTCAACGGCGGTGTTAACTGAGGCTGGTGAAGCCCGCATTATCGTGGAGCAACCAAACCATGGCACGCTGATGGTGCGTATGGTCAAACCATGGAAGGCAATGAGTAGCGAAAACAGCATGGAGCTTTGGGTTGTGCCAAAAGACGGCCCACCCATTTCGCTAGGCCTGATTAATGAGGACGGCGACACCAAAATTACCAGCAAGCAAGTTGACGCCATCATGAAGGCAGGTGCCAGCGTGGCATTATCCAAAGAAGCCAAAGGTGGCTCCACCAACGGTAAGCCAACGATGTTAATGTGCCAAGGTGTATTAGCTGTGATGCCTGCAAAATCAACGACTAAGCCAGCACCTAAGCCCTTGATTTAACGAGGCACGAGGTAAAGGCTGCAAAATGGCTACAAAATAAAAAACGCCGCACGCTAAAAGTCGTGCGGCGTCTTTACTCACACCTTACTTACATTTTACTAACGACGATTGGGATTGTTTGGATGACGATCATTTCGATTTGCAACCCCATCGCCATCGCGGTCACGATGCCCACGTGGCGTGGAATACCAACCACCGCGATCTAGCACCCAACGGCCATTATCGCTGCGCCAATTATGATGGCGATAGGTATAGCCACGACGTTCACGTACATAGCTTCCTGGCACCCAATAATAACGGGAGGCGCGCCAATCCCAAAAGCCAGGAATCCATATATAGCCAGAACGAAAAGCGGGTTGAATTTCAACTCGCAAAGCCGGCGGCGCACTGTGAGAGTAGTAATCCCTCGCCGTTGCTGGCGCGGCGGCACCAAGCAAGGTTAAAGCACTAAAAGCAGCTGCAACTAAAATTCGATTTTTCATGTTGAATCTCCTCATGAGTGATTGTTGAAGTACACCTGCTAAACGCTTTTTATCGCCCTTACGTTCACGGGGATTACAACTTGTTACAAACAGATTATCAAGGCGAAGATCAAATAAGTTTAGAAACAAATCAAATCGATTCTAGCTCGTTGGTGTTTACAGAAGACCAGCTGCGATATTGATAGTTAACGCCAGCACTGTGGTATTGAACATGAACGCCAACACACAATGCACTAAGCCAACGCGACGCATCGCTTTTGATGAAAATGCGACATCAGCGGTTTGTCCTGACGTACCGATTACAAAAGAAAAGTATAAAAAATCAGCGTAATCGGGCTCGTTGTCACCAGGGAAAGTTAACCCGCCAGATTTTCCGCGCTCGCAAGCTAGATAAAAATCATGGGCGTAGTGAAACGCAAACATGGTGTGCGTAAATGCCCACGATACCATGATAGAAAGTGCAACAAGGCCAATATTCGCGGCTTTTAGCGTACCATTTACCTGCTTGGCAACAACTAGCTCCACCAAAATAGCGGCCAAACTTGCTAGTGCAGCGCACACTACCCCGACCAAAATTACCCACCTCCCTTCATCTTCAGCCAAGGCGCGGCGGCGCATCTGCGCATGATTTGAGCGCGCGATCATGATGCCACCAAGCAATAAATACAAACAAGCCGTTACATTCCAACTGATGATCAATCGAGTACTTTCCTGCGCTGCGAATCCGCGTGGCAAAAACAAATATACCAAAACGCCAGTAACTGTTGCCGCAATTAATCGTGGTCTCGCGCGCAATTGCCGAACAAAAATATTTTCAGCCAAAAACGACATCCGTATCCACCCTTACCATTCTTAAATGTGCCACGGCTCAAAGCGCCTAGCAACCTATCAGACTATACTACATCTGATTTTGCCACTCTTTTTCTTGCTACCCTACTGCAATTACCTATGGATTTCACGATGGCGCACCACCACAATCATAACCACGGCCACGGCCACTCTCACGATCATAACCACGGCGGTCATCAGCACCACGTGCCAACTAACCATAATCGGGCGTTTATTATCGCTATCGTTCTAAATATGGCATTTGTAATCGTTGAGTTTAGCTATGGGTTCATCGCCAACTCTACCGCGCTGATGGCTGATGCGGGACATAATTTATCGGACGTGTTGGGCTTGTTATTAGCGCTCAGCGCAGTCATGTTGGGGCGCAAAAAGCCGAGCGCACGGTACACCTATGGCTTGCGCAGCACCTCCATACTCGCGGCGATGGCAAATGCAATTTTATTATTGGTGGCATGCGGTGCCATTGCGTGGGAAGCCGTGCAGCGCTTCTCGCAACCACCAGCGGTAGCCAGCACGGTGGTAATGGCGGTGGCCGCAATCGGCATTGTTGTAAATGGTATTTCGGCGTGGTTATTTGTTAAAGGTAGCGAAGGTGATTTAAATATTCGTGGTGCATATTTACACATGATGGCAGACGCTGCGGTGTCGCTTGGTGTAGTAATTTCCGGCGGCATAATGATGGCAACGCAATGGTATTGGCTTGACCCTGCAACCAGCCTAATTATTGTGGCCGTTATTATTATTAGCACGTGGGCATTACTGCGCGACTCCACTAAGCTCATGTTAAATGCAGTGCCAGCACATATAGACGTCACTGCGGTGAAGGCCTATTTATTGGCATCCACAGGCGTAGCTGCAGTGCAAGATTTACATATTTGGGGCATAAGCACGAGTGAAACTGCGCTCACTGTGCGCTTGGTGATGCCTAGAGGCCATCCCACAGACAGCTTCCAAAATGACATCACGCAAAACCTAAAATCACGCTTTGCCATTCATCATGCTATATTGCAAATTGTGCAGGGTGATCCGCCTCACGACTGCGCCTTACACCCTTCCGCAGATGCGCCGACGCCAGCTGTACACGCCACCCATAGGCACTAGCAGCCTGCTGGGAATGCGAACACAAGCAACTACTCCTAATATTTATAATTATTCTTACGGCTAAATTTATGTTTAGAAATACGGCGCGTCTGCTTGCCACCTCGGTCGTTTTGGCATTGTGCGGCTGCCAAATAAACACTACAGTGGAACGCGCAAGCACGGTGCCAGTCGTATTTAAGTTCGCCACCGTGGGGGATAGCCGTCAGCAGCCTAAACAGCCGGGAAACAGTGCTCAAGATGAAAAATGGTTGCAGGCCACCCCCGTATGGAGCCGCATACTGCATGAAATTGAAGTGCAAAAACCACATGCATTGGTGTTTAACGGTGACATGATTTATGGATACACCACCAACATCGCTACCTTAGATAGTCAATACGCATTTTGGCGCGGCATGGTGGCAGGCTTGATGGAACGTGGCACCTATGTGCTGCCGGTACCGGGCAACCATGAAGTACAGGTGCCATTAACAACTGCGGACGGCAAAACAGAAAAGAAAGCACTCGTCTCGCATGAGAACGCGTGGCGCGACAATATGGGCGATTTAATTCTCAACCAATCGCTGTGGAAATCAAGCACGGGCACCTCGGCAACTGCATGGAACATTGAGCACACTCCGCAAATTGGTACCGACGGCATCACCACTGATCAACGCCAACTTAGCTATTCTTTCGATTCTGGCACAGTGCATATCACTGTACTTAATACTGATCCCGTCGGCTTCGATGAATCCGCACCGATTCAATGGCTGAGTCGCGACCTTGCCGCAGCAAAAGTACGCGGTGCCAAGCATTTTTTTGTGTTTGGTCATAAACCGGCCTTCACGTATTTCCCAACTAAAGCGCCAAGCAATAATGCCAACCAAACTACTAAGCCGTTCAAAACTAGAGATGAAAGCTTCGGCACACGGGAAGGCTTGCAAGCCGCGTTCTGGGACGAAATGGAGCGCTACAACGCCACGTATTTTTGCGGCCACCAGCATGTGTACCATGCTTCGCAGCCCCGCAAGAATGCTGGCGGTAGCGCGTGGCAGGTCATCATCGGTTCGGGCGGTACTCCGCTAGGCACGCCCACTCACGCCACCGATAATCCACATGATGCGATGTTCGCTTGGGCTGAGGTTAGTGTATTAGCCGATGGCAATGTAGATATCGCCATACATGGTTTTCCGGATACGAGAACAAAAACAGTGCCACTTGCGCAATGGCGGCTTACCGCCCGCTAAGGGAATATCAGGAAACCGAAGCTAAGGCTGAATTAGTGGCAGTAAAACTAGTGCCAGCATGTTTGCGCCATATTTTGATTCGCAAAAAAAAGTGTCATAAGTTACTTCTAAAGAAGCCATCAATATTTGCCAAAAAAAAAACGTATTCCTATTTAACGGCTTGTTATTCACACAAATCCAAATGCCGCCCTCGCCATTTTGGCAAATATTTCACTTAACTATGAAAGCACCATCATGAAAAAATCTGCCGCACTACTACTCAGCCTAACTTTAGCGTTTAGCAGCAATGCCTTTGCAATCGGAGCCATTGCCGTCGACGATAGCGTGGGCGATACCGAACCTGGATATGGTATCTCCGTTGGTGAGGAAACCGAAGCTGCTGCGAAAAAAGCAGCGATGAAATTGTGTAAGTCTGAAAACGATAGTTGCAAAATTGTTGGCTGGTTCAAAACCTGTGGTGCCTACGCGTCATCTAAAAAATATTACGGTTATGGCTTTGGCAAAACTAAGGCTATTGCTACCAAAGCCGCACTAGAGATGTGCGGGCAAAACAGCTGTACGATCGTCACTGCAGAATGCGAAGACTAGGGTTTCCCTAAGTTAAACCAGTTCTAAAACCCCTATATACGAGGGTTTTAGAGCTGTATATCATCAATAATCGGCATTCCGATAAAACACACTAAAAGGAAAAAATCATGGATGACACTAACGCAGCAAGCATGGGAATGGGTGGGATATTGTTTATGCTGGTCTTTGTAGTATTAATGATTGCATCACTTTGGAAAGTATTTACCAAAGCCGGTGAGCCGGGCTGGGCGTCAATCATTCCGATTTACAACACCATTGTGATGTTAAAAATTGCCGGTAAACCGTGGTGGTGGTTCATTTTGATGTTGATCCCTTTTGTAAACTTCGTTATTGCTATTATCGCGGTTATTGCCTTAGCCAAAAACTTTGGTAAAGGTGTTGGCTTCGCGATTGGGTTAATCGTCTTGCCATTTATATTCTTCCCAATATTAGCCTTTGGTGATGCTAAATATTTGGGTAATACCGCTGCTTAAGACTAAAAACGCAACAAACTCTAGCCGTTACGTTAAAATAAAAAGCCCCGAGAAACCCTAATATAGGGTATCTCGGGGTATATTTTTGCCCGTTTTTAGTGCATAACAACTACGCCAACACGGCCTTAGCGGCAAACCCACATCCAAACGCGAGCGCTAACCGTAAACAGTGAGAGTGCGCAAATTGGTTGTAATGCTATTTGCCGCCATATAATCGCACTATAAAAACTACATTCCTCACCTAATGCCACCTAAAACGCTGCTGCTGTTTAACTACGACTGGGACTGCGACGGCTACGACCGCCATCGCAGCACGCACACTTTCACGCACGCAGGATTTGATTTATTTAGCTTTCCAAGCAACGCCAACTTAGTGCGCTTTGATTTGGATCGCTTCGTCACGCGCTTAGCCAAGCAAGCGCGCGCAGAAAATATTACCGCCGTGACGTCGCAAAACGAGCAATTTGGTGCCTTGGCGGCTGCGTTGCTGGCCGAGAAAATGGGCTGGCCGGGTACCTCGCCAGAAGCCGTGGTGGCCTGCCAACATAAGCTTTATGCCCGCGAGGTGCTGGAGCGCGTTTGCCCTGAAGCTAATGTGGCGTTTGGCCGCCTGCCCTACACTTACGGTGGCACCATCGGCAATACTCTGCCTAATGGGCTACGCTATCCGGTGTTTGCCAAACCCATAAAGGCAGCCTTCTCGGTGCTGGCACGCATGGTACAAAATCAAGTACAACTACACGATCACACCCGCTTTGGTATTTATGAACGCTGGGTGATTGAACGTCTGGTAGAACCGTTTGATCGTGTAGCGCAGCGCCTGTTGTCACAAGTGGGGAGCTCGCACAGCTTAATTTTGGAGGAACCCGCCTCTACAGCGGAACACCCAGTGCCGCAATATAGTTTAGATGGTGTCGCTTTCGATGGCGAAATTAAACCAATTGGCGTCGTCGATAGCATCATGTACCCAGGCACGCAATCCTTCATGCGCTTTGATTATCCGAGTCAACTGCCGGCAGATGCACAAGCCCAAGCGCTGATCGTGGCAAAGAAGTTTTTAAATGCCATAGGCTTTACTTACGGCATTTTTAATATGGAGTTTTTCTATGACGCGCTTAGTAAAAAGCTAACTGTTATCGAATTTAATCCACGCATGGCATCGCAATTTGCAGATTTGTATTTACGGGTTGATGGCCGCGATTTATATGCTATGGTCTTAGCCTTGGCGCACGGCAAAAACCCGTGGCAGGTGCCCGCGCAAGCCCCTACCGCAGGTGCTGCCGCTAGTTTCGTGTATCGCGAGTTTAATGAAAATACCCAACCTGTCACGCCTACTGCCATCGCCTTAGCTGCCCTAAAATCGCAGTTTCCTGATAGCTTACTGATGCATTTTCCCAAAGCTGGACATTCCCTAAAACGTGACTTTAAATGGCTCGGCAGTTATCGCTATGGCATCCTCCATTTAGGCGGCGTTGATGCGGCTGGCTTACGCACACGTTGCGAAGCAGCCAGTGCCATATTGCAATGGCCAGCGCCCTACCTTGAAATTGCAAACCCAGCACACCTTGCCACACACGTCGCAGAGATAATATCTTCGCCCCATCTTTCACAAACCCAAAGGCTTTCCACATGAATCAGACCTTTAAGAAAACAGCTCGCAATATCGCCGTGATCTCCATATTGATCGGCTTTACCAGCCTGGGCGGCTGCACGGCCATGAACGCACAAAACCCCAGCGGTAAGCTAAAACCATCGAACGTCACCACCGATTCCGAAGGCGTGGCGCTCATGCTCAAGGGTGCAGATGTAGTTGCCTACTTTACCGACAATAAATTTATGCAAGGCGATGCGAAATTTCAAAGCACCTATGAAAACGTAAACTTTCGCTTTGCTAGCACGGAACATAAAGCGCTGTTTGATAAAGAGCCCGCCAAGTATTTACCGCAATACAACGGTTTTTGCTCCAATGGCGTCGTTTATGGCATTCCATGGGGCGGTGATGGTGACACGTTCAAAATGGTCAACGGTAAACTCTATATTTTTGGTGGTGCGGGTTCACGCGATGCGTGGAATTTGGACGAGGCCAAAAATATTACCTTAGCTGATAAATACTGGGCAGAAGAAATCAAAGATTCCAACAGTTTTATTCAGCGCAGCAAACGTATGGTCATGCGCGTTCCGCATTATAAAAGCGGTGAAGCGCTAGCGGCAGAAGTTGCCGCAGCCAAAGCCAAGTCATAGCCAAGTCATAGCTCACAAGCCAACTTTATCGGTATTTCTGTATATGGAAAATAGCTTAGCAAAGCAGCATTTGGCACCCACTCATGCGCATGCCGATACTGACACACCGGCGCTGCTCGCGCGCTTTCTTAGCACCCGCGCGCGCACTGAAACACTGGCTGCACCTGTATCTGAAGTGCTCGCAAATGCCCAAGCCATGCCCGATGCCAGCCCCTTAAAGTGGCATTTGGCGCATAGCAGTTGGTTCTTTGAAACCTTTATTCTAAGTAGTTTTGTGCGTGGCTACCAAGTGTTTAATGCCGAGTTTAAGGTACTGTTTAATTCTTACTATAACGCCGTAGGGGATAAGCACCCGCGTAATCTTCGCGGTGAAATTACCAAACCTGATTTAGCGATGGTGATGCAATATCGCCATTACATCACCGCGTCTATTCGTGCTTTGCTGGAGCGCGCTGACACTACATTAACGGCGGAGGCGATAGCCCTGTTGTGGCTAGGCTGCAACCATGAAGAACAACATCAAGAACTTATTCTCACCGATTTAAAGTATCTCCTTGCGCAGCAGCCGTCACAACCAGCTTACCAGCCGCGCTGGCTGCCCGTTGCGGTAGAAATGCAATCGCCGCACTGGCATCGCTACGACGGTGGTTTGGTTGAAATGGGCCATCAAAGCAAACATTTTGCGTTTGATAATGAGCTACCGCGACACCGGGTTTTTTTAGAGACCTTTGAACTTGCCGCCTATCCGGTGAGCCATGGTGATTTCGCAGAATTTATAGCGGCTGGCGGCTATAGCCGCTCAGATTTATGGCTATCGCTTGGCTGGGATTGGGTAAATAGCAATCAAATTTCTGCGCCGCTTTATTGGCAAAACAATGGGACAGCCGACGTAGCTGATTGGCACACCTTTACCCTGCACGGCGTTGTGCCTATTGAGGCAAATACGCCCGTGTGCCACATTAGCTATTTTGAAGCCGATGCTTTTGCACGCTGGAGCGGTGCGCGCTTGCCCACCGAAGCGGAGTGGGAACACGCCGCTGCGCAGGTGGAGGTGACCGGCAATTTTATAGAATCTGGCGCACTGCATCCATTAGCGCTGCAGAAAACATCAAATCACAGCCAGCCCCAGCAACTTTTTGGCGACGTATGGGAATGGACAGCCAGTGCCTACCTGCCCTACCCCAAGTTTAAAACCGCAGAAGGTGCAGTAGGCGAATATAACGGCAAATTTATGTGCAATCAATTGGTGCTGCACGGCGGCTCCTGCGCCACCCCCCAAGCCCACATTCGCGCCAGCTATCGCAACTTTTTTCCACCAGATGCGCGGTGGCAATTTAGCGGCTTGCGCTTGGCGCGGGATGTTTAGCGGCTAAGGGCATCACGGTATTTCCCGTCATAAAATCAGTGTCTCCATGCGGAATAACAAAGCTTAGGACGGTGCTAACGAATTTGAGTCCTTGCTTACCCAACAAAAAAAGCTCGCGAAAGCGAGCCTTTTTTGTTGGCCTAAACAACGCCGATAGTTAAGGCGGGAACACGTATCCCGTTACGCCACTTTCATTACCAGGACTACCCTCTGGAATCCATCCTCTCGTACTTAACACGTTAAATTCATTTTGATCGGTCGTCCAAACGTGTAGCGGGGTGTTCGCTAGCACTAGGCGATATAGCGGAATAGTGCCGCTTACCCCCGGCTGCAGAAAGATATAACTATCGATACCATCGTCCGCAAAGAACGCAGTTTGTGCACGCAACACATTATATTCGTTTGCGTCAGTCGTCCAAAAGTGCTGGCCGATGGTTTTGATGAATAGCCGGTAATACGGCACCGCTGCTTGACCATTTAGCGTAATAGGTTGCTTAAATACTTTATGCGCAATGCCTTCTGGCACAAAATTTTCGGGTGCAATGCGCGGCAACACTTCGTATTCATTAAGGTCTGTCGTATACAAATGGCCTCGGCCGCTACGTACGTACAGGCGATAACGGTTCGCCAATTGCGCCGTACTTACGCTAATGCTCCGCGTAACCGCTGCTGCTGGGCTAAAAGCAACGCTACCAGCTTGATTGGCGATGATCGTGCATGCACCGCCCGCTAAGAAACTCAATACCACCCCGTTAGCGCCCGTGGTGGTGCATATGGCTGGCGTGGCGCTGGCAAAGGTAACCGCATTGCCTGATGCACCACCGGTAGCTGTGAGGGTAAGCGGTGTAGCACCGATGAAGCTGGTAGCTGGTAGGGTGAAGGTGATGGTTTGCGCCGACTGCGCCGCACCCACGGTAATGCTCTGCGTCACCGTTGATGCTGCGCTAAAAGCCACACTACCGGCTTGATTGGCATTCACAGTGCAAGTTCCTGCCGCCAAGAAACTCAACATCGCGCCATTCGTGCCGGTTGTGCTGCACACAGTAGGCGTGGTGCTGGCAAATATAACGGCATTGCCTGATGCTCCACCGGTGGCTGAGAGCGTAAGTGTTGTGGCACCGATCACGCCAGTGGCGGGTAAGTTGAAGGTAATAGTTTGTGCTGAAAGCACAACAGTTACGATAATGCTGCGCGGCACAGTGAGTGCCGCCAGATAGGTCGAGTTACCAGCTTGATTGGCTTCGATACTACAGTTGCCCGTCGTCAAAAAGCTCAGTGTTGCCCCGTTACTACCGGTGGTGCTACACACCGTTGGCGTGGTGCTAGTAAAGGTGACGGCATTGCCCGACGCGCCCCAGGTGGCTGTGAGCATCAGCGATGCGGCACCCGCCACGCCAGCCGTTACGGTGCTAAAGGTGATCGTTTGCGCGGCTAAATTTAAGCCAAATCCGCTTACTGGTTGCGGGGTGGTTCTAAGCAAAATATTACCCAAGCCCAATTGCCCATTACCATTATTGCCCCAGCACTGCAGGGCATTGCCGGTTACCAAAGCACAAGTGTGTCCTCCGCCCGCCGCAATACTGGTGGCGCCTGCGCCATTTAAAAGCGTAACCAGTTGCGGCGTATTAGCGTTGGTAATGGTGCCCAAACCAAGGTTCCCAGCACCGTTAGCGCCCCAACACTGCACCGTACCGTTTGACGCCGCAGCACAAGTATGCCGGTAGCCTGCCGCAATTTGGGTGATAGCCGTCAAACCATTCACCGTGGTGGGGTTGAGCGTGTTAACGCTTGTACCTAAACCCAACTGACTGTTGGTATTCCCCCCCCAACACTTTACTGCACCTGTGCTCAGCCTGGCACAGCTGTGCTCCCCGCCGAGCGTTACGGCAACCACGTCGCTAAGCCCCGGCACTATTTGCGGCGTGTTGGCATTGGTGGTATTTCCCGTACCAAGTTGGCCACTAACATTAGCACCCCAGCATGCTACCGACCCCGCTGCTAACACCGCGCAGGCGTAAAAGTCGCCCGTGGCGATTTGCGTCACGCCGCTAAGCGTCGTGATGGTTTGCGGGGTGGTCGCACTAACATTAGAACCAATACCCAGTTGACCTTCCGCGTTACGTCCCCAGCATTTCACGGTACCCGCAGTGTCCAGCGCGCAGCTGTGAGAATAGCCTGTTGCTATTTGGATGATATTGTTTAAGCTGGCAATTGCTTGTGGCGTGTTGAAACTGGTGGTGTTGCCCAAGCCCAGTTGCGCATTGTCATTACTGCCCCAGCATTTCACGGTGCCTGCTGTCTCAATGGCGCAAGTGTGGTATACACTCGATGCTAACTGCGTCACGGCTGTTAAACCCAAAACTAGCTGCGGGGTACTAGCGTTAACGTTATTGCCTACCCCAAGCTGCCCGAAAGAATTAGCTCCCCAACATTTCACAACCCCATTGGTTTCACGCACACAGTTGTGCGAATCACCAGTAACCACTTGCTGGCTGACGCCGTTGGAGCCGGGTACTACTTGCGGCGTTTTGGTGTCCGCTGTGATGTCGGTGCGTAGTCCTAACTGGCCTGACGCGTCGCCACCCCAGCATTTTAGCGACCCATTTTCTAGCAACGCGCAGGTGTGATTATTCCCCGCGACCACTTGCGTTAGGTCACGCAAACCTAGCACGGTTTGCGGCGTGCTGAACGACGGTTGGCTGCTACCGATGCCAAGTTGTCCATTCCGGTTATCACCCCAACATTTGAGCGTACCAAGGCTTTCTCTCGCACAGGTGTGCGTCCCGCCTACCGCCATTTGCGCAATACCAGACAAGCCGGGAACAGTTTGTGGGGTGGTGCTACCCGTCAAGTTGCCCGCTCCCAGTTGGCCATTAGTTCCACTCCCCCAGCATTGCACCGTGCCGTCGATAAGTCGCACACAAGTATGAGAAAGACCGTTGGCTAAATGGGCAACACCCGTTACACTAGGCACGGTTTGCGGCGTATTAAAATTGGTAGTGTTACCTAAACCCAGTTGGCCAGAGCTGTTTAGTCCCCAACACTTGAGTGTGTTTCCAGTTTGTCGCGCGCAAGTATGACTCCCACCCGCGGCCAGTAAGTTAACACCAGATACCCCCACTACAGGTTGCGGGGTGGTTGCGTTGGAATTGGTCCCGATGCCCAGTTGACCACTGGAATTTAGCCCCCAACAGCGCATGGTGCCATCTTGCAACGCGGCACAGGTGTGATTAGCACCGGCTGTTAATTGACTAACGCCGCTTAAACCTGAAACAATTTGCGGGGTGGTAAAAGTGGTGGTGTTGCCTACGCCTAATTGCCCAGACGCGCCGTTACCCCAACATAGTACCGCGCCACTCTGGATTGCGCAGGCGTGTCCAGAACCAACTGCAATTTGGCTAATCCCAGTGAGCCCGAGCACAGTTTGCGGGGTACCAGATGCAATACGGTTATTGAGCCCCAACTGACCAAATGTATTATCACCCCAGCATTTTACGGTGCCAGCAGATTCAAGTGCGCAGGAGTACCCGTTGCCGGTTGCGACTTGTACGACGTTGGTGGCGGGAAAGGTTACTTTACGTATTTTACTGCCGTAGAAGCTGGCGACATATAAATCACCAAGTGCATCGAAGGATAGGGCTATCGGGCCATATACGGTAGCAGTGGCAATTGCGCCGTCTACGTCGGTAGCAGGGCTACGTGAGTTTACCGCGCCCGCCGGCGTCCCGATCAAGGTGGTAATAATGCCATTAATGGCAATTTTACGGACACGACTGCTGCCGATTTCCCCAACATAGATATTGCCGAGGTTATCTTGCGCAAGGCCATAGCTTGTATTTAGCGTCGCTGCAGTGGCGGGACCATTATCGCCGGTGCTGGTGCTAACGCCCGGCAAGCCAGCAATCGTGCTAATAGCACCGCCCGGTATAATTTTACGCACACGCCCCCCCCCGACACCATCGGCTACTAGAATGCTGCCATCTCTTTGTATTACCAGCCCGAGTGGTCGGTTTAGCGTTGCAGTAGCTGCAGCGACGCCGTCAGCGCTGTTGCCAGCAGTGTTTGCCACGCCCGCAATATTGCTGATCATTGGTGTGCTAGTGTTATCAATTTTACGAACAGTAAACGCACTATAATCGGAAAAAAATAGATTACCCGACGCATCAAAGGCCATAGAAACAGGGAAATTTACCGTTGCGGCCGATGCCAATCCACCGTCACCCGTATTGGATAGTGTGCCATTGCCGGCCACAGTGGAAAGCACGCCGCTGGGGCTTACCTTTTGGATAGCACCCTGTGAACCAATGTAGACGTTTCCCAAAGCATCCTCTGCCAATCCTCCAGGTCCATTCAAATTGGCACTAGTGGCCGCTGCGGCGCTTGCGGTAAAGCCTGAGGTGCCGGTTCCCGCAAAGGTGGTGATAATACCCGTGGTATCTACTTTACGGACGCGATGACCATTCAGTTCCGCAATCAGCACGCTACCATCGCGGCGAGCGAGGATACTCCAAACGCCCTGAATCGTGGCGGCGGTGGCGACACCACCATCGCCCGTTGATGATGCAACGCCCGTACCGGCGACGGTGGAAACGGTTTGGGCAGTGGCCGGAGTGGAAAGTAAGAGTGTGGCGGCGGTACAAAAGGTTGCGGCTAGATGGGTGAAAGCTTTGCAAGATTGCATTTCAGACTCCTTGGGTGGTAGGACGTGCAGAAAAAGCTTGAGCAACTACTTCTATATAATATTCGCAGTCTAAGTGTAGCGTATTTTCAACTTTGTAGTGATTTTCCGCATAGTTAGAAATTGCGTTTAGCGAGTATTGACATCTAATTCACCAGTCGCACACAGACTGCGATACTGGAACTACCCTGCAACGAAACTACCCTCAGATCAAGAGCAGCTGCAAGGTAGCTTCACAATTTTCAAGACGCCATTTTACGCCGCGCAAAAAAACTAACCGCATCCACCAGCGCTACCAGAATCAGCATCGCGATCAAGATAGAACTGGTCTCGCTCATTTGAAACAGGCTCATGTGATAGCTCAACATTTGCCCTAATCCGCCCGCGCCTACTACTCCCAATACCGCGGCAGCGCGGATATTATTTTCCCAGCGGTATAAGGTATAGCTCAGCAATTGCGGTAATACTTGCGGCAAGGTCGCGTATAAAAATACCGTTACCCGCCCTACTCCGCGCACCCGCAGCGCTGCGGCGGAATCAGGGGGGGCGTTTTCAATGGCTTCGGCAAATAACCGGCCCAATACCCCTGCCGTGTGCAAGGCCAAAGCTAATGTTCCTGCAAGCGGGCCAAGACCAGCGCAAATGAGTAACATGGTTGCCCATACTAGTTCTGGAATACTGCGTAGCGCGTTTAAAATTAGCCTTGTTGCAAGACGCAAAGCCGAACGCACTTTTGCGGCATCGCCCGACTGCGTGCGGCTGGCAGGCAACGCCAGCACTAGCCCTAACGCTACCGCCAATAGGGTGCCCACAGCGGACATCGCCAACGTTTCTAGTGCGGCAAAAAATAGTTTATTTAAAAACTTAGGTCGAACATCGGGTGCAAATAACTCAGCGACAAATTTGCCCATTTTTGTGACAGCATCAGATGAAAAAAACTGCGCCCACTTTAAATCTAAAGTATAAAAGCTGGCTATTACTAACACCAATAAGCCCGCCACAAACCAACACGCCTTGCAACGCGCATCAAATAAAGGCGGCGGCAGGCGATAGGTTTCGTTCGCAGCTTGAACGGTGGCATGTTTCATCCCAGTGCCTTTCTGAGCAGTGCTGATACCCAATCCGCAAACCACACCAGCCCCATAAATACCAGCAGCATTGTCGCTACTTCAGCGCCGTTAAACGCCTTCATCGAAGAATCAAGCATTTGCCCCAACCCGCCTGCCCCCACAAACCCGAGCACTGCGGAGCTACGAATAGCGCATTCCCAGCGATAGACGGTGTAGCTTGTAAGTTCTGCCGCGTTTTGCGGAAGCAAGCCGTAAAATAAGGCTTGCAGCCTGCTTGAGCCATTGCGCAGGAGCGCGTTGGTGGTATGCGCTTCCCCACTTTCTAAAATTTCCGCGTACACTTTACCCAACATGCCACCATAAGTAAGGGCGATGGCAATCACGCCGGAAGTGGGGCCTAAGCCCACTACCCGCACAAAAATGAGCGCCCATATAAGCTCGGGTATGCTGCGCAAAATAATCATAATCCAGCGCAAAATTTGCCGAACGATTCTCGGTAGCAAGCCCATGCGTCCGGCCAATGCAGATATTGAAAGTGCCTGTACCGATAACAACGCCAATGGCACGGCAAGCAACAATGCCAAGGTAATACCCGCAGTTGCGATTGCCACGGTGCGCCATGTGGCGGCGGCTACTTCAATCAAAAAATCAGGTGTAGTTTTGGGTGGGAAAAAATCGCCTAGAAAATTCATGGCTGGCTTAAAGTTGCCCGCTTCAAAAATCACCCAAGGTTTAAATTCGCTGTTAACCAGCATTGGCCATAGCACCAGACATGCAGCTACAAACCAGAAAACACGCGGCTTCCAAGCGGGGTCATGACGGGCGGTGAGTGTTGTCGCTAGCACAGCAAGGTTATCGCAAATGCATGGCAGGCGGCACACACGATGCGGATTTAAACGGCTCCGGCTGGGCAAATTCCGCAAGCGGTGCGGCCTGCGTTAGTTCGTCTAAATGCTGCGCGTATAAATCATGTAGGCGCTGCGGCGTCACATCTGCTGCTACCAAATCAAATACTACTTCGCCATCACGCATACCGACAATGCGCGGAAAATTCTTTAATGCCATTTCTACATGGTGCAAGGTACACACCAAAGTGGCACCGCGCTCATGCGCAAAACCCGTTATGGTTTTAATCGCTTGCTCGGCTCTAGCCGGATCAAGGGCTGATAATGGCTCATCGACCAACAGCAATGATGCCTTGCTCGCCAAAATACGCGCCAGCCCCACCCGCTGCCGTTCGCCACCGGACAGGCGATCTACCCTATCAAATAATTTCTCGCTTAAATCAAAACGGGTTAACGCTGCATCAGCTAAAGCAATATTGCTGGGATAAAATAAACTTTTTATGCTTGCCCAAAAGCTTTGGTGCGGCAAGAGCCCTGCCAATACTGCTGTTACCACACGCTGCCTTGGCGGCAAGGGCGGGACTTGAGGCGCTAAAAATAGTTGGCCTCGCAACGTTTTCAACTGCTTGGCAGTCAACCTCCAAGGATTTACATCGCCCAATTGCAAGCCACCTGCTGATGGTTGCAATGCGCATGCCAAAGTATGTAGCAAAGTAGTTTTGCCAGCACCAGACGGGCCAATAATGGCAACTTGCTCACCATTGGCAATGTGCAATGATACATTTCGCATTGCAGGCGGAGCACTATGCGCCGCCTGCGGATGCCTTGCTGAGGCTTGATTTAGCTGCAGTTGCACTTATTTCTATTTCAACAGGCCCGCACTTTTTGCAGCCGCTTCAATGCCTTTATAGTTCTCAGCTTTAGTAGCAACAAAGCGCGTTGCACGCTGCACATCCAAAACCTCTTTGCCTTCAGGTGTGGCTTTGTCTAGCGCTAAAAAAGCCTTGGTAATTTTTTCACGCAGCGCTACTGGCATGTCGGCATGCACCGTCCAGTTATAATCATAATAGGCTGGCGTGGTGTAGAACACGCGCACCTTGGTGGTGTCTACTTTTTTCTCATTTACAAACTTTTCCCATACCGAAATATTCAAGGCACCGGCATCTACTTTACCTGCTGCTACCGCTGCAATGGTGGCATCATGTGCGCCTGAAAACGCGATGCGCTTAAG
>JANMDR010000145.1:0-7083 GCA_031376425.1 Betaproteobacteria bacterium
GCTGGGTAGATTGGTGAGCGAGTTAGTGACTTCATTGATGATGAGGTTGGCAGTCTTGCCGTCTTTACTCAAATTCGGGTTAGCGTTAACCTGCCCACCCAGTAAAGAGCCACCGCTTTTTAAGCTGTTGTTGAGAATTAAGCCCAATATGTCAATATCAAACTGGGTATATTGGTTATAGCTGATGCCTGCCGTATTGGGGGCGGTGATGTTGACCACCGGTACGCCTTTGAGACTTAACTCAATAACAGGGCGAAACACAATCGGCGCACGCGGATCAGCTATTGGGGCTGCCATGACGGATTTAGGGATGATAGCCAAACCACCTTCGGAAATAGCTAAGATAGCTGTGAAGATGCCCATGCTGATGCGATGCCACAGCGGACGGGGGCGGTGGCTGATGGGGTGGTGATCGCGCTGATTGCGGGGATGGCCGTGGCTACCATGTTGCAAGGCTAATTGCTGCGCGGCTTGGGCTTGTTGCTCAGCAGGGCTAAGTTGTAGCGCAGGCGCTGCCGTAATTAAGTTGGGGTTGCGGCGGAGCCAAGTTTGGAAGGTGGTTAGGGCTGTGTCGATTGTGCTAGCGGAAAAGCGGGCGATGCTGAGAGTGCATGCCGACATGATGCGATACGCGTGCGTATGACTTATACGCGTTGCGATAGCCATCAATTTATTTTGAAGAAATTCCCTTTTGATCATGCATTATTTTACCCGATTTACTGCCTTAAAATGCCCCGTTTTAGGGTGCCTAAAGGTACTTATTTGCCGCCAACTTTAACTATGCCACGACATTCCTATTATTGTTTTTGCGGGTTATGTTGAGCGTGTTGATGATGCTCTATTTTATAGTTTGGTGCGAGTGTAAAGATTTTAATGGGGCTTTTGTTGGTTCCCCGTCAGCACATTTGCACGATAATAATACGGCGCAATGGCGAGAATTTGAAGCCCTGCTTGCTATTGTCGCACCCGCCTACAACGCACCCCCACATGAAGTTGAATGGGCGCGGGAAACCGCATGGAGCGAACTTGAAGCGGCATTAGTGAGCTATCGAGAAATGGCGGCGCAGGTACCGCAGATGGGTAGGCGGCGGATGCGCGGACGTGTTTGATGGTGGGTCGCCTAAAAAACCATAGGAAGCACCGCGACTTTAATGTACAATTTTTGTTCGCTATATTTACGTTAAACAAACCCATAAATTTCAAACCTTTCTAGGTAGAAGGCGATCAAAAAATGAAATGTGCGATTTTTAGTTTGATTCCGGCAACGGTATTGCTCTTTGGTTGCGCCACAAGCTATCAAGCCGATGGCTTTACCGGTGGGTTCACTGAAACACAGCTTGATACTAATGTATGGCGCGTGTCTTTCCGTGGGAATGGCTACACGCGTGGCGAACGCACTGAGGACTTTGCGCTGCTTAGAAGTGCCGAATTAGCGTTAGCTAATAAGTTCACCCACTTTGCGTTTTCAGAATCAAATACAAGTAGTGCGCTTAGTAGCTATACGGCACCAGTTACTGCAACCACGAACGCTAGCGCGAATGTCTTCGGTAATTCCGTCTATGGCTCTGCAAAAACAACGTATTCCGGCGGTGGGACAACCTTTATATCTAGGCCAACGGCTAATAACGTTGTAGTGATGTTCAAAGAACAACCAAATTTGAATGGCATGGTGTATGACGCGAATTTTGTTTGCAACTCACTTGGACAAAAATACAAGGTTGTATGTAATGCGCCGAAGTAACGATTAAATTTAAGCCGCATTTATGACAAACGCAAATCAGTGAGTAACCATTTTATGGCGAAGGATAAACAGCGCAATAACCATGATGCGGCTAAGGTGCTGCGGAATGATGTGCAGAATCCTAAATCTACTGCGCTTCCAAGGCGACATGGCACTTAGATTTGCGTGAGAAGCCAGATGATGCGGATGCGGTGTGTCCGGTATTGACTATTATGGATCGTAGCAGTGGTGTGACCTTAATGCGTTCAGAATAAAAAACATGAATTTTTTACGCTAGCTGGATATGTGCTTCTTGCCATTGGCCGCTTTGGTAAACCAGACGCTATACATACTGTCACTAAGATGATTTTGGAAACTGGTAAAACCAATGGAAGCGAGGAGCGCGACTAACAACATGCAAAATCATAACCACGGCATATTCGAAACACCGCAGCGGCAAATCCGAGCCGTGTATGACGATACGACTATTCGTGTTTATCAAGCTTATTCTGATGCCGTTGCAGATGCTGCCTTAGCTAAGGGAACGTTTGTATCACCACCGTTTAAGATGAGCCGCATGACGTGGATTAAGCCCTCGTTTTTATGGATGATGTATCGCGCTGGCTGGGGCTTTAAGGACGACGGACAAAAACGTATTCTAGCGATTGACATCACTAGGGAGGGTTTCGAGTGGGCTTTAGCGCATAGCTGCCTGAGTCATGTCGATGAATCTATCAGCAAGGAAGAATGGGAAACAAAAAAAAATGCGTCGCCTGTACGCATTCAGTGGGACCCAGAACGGGATTTATTCTTGCGGCCGTTAGACCATAGGGCTATTCAAATAGGCTTAAGCAAAGTAGCTGTCAATCTGTATGTGAATCAATGGATAAAACGGATTACTGATGTCACAGCACTGGCGCATGATATCTGCACACTCGTTAACGACGGTCAGCTCGATGAGGCGAAAGCAAAACTGCCCGTTGAGAATGTCTATTGCGAGGAAGATAATGGCCGCACTTAGCTTTTATTGCCCGTTTTAGTGCGAACGGCTTCAGATTTACGTCCACTCCCATTCAGCGCATGTAGCAAGTCTTTACCATCAACGATCCAAAACTTATCTGCTGTTGGAAAATCCCCTCGGGATAGATCTTAGCAAAATCCACAAACTCACCCACCTAGCCGTCAGGAACGCGACGGCTTACAAATTTGATTGCAAGTTTAGCGATAAAAATTTTAAGAAACGGTGATTAAGCGTGTATTTGGCGACGCGTCCGCGGTGGACAGGACAGTGTCTTAACGGTGGACAGGACATGTGTGATGCGATAAAAAACTAAGATACTGTGTGATTACACAGCAACGTGACGCAGCTTCTATGTTTGATTGCAGGTTAAGCAACTAAAATTTTTAAAGAACAGTGAAAAGCGCCTATTTATGGGTGACCGCACGGTGGATAGGAGACCGCACTTAGTGATGTGGACGCGGTGGGCAAGACTGGACAACTCCCCTAAATTGACACCGCCATTTCCAACACCATACCACTACCGTCGTTAAAGCTTGGTTCCTTATACTCATCGATTGCGTAAAGCATTTCTACCCTAGCTCCTACCTTAAACAGCGCTAAATCTTTCGGATTATTTGCATAAAAACTTTCGAATTCTTCAGAACCATTTTTATCGATAAAATTAAAACTATTATGCCCATCGGGGGTGTCCTGATTACCCCAAAAAGTTTCGGTGATTATGCAACTGACATGTCTTAAAGGCATTACCCTCGTGCGTATATTGTGCCACCACTTTTCTGTGCCATAAAGCCCATAGGTGCCTTTCAAGCCCATAAATGGGCGTGATTTATTCAACGTTAACGCCTGCACTATTTTTATATACTCTGGATCGTTTTCTAACTCTACTCGTAACTCATAAACCAATTTCATCGGAACGAGTGCCTTTTCTAAATGCAAAAACATAATTATCCCCCTCGCTTTATTTGTTCGAATTTCACAGTCGCGTAAAACGCGAGAGCACGTACAAATTTGATCGCAAGTTTAGCGATAAAAAATTTTAAGAAACGGTGATTCAGCGTGTATTTGGCGACGCGTCTGCGGTGGACAGGACGGACACCGCAATCTCTATGGGGAAGCCGCTACCATCGTTAGAACTGGGATTTTTATACTCGTCAACGACGTACAGCATTTCTACTCGGCAGCCCACCTTGAACAGCGCAAAGTCTTCCGGATTATTCGCATAAAAACTTTCGAAAATGACGTCGCCATCCTCTGATATCAAATCAAAACAATTATCCGCGCCGAGCGTATCTTGTCCACCCCAAAAAGTTCTGACAATAACACCGCTGACATGCCTTAAGGGCATAACGCCCGTTCTTATATTATTCCACCATTTGTCTGAACCAAAAAGCCCGTAGGTGCCTTTTAGCCCCATAAACGGACGGGATTTGTTTAGCGTTAATGCTTGAACGACTTTAATGTGTTCTGGGTCATGTTCTAACGCGACGCTTAACTCATAAACCAATTTCATTGGAACTGGTGCTTTTTCTAAATGCAAAAACATAATTACCCCCCCCTCGCTTTATTTGTTCGAATTTCAGAGTCTCGTAAAACGCGACGGCACGTACAAATTTGATCGCAAGTTTAGCGATAAAAAATTTTTGGAAAACGGTGATTCAGCGTGTATTTGGCGACGCGTTTGCGGCGGATAGGACACCGACTAAATTGACACCGCCATTTCCAACACCATACCACTTCCATCGTTAAAGCTTGGCTCCTTGTACTCATCAATTGCATACAGTATTTCTACTCGGCAGCCCACCTTAAATAATGCCCAGTCCTCCAGATTATTTGCATAAAAACTTTCGAAAATGACGTCGCCATCCTCTGATATCAAATCAAAACAATTATCCGCGCCGGGCGTATCTTGTCCACCCCAAAAAGTTCTGACAATAACACCGCTGACATGCCTTAAGGGCATAACGCCCGTTCTTATATTATTCCACCATTTGGCTGAACCATAAAGCCCGTAGGTGCCTTTTAACCCCATGAATGGACGGGATTTGTTGAGCGTTAATGCCTGAACTATTTTTATGTACTCTGGATCATTTTCTAACTTTACTCGTAACTCATAAACCAATTTCATCGGAACGAGTGCCTTTTCTAAATGCAAAAACATAATTATCCCCCTTTCTTTATTTGTTCGAATTTCACAATATTTCTATTAAATGTATTTAATGCCGTGCCTGTCCCAAGTTGGGTTGTCATTTGCCCGCTTTCTTTTTTAAAGCGAGCGTTGGTGCTTGCCCAGCGACCAGTTTGTGTAGACATATTTGGAAATTCCACACTTGTTCCCTCATTTGCAGAAATACCAATTTTCTGCAGTTCGGCAGAAGTGCCTGGTGCCACAGTTATTTTGATCAGCACGCTATTTTTGGTGTAAGTAGCTGAATAGCTCTGCACTGGCGAAATTGATGTTTCACTATTAGGACTCGGAGGTAACAAACCTGTGTCTTGAAACTTTTTAAACTCCTCTGGGGTCATTGATCTGTAGTAAATTTCATTTCCATGTACGTCCGTATCCTGTACAGGGTTTAACGGGTTTGACGACCGATTGGCTGGAACGCCTACAGTAGCAGGCACGCCCGCCCGTCGCGCGGCTATCATTGACGACAAGCCCTGAATACCCCCCGGCGCAAGCGTTATGCCTGCAAAGACGAGGTCAGAATAAAGTGTCGTTCCCAGCACAAATGCGAAGTCGCTCGGACGGGTGGCAAGTGCGTTAAATATACGAACGTGCTCAGGATTATCTATGCTCGCCGAATTATTCATAATCGCAAGGATCGTTTGTGCGCAGCTTTGTTGTCCCTCACAAATTTCGGAACCAAAACGTTTGACCGCTTCTTCCGCTCTAGCTTCGGGTGCCATACGGGCTTCAATCCGCTCTGCTGTCTTTGTATATAACTCTCGCTCTTTCAATCTATCGGCAACACAACCACTTGGCTCACCGTTACAAATTCGATTGATTTCCGTATCAGTTAATAGCGCAGCCTGTGCGTGCATCATTGCGGCGTTATCTGCACAGTGAGTCCGGCAGTCAATCTGGCGCTCAAGCTTTTCTAAAAATGTCTTACTTCTTATTTCATCTGCATGCTTTAAATAGTTATTTTCAAATTCATTCTGTGCTGCACCTACAGCAGTGTTCACGTCTTGATTTGTCAGCGCAGCTAATGAACCAGTAAGTAGGGTGAGTGCCGCTTCTGTCGCACCGTTACGCACATAGAGCGGCGATGCACCAAACAACCCGCCGATATTTTCATCAAGCCACTTAGCCGTAAGTGCTGAAACCCCTGCACCTAGCGCGCCGGCTGCGCAACTTTCTTTTTTAGCAGCGGCGACGACGCAACCTAGAATCGCATGAGAAATAATGTTTTCTGCGCTACCAGTCGCATATGCACCACCAATGGTTGTCGCGAGCTCTTTTGCTATCGTGCTAGCAATAGAATTTGTAAACGTCCTCATGAAGTCTTGGCCATTGCCACCATTGATTGCAGTGCTTACGCTCGCGCTAACGAGCGCTTGAGTCACGCTTTGCAATATCTTGCTGCCAGTAGACAACACTTGTACAGTCGTTTCAGTAACTACATTGACGCCGTTCACTAGTGAAGTAGTTGATTCTAATTTATCCACAAACGTGAGATTGAGCGACGGCGTAATCTGACTCATCAACCCTGCCGTAAGCGCACTAATCAATACATTCTTACCTACTGCCTTCCAATCGACCTTGCCGGTCGTAATGAGCTGGGTAGAAAGGCTTGTTAGCGCTGCGGTGAATGCCACATTACCTAGGGTAGCAGCAAGACTTAAATTAGTAGTGGCTCCTGATAATAGTGCTGATAGTGAATAAGCCCCTGCCCCGCTTGTTGCGATGGTAATAATAATCGCTGCCACCGCCGCCAGTACCTGCAACCAAGGCTTCTGCTTATCTTTGCCGTCGTAAGTCTTGATATTCTCCGTTGGTATTAAACTTTGCAGATCAAAGGTCACCCCCGCCGCTGTTGCCTGCTGTTGTATCAGGTTAAACAACGCAGTGTTGTCGGCGGCTGTGCCATCACGGGTGGTGAAGTTGCCGGGCTCGGTTAGGATGCGCTTTACCTGTGCGCCAAACTCCCAGTGATTGGCCGCAATGGTGCCGCCCGGCTCTAGGCTGGTGCCTGAGCTAATGACTTGCCAGCTCTTGGTATCCGTTTGTACATAGCGCTGACCAATATCGGCTAGGTGTCTCTGGCTTATTAAATTCGTCACCTGCACGCTAATGGTGTCGGCGCTGATGAAGCCAGTGTTGGTGAAGACCTCCCCTTTG
>JANMDR010000146.1:0-2540 GCA_031376425.1 Betaproteobacteria bacterium
CAGTGTTAAATCCCATGGCAGATGAACTTGCTCTTTTTCTGGCCGCTGGCTATTCCAATGGTCAAGGTCTAAAGATAGCTGCACCCCATCATCAATCATCTGTTCCCGTCTCCGCACAGCCGACTTGCGGAAACTCTGTGGTTTGGTGTTTGGATCATCAATATCGATCCACCAAAAAGACAACTGACCATTTTTGTTTTGCGTAGGTACGGCATGATATGCGCGGTATGGCCTCTTGGATTCAGTGTCTTGCCGGATATCCTGACGTGCCGCGTCTGTGAATTGCTTTGCTAAAAGCTCTTTAGGATCGGCTGGCTTAGGAAGAGGCCACCCCATTTTAATGGCAAACTCTGCCACTTTGTGCATGTCAATTTCGGTCTCTCCGGTCTGCTCTTTGTAATGCCGAATAAGCCGTTGTCGTTCATGAAGTTTGGACATTATTGTCTCCTATTGCCCAAGTGGATAAATATCGCCCCACCCGTCAGTGGCTGCATTTGGGCTTATACAGTTGCGAATTTTAACTAAGTGCTGACGAAAACGATCATACCTTCCGGTTTTGTGTTGCAGTTGCCCTGCAACAATGCCTGCGTGCACCCCAAGCAACTTAGAGAATCCGAGCAGGTCACGCTCTGAAAAGAGCGGCGCTTTCCCCGCAATAAAAGCACGTAACTTTGCTTGAGGAACACAAAATTCAGCCGCCTCTTCATTTGCTATACGCTCTTCTTCAGGAACATCCTGTCCCGTGCCTGCGCGTTCTCCCTCAAGTTCAGTATCCAGAATCATTTGCTCCATACCATGGCGTTGCAGCACATGCTCAATCTCATGGCGGAGCACAAACCAAAAATTGTCAATCCGGTCATGACGCAATGTTATCCCTATGACGGGTGACGTAGTGTTAAGCCAAAAACAAACCCCGTCTATCTTCGCGCTCGGCAAGGTTTCCACTATGACGAATCGAACACCACACTCTGCAAGTGCTCGCGGAACATTCCGTGCCTCTTCGGGGGCACACATCATGCGCTTTAATTTTGGAAGTGCATCACGAAGAGCATCAGCAGAATATCGTGGAACCAGTGTTTCTTCTGCGATTGATTTTACGCGGTAAAGCCAAGCCAGTTGCGCCGGGGTGGGTTCTGTGTTTACCATAGTTTTGCGTGCGGCGTGGGGTAACACCTCTATGTCATTGAGCGTGTGAACTTGAAAAAAATCCTTAAGCGCACGCTCTACATCGCTCACATTATGGGGATCATCTGTTGACAGCCAACCACGTTTTACCATTTCTGCAATCGGAAGCCCTGCATATAAGTGGGCGCGTTGTGAGCGTGCGGGGTCTGACTTTGTGGTGACGCGAGCTATCGCAAGATCATAGTTCCTTTGAATCTTCAGGAACCTCTCTGCATCAACCCCGAAGACTTCTTCCAGCAAAATGGCTATTTTCGCATCAATGGACTGCTTCCCTGCAATGATTTTGTTTATGGTGCTTTCACCCTTTCCAACCACTGTGGCAAGGGTGCGCTTGTTCCACCCCCTTTCTTCCAAGAGGCTTTCAATAAGTTGGCCGGGGGTTTTGTAGTCTTCCATATTCGTTCCAAGCAGGCGATGAGACCATCATAGCGAACTTGCGCCAAAAAGCAAACTGATATTTTATGCTTGACCGAAAAAGCATACATGTTATATTCAAAGTGAACTTAATGCTTGAGCAAAAAAGATGAACAAGCTAGACCTCAAAAAACGCGCTCAAATTATCGGTATGTTAGTAGAGGGCAATAGCCTGCGCTCCATTAGCCGCATGGCAGATGTATCTATTAATACCGTTACCAAGCTATTGATAGATGTGGGCGAAGCGTGTGCTGTTTTTCATGATGAAACTGTACGCGGTGTGAAAGCATCACGTATCCAGTGCGATGAAATTTGGTCATTTACTTATGCTAAGCAGAAAAATGTAGCCAAAGCGAAAGCAGCGCCCGAAAGTGCTGGGGATACTTGGACATGGACGGCGCTTGATAGTGACAGTAAACTTATCGTTTCTTGGTTAGTGGGCGGACGAGATGCAGAATATGCGGCAATTTTCATGGACGATTTGAAGAGCCGCCTTGTTAATCGTGTGCAATTAACTACAGACGGGCATCGTGCTTACCTAGAGGCAGTTGAAAGCGCTTTTGGAGGCGATGTAGACTATGCGCAGTTGATTAAACTTTACGGCGAACCCATTGGCGGTAAAAGCGCAGAACGAAAATACAGCCCCGGTGAATGCTGTGGCACTCGTCAGGAAGTTATTGCTGGCCGCCCTGATAAGGCAAATATCAGTACATCACATGTTGAGCGCCAAAACCTTACCATGCGTATGGGGATGCGCCGCTTTACTCGCCTTACAAATGGATTTTCCAAGAAAGTGCAAAACCACATGTACGCGGTAGCGCTGCATTTTGCATATTACAACTTTGGGCGCATCCATAAAACGTTGCGCGTTACGCCTGCTATGGAAGCAGGCATTGCGAATCATGTGTGGACTTTGGAAGAAATCGCCTCACTTGTGAAAG
>JANMDR010000206.1:0-4497 GCA_031376425.1 Betaproteobacteria bacterium
ATTATGATATTCAACGTGATGCCTTTTTGACGAAGCTAAATTTAACTGTGATTCATATACTGGACATTGAGGTAAAAACCAACTTAGCTGGGGTAATGATTTTTTTGCAGCAACATCCAGCACTTAAAAATTAGTCATCCCGTTGGGCCTTATATTGACTTCCGCACCAATGGAGAAATAATGAAAACCATCGGACTTATCGGTGGAATGAGCTGGGAATCCACCATTCCTTACTACCGCCAGATTAACGAAGTGGTAAAGGCTAGTCTTGGCGGCTTGCATTCTGCGAAGCTTGTTTTATACAGCGTTGATTTCCACGAGATTGAGCGTTTACAGCATGGTGGCGATTGGGCTGCTGCCGGAGAATTATTGGCGAATGCGGCGCGCGCATTAGAAAATGCGGGAGCCGATTTTCTAGTAATTTGCACAAACACGATGCATAAAGTTGCACCCGCTATTGAATTGGCCGTTAGCATTCCGCTGCTCCACATTGCCGACCCGACCGCTATCACCATCAAACGTGCTGGGCATACCAAAATAGGCTTACTGGGTACGCGCTTCACGATGGAGCAAGATTTTTATAAGCAACGGTTGTGTGAAAATCACGGCTTAGTTGTGCTGATACCGAACCAAGAAGATAGAGATATCGTTCATCGTATTATTTACGATGAACTATGTCAGGGCAAAATATTGCCTGAATCTAGGGCTGAATATAAAAGGATTATGGCCACACTTGCCAATCAAGGCGCTGAGGCCATTATTTTAGGCTGTACAGAAATATCCCTGCTGGTAGGCGCTGCTGATGCTGGTGTTCGCTTATTCGATACGACGAGCATTCATGCGCGCAGCGCTGCAGAATGGGCTTTGTCATAGCGCGGATGCCCGACTAAGCCTGCCACCATCGTGCAAAAATTGAACGTTTTTATTCCCCTCCGTGGAGGGGTGGTTACGGTGGTTGCAGATCATTCCACCTATGCCGTTACACCCTGATTCCGTGCGCTTCACGCTGTTGCTAATTGCCGCACCCCAATGGTAATGCTAGACTGGTCTTAGTTTCGCCTAAGTCACGGCATCTCCTAATTCCGGTTAACGCACTAAGAAAGGTCATACGTATGCGCAAGCACGTTATCAACATCTTCGTTGGACTTACATCGCTCTTTCTCACAGTCCACGCGTCAGCAGCGAGCAACGATCAGGTTGGGCTAAAGCCCGTCACTGCAAACATTATGACTCGACTTTGGGTCGAGCAGGCGTTGGTTAATTCGATGTCGATTGATGTGCCTTGGCCGCTGCGCCGCGAGGAGTTGCCGATACCACCAGAACTCGCCAAGCAGCTAACCCGCTCGGTCACCCTCGGCCGCGACGCGGATGGACTAGAAATGTCGGTCTCGGTAATGACGTTAGTATCTGGTTCACCCAACAATCTCGAAGGTGCCGCCGACGGGATGATGGACAATTTAAAGGAAATTCCCGGCACGCGAACCGTGAACAGAAGGAAACGGGAGACAACTGTTCTTGGCGCGCGGGCAATCGACGTTAGTGCGCGAATCGAGCAGAAGCAGGGCGTCCCTTTGCAGCTTCGGGGCCTCGTCTTTTTTTATAGGGGCGATTTTGTTCAGATGCTACTGATCTCACGGTTCGACGACGACCTCGGCGCGACAGTTTGGGAACGTATTCGAGATAGCATTCGCGCTGCAAAGGCGCGTTGAACCTTGCAGCGCAGCGGGATGGTGGTGGTGGCAAATCAGGCTACCGTTACCACAATGGGTACGCACGTTGTGGCAGCATACTTCATACCATTTACCCCGTTCGCGATATGATCAGTTTTTCTACAGCCGCCTTAGGTGCCACGCCGTGTACTTAGACTCCAGTCAATTTCCAATCGTTAATGCAATCGAAGCGGCATTCGCGGCGGTGCGCGACGAATGTCTCGCCATACCGCACGACGCTTTTGATCCTTGGGTGCAGAAGTCAATGTATGGATCGGGGTGGGATGTGTACGGCTTGCTGGCTTGGGGGGAAAGGATTCCGGGGTCGTTGCAGACATGCCCACGAACCGCTGCATTGCTAGAAAGTTTACCCGGTATCCAAACCGCCGGATTTTCCAGATTACGCGCCGGTGCGCATATTCAACCACATAGCGGCTGGGTCACGAATGTGTATCGCCTTCATCTTGGATTGGTGATACCACCGAATTGCGGGATGACCGTTGCTGGCGAAACGCGCGCTTGGATTGAAGGAAAATGTTTAGTGTTTGACGACACCAGCATGCATGAAGCGTGGAACAAATCTGATTCCGATCGCTTGATTCTGCTACTAGATTTTCTGCGCCCAGGCTGCACAGCGGACTCCTCGGATCAAATGCCCGTTGAAGTTCAGATGGAATTGGCCGATAAACTAAAGCGGGAGCGAAGTAGTCGCTGAAAAGGCGGCGGCTCCTATGTACATACCGCTTTATAAGCTGGTTCGCCGATTGCTGCAAACCCATCCCATTTTTGCACGGCACTGGGACGCCGTATGATCATCGTTAAAAATCACCTCGGCGCAAACCGTAGGGGCGAATAATCATTTGCCCGTAACCTATAAAATACCCACCTACGTTTGCACCGAAGGGCGAAAGATTTTTCGCCCCTACAAGGGACAACGTAGTTATTGTGCACGACGGCAATAATTCACGCCGGACAAATAATATCGGTGCAGACATCGGCGAAAATAACCTCGGCACAAACCGTAGGGGCGAATAACCTTCGCCCGCGACGCATGAAATACGCACCTACGTTTGCACCGAAGGGCGAAAGATTTTTCGCCCCTACAAGTAGTGCGGCGTATGTCACGGTTGCATGCGCACGGCGTGTCACGGTTCGTACGGTGGCGCACTTCGTTGCTCGCATATAGGATCACCGCCATGTAGGGGGCGCGCCTACCATTGGCATGCGCCCAAACGATGAAAATAACCTCAATCCAAACCCATTAGATGACGATTAGTGCGGTACCAAGTTCTCATCATGTATAGTCTTATTAAATCAAAATTTGCTCGGCAAATTTTTCTCTGCTAATTTGAAGTTAGATTCTTTCTTTGACTTATAAGAAATGCCTTTGCAGCCTTAGTTATCATTACGCTACAATATGACTCAGCCATCTAGGTTTAAATATACAAATTGATGATGAAGCGTTTTGATTACAAAGGAATTTTTCCTAACCCTACTGGAATCAGACGGCACAACGCGGAATGTATGCAGATATCCAACTCCTTAAATTAAATTAGGCCGTATAAATTCAATCCTCCATGCCAATGCACACTGTATTCGTGATCCAGCCGTTCGTCGCCGGCCCTGACGTCTTTGCTAACATCATCGAGCCAGCAGTAGCCACAGCAGGTGCGCAAGTGATCCGTGCCGATGAAATAGTCAGTACAGGAATGATTTTGGAGGGCATATTTAAAACCATTGAGGAATCTGATCTCATCATCGCAGACCTGACTGGGAGGAACCCTAATGTCATGTACGAGCTCGGCTTTGCGCACGCTCTCAAGAAGCCAGTGATCTTGATGTTGCAAGGCCAAGAGCAAACGCCCTTCGATCTGGCAACTGTTCGAATTCTTCGCTACGCTACAGGCATCATCGGCATAATGATGGCGAAAAGCGAGTTGGAGAAAATGATCGCGGAGGCTCTGTCGAATCCGGGTCTATTTAGTGCGCGACCAAAAACCGACAAGTCTCTTAATACTGTGTTCCTTAGCTATTCGCATAAAGACCGTTACTATCTAGATAGGGCGCTCGTGCATCTGAGACCGCTCGAACGAAAAGGGTTGATTGACGTATGGGCAGACACGCGCGTTGAGGCAGGAAACAATTGGAAATCCGAGATAGAAGCAGCCCTGCGTCGCGCACGTGTGGCGGTTCTTCTTGTTTCCGCAGACTTTCTGGCCTCCGACTTTATTGTTGACAACGAGCTACCGCCATTGTTGCAGCAAGCCGAGGGGCGAGGCACGAAAATCATCCCTCTCATTTTGAAGCCATGCGCGTTTAAAAGAGACAAAAGCCTAGCGGCATTTCAGGCGCTGAACGACCCAACGGATCCACTGTCGAAACTAACTCAGGACGCGCAAGAAGTCTATTTCGACAAATTATCTGAGTATGTTGAGCGGCTATTCCCTAGTGCGACTTAGCCTCCTCAAAATTAACCCATCATGCAAAAATTATTCGGCTACAAAGGTTCCGGCTCTGCGGCAGTAGAGTACACTTTGGAACTTGCCAAGGTGCCTTACGTGATCGTCAACGCGGCTTTTTAGAGTGCGTCTTCATCCAGGAAGGGGCTTGGCAAAGGTGAATCCACTCGAACAAATTCCAACGGCGCACACATCGTTAGAAATAACCTCGGTGTAAACCGTAGGGGCGAATAATCATTCGCCCGCAACGCATGAAATACGCACCCACGTTTGCACCGAAGGCCGAAAGACTTTTCGCCCCTACAACGGGTACCGAAGCAGGCGGGGGG
>JANMDR010000238.1:0-1856 GCA_031376425.1 Betaproteobacteria bacterium
CGAATGCAACGTCTGCATCCGCCCCGCGCGAAGCACCGACAATACGTAGAACGGCATCGCAACGTCGCAGCAACCGTTGCGCCACGGGGTATTGATATTGGGTAAAAAGCGTGTCGTTGGGTGCTACTTCGCCCGCTGCATGAATAATGGGTAGGCTCACCCATTCGGAAATCATCGGTATGTGACCCCAAGTGTAAATGGGTCGCGCATAACTCTCTAGTCGGGCTAAATTTTCAGCTATTTTTACTTGGTCACCGTCTGTGCCCGAAAGATAAGGGCCAGCGATCAAAATAAGCATGGGGGCATTGTGTTGGATCATTCGTTATATCCTTAAATGTGCAATTTCGTGCAGTTTAATGCATTTTCATGTATTTGTGTTTGTTAGTACGCAATTTTTATCGGTGTGCGCTACAATGATGTGTATATGCTGACTCTTCAACGTAAAAAATTAATTCTTCAACGGCTAGCCAGCGATGGGCAAATTATCGCCAAGTCGCTTGCCGTCGAATTAGGTATTTCGGAGGATTCGATTCGCCGTGATTTACGCGAGCTGGCTCAAGAAAACCAGCTACAGCGAGTGCATGGGGGCGCATTACCCGCATCTGCAGCATTGGCGCCATTGGCGATTCGGCAGGAAATCTCGCCAAACGATAAGCAAAATTTAGGGCGGGTAGGTGCTGCGATGGTGAAGGCAGGGCAGGTAATCGTGCTGGATGGCGGCTCCACAGCCCTACAAATTGCTAGGCATTTGCACTTTGATTTACGTGCTACCGTGGTCACTCACAGCACGACAGTAGCGGTTGAGCTTGGCTTGAAGCCACATCTTGAAATAATAGTGCTAGGTGGACGACTGTATCGCCATTCAATGGTAAATATCGGGGCAACAACCATTGCAGCAATAGCTAAAATCCGTGCTGATATTTATTTTATGGGGGTTACTGGCGTACATGCCCAGGCTGGCCTTACTACCGGAGATTTTGAAGAGGCCGCAGTGAAACTGGCGCTCCATGAAAACTCAGCCGAAACGGTGGTGCTGGCGTCCTCAGAGAAACTGGGCGCGGCGTCAGCATTTACAATAGCGCCGCTTAACGCGATCGCGACGCTGGTGGTGCCGTTGCTAACACCCCCAAAAACGCAAAAGCTGTATCGGGCAACTGGCATAAACTTGGTCTTGGCAGATTAAAGCCCAAGCTTGGCTCATGAATTTTACCGCCGTGACAACACCTAAGCGCCTAGCCGCAATACTCGTGTAATTACCTTTCTAATTCGATAATGCAATAACGTAAAACACCGGCGAGCCATTGTTCGCGTCTGCGCAGTAAGATTGGTCGGTATTTCACTCTTGCCGCAGCGGCGCAAAGCTAGCCCACCAGTCCTATAAACGTGCGCCCAGTTTTTACAATTTACCAAAATGGGTTTCAGTGGCTATTTTAAAATCAATAAATTTGTAACTGTTGTTTTCACGCAACGTTCACTGATTTGTGCTTTTTCTCAATAAAAACAACGGTTTTCGTCCTAAAACATGGTTCCAAAATGTCAGGATAATAGAGTTTTTATGAAATAAGGTAAACAATTATGTTGAAACTAACCCGAATTGATGGTCAACTGGTGACAATTACTTTTACAAAAAGTGTTGCATGTCGCTGTTGATGTAATGAGACATACATCCTCACTTTAACTCGTAACCTTTATTTATACTGAAATCAGCGCCAATAAGCGCAAGCAACCCTAATCCACAGGTGAACCATGCAATCAGCAATTTTCCGCTTCATTCAATTATTCGCAACTTTGGTATTAAGCGTTTGGCTAATACCGGCGCAGGCGCAAGTTTCGGCTGATGTTAGTAGCATTGCGTT
>JANMDR010000254.1:0-9582 GCA_031376425.1 Betaproteobacteria bacterium
GTTATCTGATAAAGAAGATTATTTTACTATTGATGGGCTTGGATTAACGGGATCAGCACTAGATTTAGCCACCGTATTTTGCCGATCAATCTTTGCTGTGATAGGTTCAGCCCATGTGCCAGTTATACCATAGCGAACAGCTAACACATTATCAATTGGGTCCTGTAGCACTTTTTGCGTTACCAGTAATGCCGCACCGATTAAGGGATTTGCCAGTGCCAAGCCCGCTGCTAATGCAGCGACGCCACTCACTGCTGGGCGTACGGTCACGTTTAAGTTTTGTGTTTCATTGACTAGGTTGACTTCGCCGACCATTTTTACCTTCGCCGCCGGGCCAGAAATTTCAAAGTTATCAGTGTTTATCACGCCACTATTTATTTTCATATCGCCATTGATAGAATCAAAGGCAAATCCTTCGCTAAACAAATCGCGAAAATCGAAACTAAACCGCCTCGGAATAGATTGCAAGCTCATTAGCCCTAATAGCTTTCCGGCACCCGGTTCAAATTTGGAAATGCGCCCTGCTAACGCTTCCAGTTTAAATTCGCCGGAAAGCCGCGATGGCTCATACTGATATATATGCCCAGGCCATGATAATGTGCCTTCAAGCACGCCATTGCCGCCCTTCACATCATCCGCATGGTTAAACTGCGCAAATAATGCATTCAGGTTTTTTACTTGCAGCTTGGTTTTAAGTGACGTGGTTGAGCCGTTAATACTATTGCTGCTATTGCTGCTATTGCTGTTACTACCGCTTTTGCCAACATCGCGCTGCCACACGCCACTGGTTTCTAAGGTGGCATGTCCATTGCTAATATTCATTTTATCGATCAACCATGCACGCTCTTTTGGTGCGGCCACTAGTTCTAGTTTACCGAGCTCAAAGGTTTTCCAGACAAATTTTTCGGCCACAATATCTAACGCCGGAACGTCGTTCACCTCAGAAGCCACGCTTACAGCCGCTGGGGTTTTCGTCAGCGTCGGCGCAACGTCAGCCAAAACAAAATTGCGTAATCGCGCTCGCACTAAGCCAGCTTCACCAAAGGCTTGCGGCCGCCAAGAAACATCACCAGAGATAGCGGCTGACTCTACTGTCGCACGCCAATCAGAATCTACCCTGCGCCCTTTTAATTTTAGCGTTGTAAAATTGCGCCCAAAAGCGGTTAATACATCCGCTGTTAAATCAAAACCGGAAAAAATAGATTCCTCCGGCTGCGTTGCGGTCGCGTTAGCGCTACTGGCTACCGTTGGGTACATATTGGCTATGGCCACACGCCAAGCGTCAAAATCAAGCAATGCCAGTTTGCCGTTAATGTAGATGCCACGCGGAATAGTAAGGACAGCTTTTGCACTACTAGTTATAGGCCCACCATTTAGATTAATGACACCACCATACAGGCCACTAGCATTAACATCGGCACCTTCCACTGCTCTAAATCTTGCCAAGGTAGCGGTAATCGGTGGTGTATCGGCTGCGCCTACCCCCCCGCCAGCCCCCCCCACCGTAATTTGAATGCGCTCTGAAGCAGAACCGGCGTCGTTTAACACAAGGTTTAACGCACGGGTTTCGGACTCGGCTTTTTGCATGGGCGCGGGTAAGCTTGATGACAGGCCAACCAAATTGGATTCAAAACCGACCTTCACGCCACCATTGGTGCCACCACCTGGGGTAATTTTTGTACTGAAGTTAATGGTGCCCTGCACTTGTGCAGGCAATTTATAAGGCAGCACTTCTTCTAGTTTTGCCACTGCCGCGCGGCCACTAATTTCGGTCACTACATTATTTTCCCCACCGCCAGAAATTTGCACTGTTAAAGGGTTATCAAATGCGGTAGCGGTAATATTTGATGCTTTAACCGATTTATTGGTAAAGGCAATCAAACCCGCAATATTGCTAATGCTTGGGTTTGCAGTAGTAGCGCCTAAAGCCACTGCCGAAGTGTTGCCCGCAAATGCACCGCCACCAAAGTAAGCGCGGCCTATGCCTTTTTCAATTAAGTAGTTACCATTTACGGTCAATTGCTCTGCTCTCAATTCACGGTCAAGAGGCACGCTCAACGCCAAGGTGAGCTTACCCGGTCCTTCAAGCGTTAAAAAATCGGTAAAGCTGCCGACATTTTTAATCATTGGGCTTTCGCGTAAAAAGCGCAAGGTGTCTTCTGCGCGCGCGTTTGCCGTGCCATTTATTTTGACACTAGCTGTGGGTGCCTTTAGATCTTCAATAGCGACAACAGCATTTTTAAATTCAGCATTAAAAATTTTCGCTTTATCTATTTTTAAACCCAACTTAGTATTGTGATAATCAAAATCGGCATCAATAGCATCCACCTGCGGCCAGCCCTCTGCATATCGAAAGGTAGCGTTGCGCACTTTTAGTGCTAGCTTAAAATCACCGCCAACACCGTTGTGAAACGGAAACTCAAACAGTGCACCACGTATGGAAAAATCACCCCCCGCAATGGAGCCATTGCGCAACGCCCAACCAATATAATCGCGCGTATCGGGAATGCTTATTGGTAAGTAATCGGCAACAGTGCGTAAATCAAGTTGCGTAAATTTGCCCTTAATATCCGCAGTGCCAGGTGCCTTATTAGGACTATTAATAGTACTTGCTCGGCCGTTATCCAGTAAATAGCTACCGCTAAATTCCCCTGCTAAATCCGGATTACTAAGCGCGAATCGTGCAATATCTACTTTTAATCCTATATCGGAAAAAGTCCATGCGGCGGCAGCATCTACAGTGTCAAAGGACAGCCGCTTTTTAAAACTTTCGGGAAGATCAAGTTCTAGTTTTGTAGATGCGATAGTGATTTTTCCACCCTTCTCTGTCGCCTCAATAGCGCCGGAAAAGCCTTTTACCCCAGGCGTCTTACCATCCGCATTCAAACCAAACTGCTTTACCTCGCTGGTGATTGAGTATTGCTTTAGCGCATCCAGATAACCAGACCAACTAAATTTAGTTTTATTAACCAAACCCTGAGGCGCATAGCGTTTAACTGAATCGCGCACTGTAGCGCCAACTGGAAAATAACTAAGTAATGAGGTAACTACTTTTATATCAATCGCGTTAGCAGTAAATTCCCCCCCTGCTGTTTTCGGGTCATCTTGGCGCAATATAGAAACTGAAAAATCAGCCGGTGTAGTTGCGATAACTTCTTTGGTTTGAAAGGTAAGATTACGACTACCAAATTTAAAGCCACCTTCAACCGCATCATAATCAATTCGCCCAGCGAGCTTGGCGATTTGCAGCGGTGCGAGACCATCACCCATTTGTACGCTGGTATCGCCGATATTAACGTCCGCGCTAATACGCGCAATCGGATTGCCGCGCTGTCGCGCCAAGGGTGATTCGGTATCAATATCAATCCACGAACGTAAATTACCGCGCCCAGATTTTAGTTGATCAGGAAGGGACACAAATTGCTTTACTTCGTCTAAATTAATATCGCCAAGTTGGGCAAATACTTTGCCTTGGATTAACCATCCGTTATCTTTATTATTGGCAATAACTTTAGCATTAGCACTTCCTTGGCTGCTCACTTTAGGGGGCACGATTTGCAATTCAGCGCGCGCATCAAATAGGCTGGCGAGTGGCGCAGGTGGTTTGGCGGAGAACGCAAAGCGGTGTTTGCCCGCTGTTTTTTCAATTTTTAAATTTACATCTGTGAACGTGGCGGTTTTATCGAGCAATAGATCATTCCACGTTAGGCTGGCATTACGAATTTCTGCGCCAGGCTGGTCGAGCAAAAACTCGACTAATCGTTCATCACCTGTTTCTGCTGACGGCTGATTAATGGCTTTTCCAGCAAAATAAATAAGACCATCCTTGGTGCGCGTGAGTGTTAGTTTGGGCGAGTACACCTGCACATTAGAAAATCGGGGCTGCCCCATTGCCAAGCTCCACCAAGACAAGCCTGCGTGCAAGGTAGGTACACTTAAAGACTCGCGACTCAGTATCGCCGTCGCTGAAAGTTCCGTATTTTCATTTAATAACTTTGTGGAAGCTGCTGGCGCAAAAACCACATTTTCTAGCGAAATAGTTGGGCGAAAGCCATGCCATTCACCCTTTAATTTATCCGCACTCACTTTCATGCTGGTTGCAGCACTCAAGCGTGCCAAAATATCGCTTTGATAGCGCTCTATATTCGGCATGACAATAAAGCGGGCGGAAGCGACGACGACACATAACAATAATGCCGCGCCTATCAAGCACCAATAGGTGATGCCGTTGATGGCGCGTCGACAGAATCTGAAAAAATTAAAGGGTTTGATAGGCCAGCCTGCTTTGCTATATTAATTAGTCTTCAGCGAAGACCGGTTTGGTATGCTACATTTTACCGAGGTTCGGTGTGTAGAAACGTGTTGGTAGCGCAGAAACTTAAGGTATTTTCAGTGTGTTGTTTGTTCTCAAATTATTAACGCATGAGACTATAAAATGTATGACTCGTATTTACAGAAAATGTTTCAAGCGTCGCCCTTTGCGCAGCGATTATGCGCATCCGACCTCCAATTAAATGATTTTCTGCAAAACCGTGGCGCGGAGCCGCTTGATCGCGCGGCAATCGTTTCACTTTGCACCCCAATTGCACTAGAAACTACGTTTGCAGCTCTGCGCCAAGCGCGGCGGCGGTTAATTGTTCATTTAATTTATCGTGATATTAACGGCTTGGCGGACTTAGACGAAGTATTAAGGGTAATTTCTGAATTTGCCGAGGTTACGGTAAACGTAGCGCTCAATGCCGCGCAAGTTGAGTTAACACTGCAATATGGTTCACCAATTGGTAGCTTCAGCAAGCAGCCTCAGCATTTATTGGTGGTAGGCATGGGTAAATTAGGTGGCCGCGAGCTCAATGTGTCTTCGGATATTGATCTTATTTTTGCGTATGCAGAAGACGGTGAAACACTTTGTACTGACGCAACGCAGCGTAGCATCAGCAATCATGAGTTTTTCGCACGTGTGGGTAAGCGCATTATTGCAATTTTAGATCAAGTCGATCAACTCGGTTTTGTGTTTCGTGTAGATATGCGGCTACGGCCATTTGGCGATAGTGGCCCATTGATTTCGAGCTTTGCCGCACTTAGCGATTACTTCATTAAGCAAGCGCGTCCGTGGGAACGCTATGCATGGCTAAAGGGTCGTGTGCTTAATGCGCTTGATTCTGACGGTATTACCGCGCAGAAAAAAGCGCTCATGGAAATCGTCCATCCCTTCGTATTTAGGCGTTATCACGATTATGGTGCCATCGCTGAGATGCGCGATTTACATGGGCAAATTAGATTGGAAGCCACCAAGCGTAATCGTTTGGACGATGTGAAAGTGGGGCCTGGCGGCATTCGCGAAATTGAGTTCATTGCCCAGCTGTTTCAACTCATTCGCGGCGGCCGTGAGTATGCGCTGCAAACGCGCTCCACCCGCAAAGCGCTCGATGTGATTGCGCAAAATCAATTACTTCGCGCTGGTGCGGTAGCGCAATTGCAAACCGCCTACGCATTTCTGCGGAATGTGGAGCACCGTCTGCAGTATCGGCATGATCAGCAAACGCAAATGTTGCCCACTGCTGATGGTGAGCGCTCAGGCATCGCCGTGAGCATGGGGTTTGCCGATTGGCCTAGTTTTCTTGAAGCCTTGAACGTACACCGCAACGTGGTGAGCCAAGCCTTTGAAACCGTTTTTAATGCACCAGATGCAAGCAGCCATGAAAATCCAAATGTGGCAGACGGCAATAAAATCAATAGTACGGCTACTAATGCCGCGAAAATGCCTGATTCTATTGCTTCTTGGAGCAGCACTTTGGCCAGTATGGGCTATGCGCCTGACGCACAAACCACGCTGGCAACCCTTCTCGTGCGCTGGCTGCATGGTGCACGACAACGCAATGCAAGTGAAAAAAATCGCATACGTCTAAATACACTGGCCTACGCTTGTCTAAATGCGGCGATTGAAAATTCTCCATTTGAGCCAAGCAACGCTGCCTGCCGCAGCATTGCTATTTTAGAAGCGATTGATCGGCGCGAAACCTATTTAGCCATGCTTACGCAATATCCAAGTGCAGTTAAGCGTTTGGTGCGGGTGTGCTCGCAAAGCAGTTGGGCAGCGGAGCAAATTAGGCGGCATCCGATTTTGCTAGACGAACTAGTAGGTGCGCAAAAAACAACCGCTGCTGCCTTGGTATTTCCAGCACTACGCGCTGAATGTGACGCCCAACTACTTGATGTAGAGCGGCAATATGATCTGCTCCGTACCTTTAAGCACGCGCAAACCCTGCGCTTAAACATCGCCGATATTGAAGGGAAATTAGGGGTGATGGAGTTATCAGACGCGCTTTCTGATCTGGCTGATGGCCTGTTAGATACCACTTTGGTATTGGCGCAACGACAAATTAACGCAGCTTCAGACCTTGGCAGCCTCGATCGGCAACCACCAAATTGGCAACCTCCAAAAGGCTTTGCCATCATCGGCTACGGCAAACTTGGTAGTAAAGAACTAGGTTATGCCTCAGATTTAGACCTAGTATTTTTGTATGATGATAGCGTGACTGATACCGAGCATTCGCAATCGCAGGCAGGTTATTTTGCCCGCTATGGCCAGCGCGTAAATGGCTGGTTAAACACCCTCACTTCTGGCGGCATATTGTATGAAACTGATTTGCGCTTGCGGCCAGATGGCAATGCTGGGGTATTAGTTTCCAGTTTAACGGCCTATGAAGATTATCAACAAACGCGGGCATGGACGTGGGAACATCAGGCGCTAACGCGGGCGCGCTGGTGTGCAGGTGATCCGCTATTGAAAGCCCGCTTTGATCAGATTCGCAATGAGGTATTGCAAAAATCGCGCGATGTACCGGCGCTAAAAATTGAAATTGCGCAGATGCGGCAAAAAATGCATGCCGAGATTAAACCGCCAAAAGATCGAAATGGCATAAAAGTTTTTGATCTAAAACATATACATGGTGGCGTGGTAGATATTGAGTTTATGGTGCAATTTATTGTGTTGGCTTATAGCCATCAACATGCGGAGCTCACCGAAAATAAAGGCAACACCGCCCTACTCTTTCGCGCGGCGGCCTTAGGTATTTTGGCCGAGGAAGATGCGGCTATTTTAGCCAAGGCGTATTTAAGCTATCGCGCAAACATTCATGTGGCACGCAATAATAATGAAAGCCAAACGCTAATTACCGCCGATGAGTTAAGTGCCGAACGCTTAAGCGTTATGCGCGTGTGGAATACCGTTTTAGCTTAGGTGACTTAGCGATTAAGTGCAGCTGTCATTTTTTCAGCATCAAAGTGATAGTGACAAACCTCTACATCATCGAGCAAAAGTACAGGTACTTTATCGCCCCACAGCGCTTCCAAATCAGGGAACTCGTCCACATCTACAACTTGAAGCTTGCCAATTTCAAAGCTTCTTACAGTATCACCCTGTAGTGCCTTCCAGTTCAAAAACGCGGTCTGCATTTCATCACACAGATGGCAATAGCTTCGTGATAATAAGGTGAGTTTCATCGCGCTGTTACCTAAAATATTGCCTCAAATTAAAACGCCGCGCCGCTCTTAAATAAAAAGCGGCACGGCGTTAATGCTAATTGCTTACAGCAAGCTTAGTTTATTCAGCTTCAACTCTAAAGGTAACAAACTGCGGATCACCTTTTTTGTTGCGCAATTGCAGGCCAATTGGCTTCTTCAAATCTAATTTGGCGGCGATTGCCTCAAACTGTTTAGCACTGGTGATCTCGGTCGTGTTAACACGGGTGATCACATAGCCAGGTTCCACAATTTGCTCTGCTGCACCTGATACCGCTTCCACCAGCACGCCATCTTTTACCTTGTATTGCTTCTTTTGATCGGCATCCAGATCTGATACAGCAATACCCAAGCGACCCGGTTCTGCAGCTTCTTTAGCTTTTGCTTTCTTCACTTCTTTCTTGGTTTCGTCCTTAAACTCACCAACAATAATAGTGACTTCTTTTGCCGCACCATTGCGCCAGATTGATAGCTTTGTAGACGTACCAGGTTTAGTGCCACCAATGATGCGGGTCGTTTCCGAGCTGCCTTCAACTGTTTTCCCGTCAATCTTTAGAATAATATCGCCAGGTTGTAGACCCGCTTTTTCGGCCGCGGTATCCGCCTGGATATCCTGAATAATCGCACCCTGTGCTTTTGGCAGCCCAACTGCCTCGGCAATATCTTTAGACACATCACCAATCGACACACCCAATCTACCGCGTGATACCTTGCCAGACTTCACGATTTGGTTAGAGATTTTAATCGCTTCATCAATTGGAATGGCGAAAGAAATGCCTTGGTAGGCTCCCGTTCCAGAATAGATTTGCGAATTTACGCCAACCACTTCGCCACGGACGTTAAACAACGGGCCACCCGAGTTGCCGGGATTTACCGCCACATCAGTTTGAATAAACGGTACGCCACTATTGTTTTGCCCGCGTGCCACTTCATCACGCCCTTTGGCACTGACGATACCTGCTGTGACCGTGTTACGGAAGCCAAATGGTGAGCCAATTGCCACTACCCATTCGCCAACTTTTAGTTTTTCAGAGTCGCCAATATTTACTTTGGGAAAGCCGGTGCCCTCAATTTTTAACACAGCAATATCCGAACGTTCATCCGAGCCTAAAACTTTGGCTTTAAATTCGCGCTTATCGATTAAGGTTACTGTCACTTCATCCGCTTTTGCAACAACGTGAGCGTTGGTCAGTAGTAAACCATCGCTACCGATAAAGAAGCCTGAACCTTGACCAGACGGACGTAGGGGTTGAGGCGTTTTGCTTTTTGGTGCATTTGGTGCACCACGTGGGTCAGTGCGGCCACCGCGATCTGGCATAAAGCGGCGGAAAAATTCTAGGAATTCCTCGCTTTGTTCTGGATCAACGCCATCAGGTAAATTAAAATTGCCGCCACTTGCGGTACGGCTACGGGTGCTGATATTTACCACAGCCGGCCCTTGCTTCTCGACCAATTCCACGAAGTCGGGGAGCTCTTTTGCATAGCTATTTTGTGTGGGCACAAATAATAATGCACCGGTGCTAATGAGTGCACAAGCGACAAAACTCTTGATGGTTTTATTCATAGATTCTCCAAAAATAACATTAAAAGGCCGCACCAAACTGTTTAACAGCAGTGGGCGCGTAGTATAAAAATTCATAAAGTAGTTGGGATTGCCGCAACGAATTTCAAGTCAAAATCAACGTCGTCCTTGGGTTTGACTAGCCGATTGCGGCGTGACAAATTGTGTAGTTAATCCCGTGTGGCGCTTCACACTATCAGCAATTGCCTGCACCGCTGCGACGGGTACTTCGCCAACTACGGTTATCTGAAACTCAGCCACTGGGCGCAGTGCATAGTTTGTAGCGCCAGTGCCGGTACTTTGCGAAATCACTTTTTCTACGCCGTTGGCAGATTCAACAAAAACTGAAACATGCGCCAAACCGTCCGAAAATATAATTTGGGAAACTGGGGCATTACGGCCTGCTAAGGTGCGAGAAAATTCCAGCACTTTCTTAAACCCTGGCGGCACGGAAGCAGCCTGCCAGCCGGTTTCTTGGGTGGTGACATCCTTGGGCACAA
>JANMDR010000270.1:0-16659 GCA_031376425.1 Betaproteobacteria bacterium
ATAGGTTGCGGGCGAATGATTATACGCCCCTACGGTTTGCACCGAGGTTATTTTCGCCGATGTGTGTTATTTGTGGGACGTGAATTACTGCCGCGTGCGCATTAACTACGATGCCCCTTGTAGGGGCGAAAAATCTTTCGCCTTCGATGCGGACGTAGGTGCTTATTTTATAGGTTGCGGGCGAATGATTATTCGCCCCTGCGGATTGCACCGAGGTTATTTTGCCGTTGTTTGCACCGGGGTTATCTTCACGCCCCCCCAAAAAATCCCTACCCCCTAACGCAGTTCCTCCCCGCTGCCTTAGCCGCATACAAGGCATTATCGGCTTCGCTAAATAATTGTTCGGCGGTTACAACGGTGTTGGTGGTCTCGGTTTGTACGTGGCTTACGCCTACTGAAACCGTGGCGTGTGTTAGGTGTTCGGCTATGGCGCTGCGCATCGTTTCGGCTAATTTTTTTGCTGTGGCTAAGGTGGCGTTGGGGAGTACGGCTACAAATTCTTCGCCGCCGTATCGGGCTAAAAAGCCGATAGCAGCACCCGCTGCGCTTGCCTGCATTGTTGAGGTGTAACTGGCTAGGCATTCATTTAAACACGCGGCAATTTGGCATAGCAGCTCGTCGCCTTTTTGATGGCCGTGGTGATCGTTGTATTGCTTGAAGTGGTCAACGTCAACAATTAGCAGGGCGATGGGCTGTGATTTTTGCTGGGTGATTGCCCATGCTTGCGCTAAGTACACATCAAAGTGGCGGCGGTTGGGTATGCCGGTTAATCCATCTATATGCGCTAGGGCTTCTAATCGGGCATTGGCAATTTCTAGTTCGGACGTGCGTGCGGCTACTTTGCTTTCAAGGTTCTGGTTGCGCCGCTCTAAAGCCAAGGTACGCCGCCGCACAATCTCAATCACCAAGGCCATGATTGCCGCCGTAGTGAGCGCTAACCATAGTGCCAACGCCCATGCGCGCCGATACCAAGGGGGCAATATTTCAAAGGGGTAGGCGGGTATTTCGGTGATATTGCCTTCCGCTTCTTTTGCCCGCAGCTGCATGCTGTATTCGCCCGCCGGTAATGCTGAATAGCTGTAGGCGGAGGCGCTGGCCCATTCTGACAACGCCGGTTCATCACCCACCAAACGGCCTTGATAGCGCCGCGAACCTTCTTTGGAATAGTCGGGTAGCGCAAACTCGAAGCGCAGCCCAGATTCAGCAATTTCAAACTGCGGCACCTGCGTGGGGTTAAGCGAGAGCGCCACAGTTTTCCCGTCGCTTAAAGTTTGCGTTACAGCACGCAGCAATAATTGCGCGGGCTTTTTGAGTTGCCCCACGGCCGCCGGATGATGCATCATTAGGCCATGCGAGTTAACCAAAATAGTGCTGCCTGCGGCATCGAAGGTCACGTCGTTGATGCTGCCTTTACGAATATTTTGAATCTCTTGTTGCACCCAATTTTTGTTGGCTTCCTGCTTCCACAACCGCAAATTGCTGTATGCCCATAGGATGCCGTCCGGTGCTTGTGCGAAGCGCAGGGTTTCATCCCCCGCACGCATGGCTACCAAGCCATTAAACGGATTTGCTACAAACTGTTTGCCATCCCAAATAAAAATGCCCGCACCAGTGCTAGCGAGCAGCGTGCCATCAGCTAGTAGCTTAATTTCAGCACTGGGATATTGTCCATACTTAAGCCCAAGGCTTTCTTTACCGGCCTTTAGCTCGTTAACCGTATCCACCTTACCATCGTCAGCCAAGCGCACGCGCCAGATGCCATGCCGTTCGGTGCCCAGCCAGATTTCATTTTTGCTCAGCTCGGCAATGCTGTTAAAGTGCACCGGAATCGGATTGGGGATTGCCGCTGAAATGCCCACCGTGCTCCCGCTGATATCAAGTATGCGCAGCCCAAGTTCAGTGCCCAGATAGACGCGATTGGGATGAAATCGCGAAGGCCAGAAGCTGCGCGGATAAAGCAGATCGCTGGCAATTTCGGTGGTCACATTATTTTCAACCACCATCAATTTATGCGCCGTGCTGAGCAACGCCCGCGTAGGGCTTAGCGGGAGCAGGGCATAGGTCGGATTTTTGCCCCACGGTACCGCCGCAAAGGATAACTGCCCATCCACATTCTCGATCACTTCAAAGCTACCTGCTTCGGACAACACATAACCTTTGTTGTTCCACTTGGCTAAGCGCAGCAATGGCCCACCACCGCCTTGCTCAATACCTAAAATGCTCCATTGCGCAGGCCAAGCAACACGATAAATGGCAAGGTCGGCAACGGCTAAAAAACCACCCCCCCGTTCTTTTGATACGCCAGAAATAGCGCCAGCTTCTACCCTAAATGCACGGGTTTTTTTGAGTTGATTATCAATACTAAATACTTTGCCTTCGCTACTCGCCAGCGCTAGGCTGCCATCGGCCAACACCGTTGCGCCTAAAATAGTAGAAGGTTGTGGCGTCCCTTGCGGCATGGCGGCTATGGTTAGTACATCGCCGCTAAGCCGCCACCAATTGGCATCTTTACCAAACAGCAGTAGTGCATTATCGGCCAGCGGCAGGGCGTGGAATAGGGGTTGTTTAACGACATCGGTGCCAGCTATGAGCTGCCAGTTATCGGCAACCCGCACTTTGAACCCCTCACCACGAAATTGCGCGATAGTGCGGCCTTGATGATGGCGCACAAAGCCAAACTTGCCTTCGTAATACCAATGTTTGGCTGCATTGGTTTTGGGGTCAATAAAAAACAGGTCTTGCAGGCTCTTAAAATAAATGCCTTCTGGTGCAATTTCAATATCCCAAACATCGGCAAATTCGCGCCCCGCTAATTGAGCTTTAAAGCGCCAAGAATAATCTTCCAAGGTTGCCCCCCCCGCTGCATCGCGGCGCAGCACCCCAAATAGGTTATAACCACCCACATACAAATTATCATTGGCATCAGTAGCAAGGGAGCGCACCAAATCGCGATTCACCATTTTATGCAGCTTCCAGCGTTCGCCATCAAACTCAATAAGGCCACCGCCATTGCAGATAAAAATAACGCCACGTGCATCTTGGGTAATACAAAAATTTTGCGAGTCCACCTCAATATTGGGCGTAAACTTTTCAATCGGTGGGTTGCCGATTAGGGCGGGTTTAACTTTGCTGTCAACATTCACGTCAACGGTTATAGCTGGCGGCGCGGCACCCGCACCCGCACCTATACTCAACGCGATTAAGCTTGCGCATAGTGCCAAGATGTATCTAAGGGTGATAGCAGGCATCCGGCTTAGCGTTCCTCTCCATAATGGGCATGGGGCAGCGTATTCATTTACCGATATTAATCAGCGGTGCTGTCTGCATATTGGCGGGAATAACTACCGTAGTGGTGCCGCCTTTTTCCGCAAACTTATGCAGCGCCAAGTTGGATTCATGCTGCAAATACTCACGCGTTAAACTTTGATTGATGATTTGATTAGCCTTGGCAATACCTTCTGCTTTTTTAACTTCCACCTGTGCTTCGGCCTCGGCAATGGCAATTCTTTGTTTAGTAGTTTCAAGTTGCTTTTGGGCAGCCACTGATTCTTGAATGCTCTTTTCAATTGCAGGGTCGGTCGTTAATTGGCGAATCACCACACGGGTAACATTAAAAACGCCTTTATCATTTTTATCCAATTCGGCTTGTAAACCGCGCATCACCGCGCTGGCTAGTTCCTCACGCTTGGTATGCATAACCAAACTATCTACACGAGAAGTTTCCTCATAAATGATGTTGCGTGAGAGCCGCAGCAATAGGGCGTATGCGGGGTAATACACGCGGGTATGTTCGTCTTTTACATGCTGTGATGCGTACTTTACATATAGATCAGCAATTGCAGTCGCGTTAGCGCGGTAGTACACCGTCACATCTAAATCACGTAGAGATAAATTGTCTTTCGCCTTTGGTGTGAGGTTATCTAAATCAATGCCGATTTCTTTTCCTGAAAATTCATGTACGGTACTAATGGCCGGAAAGCGTACATAAAGCCCCGGCGTAATTTCTTCCGCATTCACTTTACCCAAGGTGGTACGAATGCCAACGTTGCCCGTTTCAATCGTGCCGCAACTGGTAACTAACAAGCCGAGTGCGATCAAAGCCACGATAACAATAAGCATTTTAGAAAAGTAATTTTGCATAGATAACCATAAAATTAGGGGAAGGTAATGCACAAATGATAGCATCACACTACTAAATTTAAAGCGCTGCTGTTGCTGCCATCAATTTACGATAATTCCACTCTACTTTCTAACTCATGGTGAGGCCAGCTCAAAAATGCAAAAGAAACCATTTGATGTTGTTATATTTGGCGCTACCAGCTTTGTGGGGCAAATTTTATGCCGCTATTTACTCAAGGAATTCGCTAGCGCCAATGAGCTAAGCCCAAGCCTACAAAAGCGCCGCCTAAGCTTTGCCGTTGCTGGCCGTTCGCAGTCTAAACTTCAGGCACTGCTTAAAGATTTAGATGCCCCATCCTTGCCCGTAATTGTGGCTGATGCCGCTGACGAAGCCGCGTTGCAAGCTATGTGCGCACAAGCCCGCGTGGTGGTTTCCACCGTTGGCCCCTATGCCCTATACGGCGAGCCATTGGTGCGTGTATGCGCCCAAACCGGCACCGATTATTGCGACCTCACTGGCGAACCGGCATGGATACGTCGCATGATTAGCCTTTATGCAGATGCAGCAGCAGCCAGTGGCGCGCGCATAGTAAATTGCTGCGGCTTCGATTCCATCCCGTCTGATTTTGGCGTTTGGTTTTTGCAGCAACAATCCTTATTACATTATGGCGAGCCCTGTACCACCGTAAAAATGGGCGTAAAAGCCATGCGCGGTGCAGCATCCGGTGGCACCGTGGCCAGCATGGTAAATGCGGTAAAAGAAGCCACCCAAAACCCGGAATTACGGCGCGAATTAAGCAACCCCTATTCCCTATGCACCATGGCCGCCAAGCCAACAGTGCAGCAAACAAATATTAAAGGCCCCACCTTCGATACCGAATTTAATGCCTGGACGGCACCCTTCGTGATGGCGGCGGTTAACGTGCGCATTGTGTTGCGCAGTAACGCGCTAAGTGGCTTTGCCTATACCGAAAATTTTAAATATCACGAAGTCATGCTCATGGGTGCCGGATTTAAAGGCCGCTATAAAGCCACCGCGCTATCGGTGGGGCTAGGCGGGTTTGTAACGGCGGCCGCCATTCCACCAACGCGCTGGTTAATGGAAAAATTTATCCTCCCCGCACCCGGCGAAGGCCCCAGCTACGCCGCACAAGAAAAAGGCTTCTACGACCTCAGATTCATTGGCCACACGGCGGACGGCCGCGACCTAAAAGTAAAAGTAACAGGTGATCGTGACCCCGGCTACGGCTCCACCGCAAAAATTTTAGGCGAAGCCGCCGCCTGCCTAGCACTGGATGTCCCTAAAACCAAACTCAATGGCGGCTTCTGGACCCCCTCCCACGCTATGGGCGAAGCCCTATTAAATCGTTTGGTGAGGCATGCGGGGTTGACTTTTGAGGTTTTGGAGTAGGGGGGGCTGCGCTATGTTTTGTACTAAAAATACGGCGCTATTCGTTGTTGTTGGGTTTCGTTATAGCCGCCGTTAGCCACCGCGTCCCTTCGGGCCACCCCTCCACAGAGGGGAATTGAGCGCGGATTATTTGCCTCTGTTGGTTTTAGATTTTTGATCTTAAATCGTAATTTTACCCTCTGTGTATGTGTGCGCGGCGTAATTCCCCTCTGTGGAGGGGTGGCCCGGAGGGGCGGGGTGGTTGCCGTGGTTGCGGTGCTAGTGTCGGGTGTCTGCCACTGCTGCGTATTATCGTTACCTATGACCTTTGATTTGATCGTCGCACTGGAAGCGATGCAGGCCGATTCAATATCCATTAGAGTCGATTCTTAGAATCTGCTAGAAAAGCTTGCTGACGAGCATGAGCCCGCCGGCTCAGCCAAACTTTCCTTCCAATTGTCATAGCGCGAAAGGTTGCTAGCGCATAAGTTTAGCAACGTGGTCGCCGAACGCCTTCACCTTCGCCGAGTTGCGTCTCCCCTGCGGGCTCACCAAATGCACAGGTAGTGAGGGTGCAGGCCAATCCGGGAGCAGCACTTGCAATTCGCCGCCCGCGAGTTCGGATTCAAATAGCCACTCTGGCGAATAACCAATGCCCGCGCCATTTAGCACCGCATAGCGTACCACCTCGCTGCTGTTGGTCTGCAAATTCCCCTGAACATGCACGGTGCAGGTCGTGCCCATCGGCTCTGATGCGCCAGCGCCTGCGGTAAAGCTCCACACATTGCGGCTGGCCAACTCGGTGTAGACGATGCAGTTATGCTGCAGCAAATCATTTGGGTGGCATGGTGTTTTGATGCCCGCCGCCAAACTGCGAATATAGCGCCGGTGTGCAATCAACAAGCGTTTAGAAGCGCCAACGCGCCTTGCGATAAGCCCGCTATCTGCCAGTTCGCCGATACGTACCGCCACATCAATGCCTTGTTCTACCAAGTCAATGAAGCCATCGTTGAGTTTCAAATCAATCTTCACACTGGGGTGCTCGTCGAGGAACGATTGCACCAGCGGCATGAGTTTTAAACGTCCGAAGCCAACAGACGCCGCCACACGCAACCAGCCACTTAGCCTGCTCTCACCGCTGATGAGTGTGCTCTCGGCTTCCGCAATTTCCGCGACCAATCGCCGCACCTGCTCAAAGTAGCGTTCACCTTCTTCGGTTAAGGCTAAGGAACGCGTGGTGCGGCTGAGCAACTTCGCGCCAAGTAGGCGTTCTAGTCCTGCCACCTGCTTGCTGATGGCACTTTGCGTGGTGTTGGCCTCACGCGCCACAGCGGAAAAACTCCCTGACTCAACTACGCGAACAAAGGTTTGCATTGCCTGTAGCCGATCCATTTGCGCCTCATTTATTCCATTTAAGACTATATTTTATGCCATTTATCAGTCTAGCGCACCGCAATGGCATCAATCACAATGCGATCCATGGTTCAGCGATGAGCCAAACCAAATAATCAACAGGAAACCAACAGGAGCTAATCATGAATTTACCCGTCGTACTCATTACTGGCGCACTTACCGGCATTGGCCGCGCCACCGCCATTGCGTTTGCCCGCCAAGGTGCCAACATTGTTGTTAGTGGCCGTCGCGACGAAGCTGGTCATGCATTGGCCGCAGAGCTACGCAGCCTCGGTGCCCAAGCTGAATTTCAACATGCCGATGTGCGTATCGAGGCCGACATACGCGCTCTCGTTGAAGCTACCGTGAAGCGTTTTGGTCGGCTCGATATCGCCATCAATAACGCTGGCACTGAAGGCAGTCTCGGCCCGATCACTGAAACGTCTATCGATAATTTCGATGCTACTTTTCAAACCAATGTACTGGGCACGCTGCTGTCACTTAAACACGAAATGCGCGTGATGTTGGCGCAGGGTTCGGGATCAATCGTTAATTTGTCATCCATCGCCGGACAAGTTGGCGTAGCCGGTGCTTCGGTTTACGTCGCCAGCAAACACGCCGTTGAAGGCTTGACCAAAAGCGCTGCGCTTGAAGGCGCTGCCGCTGGTGTGCGTGTAAACGCCATCGCGCCCGGGCCGGTTGCGACTGACATGCTCGACCGCTTTGTGGGCCGCAGCGAGGACGCGAAAGCGGGCTTCCTGTCGGTGATGCCAGCCAAACGCGCAGCCAGCGTCGAAGAAATTGCCGAAACCATTTTGTTTGTCGCCAGCAATAAAGCGCGTTATCTCACCGGCCAATGCATTGCCGTTGACGGTGGCTATACCGCGCAGTAATCCCCTTTTTAATGCATCACTTACTTTTTAAATTCCATAGGAGCTTCAACATGAAAACATTTACTGTCCCAACATTCGAGCAAGTCAGCCCAACTAACCAAGCAATGTTTGAGAACTTGAAAAAAGGCTTAGGCATGGTGCCCAACCTCTATGCAACCCTAGCGCATTCAGAAAACGCGCTGGGCAGCTATCTAACACTACAAAACGCCAAGAGCAGCATTAACGGCAAGGCGCGTGAAGTGGTCAACCTCGTCGTCAGCCAAGTCAACAACTGCGAATACTGCCTTGCCGCCCACACCGTAATCGGCGGCATGGTTGGCTTTACCGCCGAGCAAGTCTTAGAAGTGCGGGGTGGCAGTGCCAGCTTCGATGCAAAATTGGATGCACTTGCCAAACTTACCAAAAACATCGCCGTCAATCGTGGCCATGCCGACAGCACCGTCGTTGACGCATTCTTTGCCGCCGGTTGGACCGATGAAAACCTAGTCGATACCATCGTCACCATTGGCGATAAAACGATTACCAACTACTTGCACGGCGTTACAAAAGTGCCAGTGGATTTTCCCGCCGCACCAACATTGTAAATCTGCACCCACCACCCACCATTATTTGCGCGAGGATCATATGAGCACAACAACACTTAGTATCTCAGTTGGGCAGCTACAGGCCGAGGCTACCGCGTCCGCGCGGAACCGCCTGCTTAAAGGCATTGCGGTTGGGCTACTCGCGGCAAGTATCGGTGCACTATATACCGTAGTGGCGCGCTGGGGCATCGTCAATGGTTTACAGTCGCCAGACCTGACGGTGCTGCGCTTCGGCGTAGCGGGCATCATCACGCTGCCAATTTTGCTATTGGCGTGGCAACAAGGGCGGCTACAGTTGCTATCCCGTTGGAAAATGTGGGCAACGATCTCGCTTTTCGCCGGAACACCATTTGGCCTGTTGATGTTTGGCGCGTTACAACTCGCACCGCCCAGTCATGCGGCAGTTTTGCCATTTGCTTCCATGAGTGTGATGGGCATGCTCATCAGCGCGTGGGTGCTGGGCGACAAGATCACAGCGCGCAAAGCGGTCGGTATCGCGATTGTTGTCGCCGGGCTGTTAATTCTCTCCGGCGTTGAATCGTCTAGCTTTAGTGGACCGGCGTTGTTAGGCGACCTCATGTTCATCGCCGCCGGAACCTTGTGGGCAAGCTTCGGCGTGTTATTGCGCAAACACAAGCTCGACCCAATGCTGGCAACGGCCGTTGTATCGTTCTCCGCATTGGTGACTTACGTGCCCGCCTATATGCTTTTGTCCGGCGGTCAGCGGTTAGTTGATGCAGCACCACAGGTGTTTTGGATCGAAGTATTGGTGCAGGGGGTGATCGCTGGTGCGGGAACCTTGTATACCTACGCCAAAATGGTTTCGCTGCTTGGGCCTGCACGCGCAGCCTTGTTTCCAGCGCTTGCGCCAGGGCTCGCTGCCCTGATGGCATGGCCGGTGCTGGCGCATGTTCCAACAGTGGCCGAGGCTGCGGGGCTGCTCGTTGCGATGGCAGGTTTGATTATTGCTGTAAAGAATTCGCCTAAGTAACGACTAACCCATTAAACACCATTAAACCTACACAACCAAGGACACAAAAATGCAAACTACCATCGACCTACCTCAAACACTGACAGCGCAGCTTGCCGAAGTTAAAGCCAATTCTAAGTTGCGTGCTGCACCTGAACGCACCGCACTGATGGAGGCATCAACGGCAACATTGAAAGCCAGCGGCATTGAGCAACGCGCGCTCGGCGTGGGTGACTTGGCACCTGATCTCACCCTACCAAACGCACTGAGCCAATCTGTACGTTTGCAAGCGTTTTGGCAGCGCGGGCCGCTGGTGGTTATTTTTTATCGCGGTGGATGGTGCCCGTATTGCAATCTTGAATTGCGGGCATGGCAACAACACCTGCCGGCATTGGCAGCGCTAGGGGCAAACCTTGTTGCAGTGTCCCCGCAAACGCCAGATAATTCCCTGACCACCGCAGAGAAAAACACCTTGGCCTATCCCGTTCTGAGCGACTCAACACTCGCAGCGGCAGAAGCATTTGGTATCGCGTTCACGCTGCACCCTGAGCTTGTTGATCTTTACACCAGCTTCGGCAACGATTTGCCTGAACTTAATGGTAACGGTAAATGGGTTCTACCATTACCGGCAACTTATGTGATTGATCGAGGTGGACGCATAGTGTTCGCACATATCGATGCAGATTATCGCGAGCGCGCTGAGCCCGCAGATGTGTTGGCCGCAGTGGCAAAGTTGGCTACAACGTAGTGCGTTTTTTGCAAACGCGCTGATTACTGCGACCTCCCCGGCGAACCAGCTTGAATACGCCGCATGATTACCCTATATGCTGATGCTGCGGCAGCATGCGGTGCCCGCGTAGTTAACTGCTTCGGCTTTGATTTTATCCCGTCTGGTTAGGGGGGGGGAGTGTCGTTACGTTTTTGCATCAAGAAATACGGCGTTATTGTTGGGCTTCGTTTTCACCGTTGCTAACCACCCCGTCCCTACGGGCCACCCCTCCACAGAGGGGAATTGAGCGCGGATCAATTGCCTCTGGTGGTTTTAGATTTTAGATCGTAATATTAGCCCCCCCTGTGTATGCGTGCACGGTGTAATTCCCCTCTGTGGAGGGGTGCCTCGGAGGGGCGGGGTGGTTGCGGTGGTTGCAGCACATCAAATACCAGCATAGCTACAGCCCATCAAAATAAATTAACGTACGCCCATAATTGAGGGGGGCAATGTTGGCAGCGTCGCTACGTGCTTGTACTAAAAATACGGTGCTATCGGGCTTCGTTTTCACCGTTGCTAACCTCCCCGGCTGTGTTGGGCGAAAAATATTTCGCCCCCCCTCCACAGAGTGCAATATGCCTACCGTGCAATCAAGGTAGCGCCACTCGTAGGGGCCAATCACCAAACAACACGATAGTATTATAGTAATAAATAATGTTTCTATAATATTGTTGTGCTATGATTTAGCTAATTCCACTCAAGCGCAAACAAGGAACCAAAATGTCTGCCGTCCTTCAATCTAAAAACTACGCACCGGCACCCGAAGATAGGGGCGCGCTGGCTAAGATGGTGATGGCATTGCTGGATCACTGGAAATTGACAACCGATGACCAAGCATCCATGTTGGGTTTAGCCGCTGGTAACCGTGCCACGTTGACACGCTATCGCAAAGGGGAGGGTATAGGTGCCAGCCGCGATCAATACGAGCGTGTGGGGCACTTGCTGGGCATTCATAAAAACTTACGGATGTTGTTCCCGCAAAATCGTGATTTGGCTTATAAGTGGATGACTGCACGCAATAAAGCTTTTGACAACCTTGCACCCGTTGATGTGGTTCGAGAATATGGGTTTGTGGGTTTGTTAATGGTTCGCGCCTATTTAGATCGTGCGCGTGGGCTTTGATAATGGATGGGTTATTCACCAACCTAAAGCTGCAGGATGTGCACCACGATGTGATGCGCAATATCGTGTCTATTCGTCAATCGCAAGATTTATTTGATGATCTGTCGCAACACCCGGATGATTGGCTATTGGCGCAGCGAATCGAGGATGACGTGAAGCCTTATTCCTACGCATCAAAATCGCCAATTATTGATCGGCCATTTGAAGAAGCAGCTTGGCGCAATGTAATAGAATGGCCGTTTAAACACTGGCAGAATAGTCGGTTTTCCGATGGTAGTTATGGTGTTTGGTATGGCTGTGATTCGCTGGAAACTAGCGTTTATGAAACCGCGTTTCACTGGTTCAATGGCCTGCTTTGCGATGCCGGATTTGAAAATGAACAAGTTGTAGGCGAGCGCAAAGTATACAAAGTGGCATGTGCCGCCGCACTCCTAGATTTGCGCTTAAGCGCTGTAAAGTACAAAAGATTGGTTCACAAAACCGATTACAGCTACACCCAATCCGTAGGCGCAAGAATGCACCGCGAAGGCCATCCAGGATTAATAACACAATCGGCGCGGCACGATAAAGGCTGCAACTATGTCGTGTTCAATGCACAAGTGTTGTCGAACCCTAGGCACCACTGCCAACTAACTTATCGGCTGGATGGCAAGCATATCAGGGTTGAGAAAACGCTAGGGGTTCAATGGCTGAAAGTAGCTGCAGCGTAACCTTGGTGCGTCCCGTAGGGGCGAATAATCATTCGCCCGTAACTTAAAATACCCACCTATATTTGCACCGAAGGGCGGTGAAGTACGGGCACGGCATGCCGTGCCCGTACGTATGGTCTATGCCGTGCAAACAAATTAGGAAAAAAGCTTGCCCCCCAGTTCCACTCCAAGACGCCGATAACTTTCCCACTGCGCGTCATCGAAGAATTGGTCTGCCGTTGATTCCTGCGGGAAGGTGGGATGCGCACCTTTGTACTCGCTTACATCATGCGGTGATTGATCAAGTACTGCGGGCTTCACAACCAATAAAATGGATGAGCAACCGTTTAGAACATTGCCATCCTCGTCTTTGAAGGTCACGCAATAAGCAAGTACAAATTTGGCTCGTGGCTTCGGTACTATCGCTGTTGGATCTTGCGCTTGGGCTGCGCGTATTTCTTCGGCATTGCTCGCTACGCAGGCACCGATGTTTTGCCCAAACAAATTGCCTAGTCTCGGGTCGTTACCCGCCAGTGGTTCAAATTCGGCACGAAAATCTATGCGTGAGAGCCGCATCAGATTCGCTAAATCCCCAAACTTATATTCGGGATCGGCACCGCAATCACAGCATACAATCACGGGTACTTTGCGGCGCAATAACTCGTAGACCCCCGTGTTCTCAAAATGCCCCCCGTCGCTGAGATACCAGTGCGTTCCGTCCGTGCCATTGAATTTTGCGTAGGTTTCGCGAAGCAGATAAGTTTGGTTGCGGAAAATCGATGTTAAAGAGCTTGCGGACCGTTTGCCTTTCACCGATTTGCCCGCAAACCACCACCAACCTAATCTAGCGTTGGCGAACATGAGTGCGATAGATGCGCCCAGCGCCGTGTTTTGCCCCATTCCGGTGCTAACGGCGGCACCGGAGATACCAATCCAGCTGCCTATCGAGAGTTCAGCAGGCGCTGATTTTGTAGGCACGGCGGGCGCTGACTTGGCAGGCGCAGGAGGTGGCACATCGCCATAATGAAAGCCATCTGCGTTAAAGCCATCGGCGGAGATGGTCATTGGAATACCCTTACGGTCACGCTGCGTTAGCGCATCGCCACTGCCCGTCGTTGCGTTGATCGTGACATTGATGATGTGTGCTGGCCCAGCATGTTTAGCAGTGGCGCTGAAGTATTCGCTGAGTGTGAAGTCGTCTTTATCATGCGCTTCGGTCACCTTAGATTTTCCGTTTGCATCAAATCGCGCAGCGTTGGACGCACCCAAATAGGCACGCCTTAAACGCGCACCGTACAAAGGCTGTAATGTTGAGAGGTTCACAAAGCCAAGAAAATAACCTGACGCAACCGTTAACGCCAGAAGCACCATACCCACAAGGGCCAGGTAGGTGAACGATGGTGCAAGGGTGTGCAGCCAAATTATTGAACTAGGGATAACTGGGCTTGGGGCACGCCACTGGAACACAACGCCAGTGGTGATGACCTGCCACGCAAGCAGCAGCATCATGAATAACAGCACGCCCACAACGCCGATCACCGCATCGAACGGGAGTTTCTTGAGAATACCGCTTGGTTCGGTATCGGCAACCTTTGGTAAGTGTCGGAGCGCTGTCACCGCTGCGACGATGGCGGCACCAATGCCGCCGACCGTGAGCGGATCCGATTGATTCACACTGAGCCAAAGATAGAGCGATTGACCAAGCGTTTCTAACGTCGCAAAACCAAGCAGTATCAGTGATATCCAAAGGGCACTGCTTAGGTCACGCGTGATCTGGGCGCGGAATTTAACGACGGATTGCGCACCGCGCCCGAGAACATAGGTCAATGCTATTAGCAAGATTATTGCTATTGTGCCTATGGTGAGCAGGCTGATTGGCGTGATGTCATTTTCGATACCGAACGTTGGTGACCAAGCCACAAAAATGGTCAATGCGCTCAAGATAAGCAAAACGGCTAAGGCCGCGAGCGTCGCGGCAGACCACATCGGACTATTGCTACCTGATTTTTCTTGATTCAACCAATAAGCTACACCGAAGGGAATCAAGCCGAGTAGTACAAACAAGCCCGCAATGGCAAACCAAGGGCTCCACCAGATTGTCAGATTGGATTCATTGCAAACGCTCTTAGCCGCGCTACAAGCTGGCTGCATGAACTTCTCCAGCGCCATCGCGCTTTCAAATATTTTGGCCGTGCTCAAGCGGAACATATACATCAAAAAAAACACGGCCACTAAAGAGACGCCAATTACATAGTGCACAGCGCACAGGTTGCGCAAGGTTATCGCAATATCAAAGAATAAATCGCCTGAGTTGTTGGGCGCTAAATATCGGCCATTGTCCCGCAACCAACGCAGTGGCCGGTCAGTCTCAGAGTTATGCTGTCCCATACGGCCAGGCGGATCACACTTTAATACTTTAAAGGTTTCGTCCGCGTTGGCTTTTGCACCTGCGTTAGCGTTGTTGTTCCCGACACTCGCGCGCCGAAAAAGACCCGACAAAAAGCCTCCCACATAGCCGCCGCCACTCACGGTAGAAAGATAGTCAAACCGCGCCAATAGCGGTATTGCATGGTTCTTTGAATCGTCTAGGTCGTCCTTCTGGTGGTGTGAAGCCTTGGCCAGCGATTGCAGAAAGCCCAAGCAAAAAGTGGCGCTGCGAATTCCTCCGCCTGACAATGCCAGTCCCCAGAGTTTTGCGGTGTCGTGCGCATTGGTGCTCGACTGCTCATACAAAACACCGCGCCGATTCTCGATTTCTTTTTTTTCTTCCGGATACGTTTCAATTGTATCGTCGGTGTCTTTGCTCATTTTCAATTTCCCTTCGCAAGTTTGACGCATACCAGACTGCAACTATCAGTGTATACCGAATGAATATATTGATGCTACAGCGAAGTACCACGTATCAACTTAGCCCACGCCCTATCCCAGTATCATCAACCACTTCGCGTTTCAATCAAAGTCAGTACTCACATACCGTTGGTTTTTGACTGGCCTTGCATAAGGTTTCAATATAGGCGCGATTTGATTCGAGTAGTTGCGGGGTTATTTTTTGGAGACGAACTACAGTGGCCTGTGACTCGCTATCTAGCGCGGCGAACCGTTCGATATAGTAGTCATTGATTTGTTTCGCCTCGGCAAGGTTGTGCCCGCGAATTAGTTCGGGTATTAGCCGCAATACCTCAAAATCACGAACATTTATTTGCGCAACGCTGTCGCGGATGTACCCTGGTTTCACAAATCCACGGAGTCGCTTCATTAGGTTTGGATCAGCCTTTGCCTTGTCCTCGTACCCTTCGAGAATAGCCGTTATATCAGGGTCCATCGCAAAGGCAGATTTTTGCCTAGTTGCCAAATTATAGGCCGCATCAAACCAGATCTTTGCGCTTTGAATTGCTATCTGATTGGTATTTTGATCCGCCCAAAGACGATAGAACGCTCTGGCCTCAAAATATTTTCGAAGTAGGCCTCTGTACTCAGTGCTTGAAATATAATCGATTGCCGAGATAGCAGCCGAATCTCTTTTGACGTTCGGGACAATAATGTCTAGGTTAATTTCTTTTATAACGCCGATCCCAGCTTTGACGAACACCGTTTGCCGCTGGCTAGCGTCACTCGTGGCAACAACGTATTTACGCCATATCGGTTTTGTTTTGGCCTCGCGTTGATCCGGTTGCTCAACAACAAAGGATATCGCAAATGCATCACGTCTGGCATCAAAGTGAATTGGGGTTGGATTACCCGAATGCAATTCTTCAATCGTCAAAATTTCATTTTGTCTAGCTGGATTAAGGCGCACCGTGATGTCGGTAGCGGTTGGCTGGGCGATAGCGCTTGCGCACAGCATTAGAAAAAATAATGTTGTAATCCCACTCGTTTTCATAGCGTTCTCCCTAGTTTTGATTATCTTCACGCTTTGCACTTGCCACACTGAGCCCAAACAACAGCGCAAAATAGGTCAATAGCGTTTCTTGCACTTTGGCAAAGAACGCTTTTGCTAGTGCAGGATTTAGTTCGCCCTCCAACCCTTCGACACTTTTTGCAACCGTTGGAATATCGAAATAAACTGAAACCGCAATCGTAATGACCAACGCTACGAGTAAGAAGCAACCAAGCGCAATGACGCCCCCGCTGGGCTTATCCCGTAGCGCGACGGCTGAGAGGCCGGCTAGTATTGGAAATAAAATTTTATGGAATTGATTGAGGGTTGAATCTGCTGAATTCATAAATGTGGCGAACCAAACAAATAACGTGCTGTTTTCCTTTAAACCATCCGTCATTAAGATCGTGAAGCTAATGAGGAAAATTGGCGCTACGTAGAGAAAGCTAATTACAAACCCGAGTACTACCGTTAAATTTAGGTTTTTTGCCAGAAGTTGTTCCGATGTAATACTCATTTTTCGCTCCCTAAAATTTACCGACCGCCCATTGAAACGCCTTGCTAAACCGTACGCCATATCGTCGTGTTTGACGCATAACAAATGCCCCGTTTGCAACGCACTGCGCCGCTGTCCCGTAAAAGCCAATGACCACCACCGTGTTTTCCGCAGTACGGCACCTCGTGTAGCGGCACGCGAAGCAACGACCAACGCGCCAATGCCGTGTTTGTAACCCTATGAGCAACTCTATTAAAAGACGCGCTTAATGTTTAATATTGTAGGAGCTTAAAGTCGCGCAAAATACTACCTAAGCAGGTGGGAAATATCTCCAGTGAGGTAGGGGCACGGCATGCCG
>JANMDR010000305.1:0-18675 GCA_031376425.1 Betaproteobacteria bacterium
GAATCTAAGGCGGCCTGCCGGTTATTGTTTGTGGTGACAGCTTCGTTTGGTGCTAAGTTACGTTTCATGTGGGCTCCTTGATTTAAATCTATGGGAGCCTAACAAAAAAATCAATCTACACAAAATTCTTTACACCCTCACGCCGAGCAAGCTCGGCGTTTTTTAACTGTCTACTTCACTTCAGCAGCATAAAAATACGCTACCAATAAAGCCTTACTTTACTGCTACTTCCACGCGACGCGCTTCCGCATTATCGCCCGTGCCAGCTACCGACTCAGGCTTCTTCATTTCCACACGATCTTCTGCAACGCCACCAGCCTTGAGCGCTTCGCGTACGGCTTTGGCGCGTTCTTTGGCTAGCTCTTCATTTTTGGCTTTATCGCCAGTAGCATCATGGAAACCAGAAATGGTTACTTTAGATGCAGCATTGGCTTTACTATAAGCAATCACCGCTTCTAGCGTTTTAACGCTATCGGCTGGTAAGGTCTTGGCACCGCTGGCAAAATACACCTTGGCTACTGCTGGAGCGATGCCACCTGCAGCGGCGGCGGCTGCCATTGGATTTAGCGGTGCTGATGATGATGCAGCCGACGATGCGACAGGAGCTACTGCATCGCTTGGTGCAACACCAGCAACACTCGCCGCACCGGCTACAACTGCACCAGCTGCCGCGATTGTGCTTGTGCCAGCAGCTGCCGGAGCAACCATTGCTGCAGGTTTCATTGCAGTTCCAGCGGCACCCGCATTTGCATGACTACCAGAACCAGAACCCGCTAATACTGGCACGATGAGCAAAGCCACGATGTTGATAATTTTAATCAAGGGGTTGATCGCTGGGCCGGCTGTATCTTTGTAAGGATCGCCTACTGTGTCGCCCGTCACTGCTGCTTTATGGGCATCAGAACCTTTACCACCATGGTGACCGTCTTCAATATATTTCTTGGCGTTATCCCATGCACCGCCACCGGTACACATAGAAATCGCTAAAAACAAACCGGTAATGATGGTACCCATTAACATGCCGCCAAGCGCTTGGAAGCCTGCTTCTTTGCCCATCAAGAAGCCGACAACAATCACGATGGCAATAGGTGCTAACACCGGCAATAGCGATGGAATAATCATTTCCTTAATCGCGCCACGGGTCAATAAATCAACAGCTTTGGAGTAATCAGGCTTGCCAGTACCGTCCATAATGCCCTTGATTTCGCGGAACTGGCGACGCACTTCTTCCACCACGCTACCAGCACAACGGCCTACAGCTTCCATCGCCATCGCCCCGAACAAGTAAGGAATCAAACCGCCAACAAATAGGCCGATGATTACCGCTGGGTTAGATAGATCAAATGTCAGATTCATGCCCGCATCATTTAGTTTGTGCGTGTAATCAGCAAATAAAACGAGCGATGCTAAACCAGCAGAACCAATGGCGTAGCCTTTAGTAACCGCTTTGGTGGTATTGCCAACGGCATCCAAAGGATCAGTCACATCGCGCACTGATTTTGGCATCTGGCTCATTTCTGCAATACCGCCAGCGTTATCAGTAATTGGGCCGTAGGCATCAAGGGCAACTACGATACCAGCCATAGAAAGCATGGATGTTGCAGCTACGGCAATACCGTATAAACCACCCAAAGCATAGGCTGCATAAATAGCCAAACACACTGCCAATACTGGCCATGCGGTAGAACGCATAGACACACCCAAACCGGCGATCATATTGGTGGCGTGGCCTTTTGTGGAAGCTTCGGCAACATGCTTTACTGGGGCAAAATCAGTACCTGTGTAGTATTCAGTAATTACCACCATCAAGGCCGTTAATACCAAGCCTACCAAGCAGCATAACCACAAATTCATGACCGTTAATTGCGGCATAGTTGCAGCAACACCCGCCATCATTTCTTTAGTGATGAAATAAAACGCGATTAACGCGACAATGCCGGAAATGGCTAGGCCACGATAAAGCGCGTTCATGATTTTGCCGCCGTCAACGGCTTTCACAAAGAAGCAACCAATGATGGAAGCGATAATAGCGAAACCGCCCAATGCAAGCGGATAAGCAACAACATTGCCGATTACCGCTTTGTCAGTAATTAACAAGGCACCGAGCACCATCGTCGCAATGATGGTAACGGCATAGGTTTCAAACAAATCAGCGGCCATACCAGCGCAATCGCCAACGTTATCGCCAACGTTATCGGCAATAACGGCCGGGTTACGCGGGTCATCTTCAGGAATACCAGCTTCTACTTTACCAACAAGATCAGCACCAACGTCTGCACCCTTAGTGAAAATACCGCCACCTAAACGCGCAAAAATAGAAATCAGTGATGAACCGAATGCAAAGCCGATAAGTGGCTTCAAAATTTCGCTCATGCCTGTACCAGGTGCCGCTGTAGCGCGCAGCACGTAGAACGTGGCAACAACACCAAGCAAGCCCAAGCCCACAACTAACAAGCCTGTGACCGCACCGCCTTTAAAAGCGACGTTCAACGCAGGGTTGATGCCATTGCGTGCTGCTTCAGCGGTACGTACGTTAGCACGCACAGATACGTTCATGCCGATATAGCCTGCAGCGCCTGACAAAATGGCGCCCACTGCAAACGCGATAGCGCTTGTAGGGCCTAAACCGGGAATGACGCACATCAAAACAAACAACGCTACGCCCACCATGGCGATGGTGGTGTACTGACGATTCAAATAGGCCTTAGCGCCTGCTTGAATTGCAGCAGCGATTTCACGCATACGATCATTACCGTCCGGTTGCGCGTAAATCCATTTCGCTTGTAACGCGCCGTAAACCAGCGCAATTACTGCACAAACTAGTGCAAATATTAATGCATTTTCCACTCAATTTCTCCTTATTTTTACTACACTTCGATGATAAAACTAAACTGTTTATTCTTTTAATAAGCTGAAGACGCTCTATATTCAAGCATTTCCAACCTGGTTACTGACACTAGCAATAAGGCTATAAATCAAACTTTGGCAATTTCTTTTTAATTAATTTATTCTGCAACTTTACATATTTAGGCAGCCCATTTTCATACGGCGGATAGGCTTCGCCCTCGATCAATGGTTGCATATAGTTGCGACACTTTTGCGTAATGTGAAAGCCATCAGCCGTTATAAAATCACGCGGCATTTTTTTCTCAACGTTCGCCACGCTGCTCAATGGTGCTGGCACGATTTCCCAAGTGTAAGGTTTGCTGCTGATCCGTTTCACGGCTGGCATCACGCCGTTCATGCCCTTCACCGCATATTCCACCGCAGCTTTACCCAAGGCATAGCTTTGCTCCACATCGGTTTTTGAAGCGATATGGCGTGCGGCACGCTGTAAATAGTCAGCTACTGCCCAATGGCATTTGAGCTTTAATTCGCGACGGACTAAATCGGTAATAACCGGTGCCACACCACCCAATTGTGCATGACCAAATGCATCGACCAAACCCGATTCCGATACAAATTTACCGTTCGCATTTTTAATACCCTCGGATACACCAATGGCACAATAGCCATCGCGCTTTACCACTTCATCAACGCGTGCTAAAAATGCTTTTGGATCAAAGGTAACTTCCGGCAGTAACAAAATTTGCGGTGCCATCAAACCCGCTTTACTGTTTTGCGCCAGACCACAGGCTGCGGTAATCCAGCCAGCATGACGCCCCATCACTTCCAGCACAAAAACTTTGGTGGACGTGGCCGACATTGACGCCACATCTAAGCCTGCCTCTAGCATACTCACCGCTACATACTTAGCCACCGAGCCAAAACCAGGCGAGCAATCTGTAACCGGCAAATCGTTATCTACCGTTTTCGGCACATGTACAGCCACCAAGGGATAGCCGAGCGATGCTGATATCTGCGAAATTTTTAAACAGGTATCAGCAGAGTCGCCACCACCGTTATAGAAAAAATAGCCGATATTGTGGGCTTTGAACACCGCAATTAAACGCTCGTATTCGCGCTTATTTTGCTCGATACCTTTTAACTTGTAGCGACAAGAACCAAACGCACCTGCTGGGGTATGCTTCAGCGCCTTGATAGCCTCAATAGATTCAAGAGACGTATCAATTAAGTTTTCTTGCAACGCGCCAATGATGCCATTACGTCCGGCATAGAGCTTGCCGATTTTTTTTGGTACTTTGCGCACCGCTTCAATCACGCCAGCGGCGGAGCAATTAATCACCGAGGTAACCCCGCCAGATTGCGCATAAAACGCATTTTTAATTTCGGCGTTTTTAAGTTTTGATGTGGCCATCAGATTTCCTTACACTAAAATATTTTTATTGAAGGGCGGCAGCATTCCACACCGCCTTCTTCTGCTCTTAGCTCGCATTAGCTAACATTAGCTGACATCAACTGACCAATGCCGCAAACACCGCATCACGAATTTCATTCACCTGACCAACACCGGCAACCTTACGATACTTAGGTGCAGCCACGCCGTTTTGCACTTTACCCGACGCCGCCCAGCTCGCGTAGTAAGCAACTAGCGGCTCGGTTTGTTCGTGATAAACGCTCAGACGTTTTTTAATTGTTTCTTCTTTATCGTCATCACGCTGAATAAGGGCTTCGCCAGACACATCATCAATACCTGCAACTTTTGGCGGATTAAATTTAATGTGATAAGTGCGACCAGACGCGCTATGCGTGCGCCGCCCAGAAATACGCTCTACAATTTCGCTATCATCAACCGCAATTTCGACAACGTAATCTAGCGCGACGCCAACGGCCGTCATTGCATCCGCCTGCGCGATGGTGCGCGGAAAACCGTCAAACAAGAAACCGTTTGCACAATCAGCTGCCTGAATGCGTTCTTTGACTAAGCCAATAATAATATCGTCCGGCATCAAAGCACCAGAATCCATCACTTGCTTCGCCATAATCCCTAACGCTGAACCGGATTTAACGGCAGCGCGGAGCATGTCACCCGTGGAAATTTGCGGGATGCCGAATTTTTCACGTATAAACGTGGCTTGCGTACCCTTGCCAGCTCCAGGCCCACCCAATAAAATCAAACGCATGCTCGTCCTTTTTCGGTTGTAAAAGTAAAGATGGTGGCATTATGAGATAGCCTTAAAATGCAATTGCTGCATTAGAAAAACGCCCCAAATTTCGCCTGAATTTGCCACACCACATCGCGGTAAAATGAAACAACTAAGCCATCACCACGTGCAGTATTTTTTAATGATTCAATCAACCTGCAATTGTACCATTTATCACATTTTCCCGCAGGGAAAATGCAACATCAAAAGGTATGTGAATTTGTGCCGCGCTTGCAAGCTACCAGAGTGTAAAATTGCCAGAAAAGTTAAGCAGTCAGCAGAACAACTACTAGCACCTTACCAGCGCTACCGTTTCAATGCGCTTGCTGCGCAAAAATTGCTCGCACCCGAGCCAAATCTTCCGGGGTATCCACACCGCCTGCCAGCGCACCTGACCACTGTAATACCGCAATTTGATAACCGTAATAAAGCGCCCGTAGTTGCTCTAGCGCCTCTAAGGTTTCGGTAGGCGCTGCGGCTAACTGCGCAAATTGCTTTAAAAAGCCCGCTCTATACGCATATATTCCGATATGCCGCAGTGCTGGTAAGGCTAATTTCTCCCCTAAGCCAGCAATATTGGCATCACGCGGAAATGGAATAGGCGCACGGCTAAAATAATGAGCAAACCCTTGAGAGTTGCAAACTACTTTCACCACATTCGGATTTAAAAAATCAGCTACAGAATCAATCGCATGGGCTGCGGTAGCAATAGCCGTCGCTGAATGCCGCTGCAACGTCTCTGCAACTGCTGTGATAATAGCTGGATCAATCAAAGGCTCATCACCTTGCACATTAATGACGATGGTATCGTCATCAAGCTGCAGAGTTGCCACTACCTCGCTTAAGCGATCGGTGCCCGTGGCGTGATCCGCACGGGTCATCAGGGCTTGAAATTTGTGTGCCACACAGGCTGATTGCACATCGCTATGGTCAGTTGCCACAAAAATTTGCTCACGCGCAAGACCTGCCGCCAAGACCCGCTCACACACGCGCACAATCATAGGTGTGCCACCAATATCAACTAAGGGTTTACCGGGAAGCCGCGTTGATGCGAGCCTTGCCGGTAGTACCGCAATTATTTTTTGTGCATTCATAGTTGCTGACATAGTTTATGCTGGCAGACGTCGTACAGGCGTAAAAATTTAGCGCGGATACTCTTCATCCGCCAACGGTCTGGCTTCATCAACTAGCATCACCGGAATGCCATCTTTAATAGCATAAGCCAAACGCGCCGATTGACTAATTAACTCAGTCTTATCAGCCGACATAAGCAATGGCCCTTTGGTAAGAGGGCAGACGAGAACTTCTAATAATTTCGGGTCTAGGGACATTGCTATTTCCTTATTTTTTGTGCATCTACTGCGTTTAGAAACCAAACCCAAAACGCTTCTTCAAAAAGCGCATGCACCTGCATAAACCAAATGCGCGGATCATGAAACTGCACGCATTTTACCGCATCTTTTTGCGTCATTAGAATAATATCTGCTTGCGGGAACGCTAAATCAGCCGCGCTATAAATATGGTGATCCGCAAAGGCAACGCAGTCTTGCAAGATAATGGATTGCGACTCAAGATGTTTGAAGAATCTATCGGGATAGGCTATTCCAGCACATGCTACGATATTTTTCTGGGCAATTTTTTTGCGAAATTCAGCCGTATCTAATCCGATATTAGACATTATGTTAGGCGCTTTATTAAGCGCTACCAGTTGAACGAAGCTTTCTTGTCCCAAGTGCATATTAAAATGCGGATCAACTCGCTTTAACCCTACATCCGCAGCCAAGTACCTTTGCCACTGGACATTAGGAGCACCTTGCCATACGACCGCGCGAAGCGCGTTTACCGGCTGCTTATTTGTCGGCTCGGTATCTAAAGACTGCTTGAACAGCTGCGAAATTGGTTCGCGAAACGGCCCTGCTGGTAGTGTGGCACCCGTGCCCGGCCCGCGTGCACCGTCGAGTACTACCAACTCGATATCTCGTTGCAGTGCGTAGTGTTGTAAGCCATCATCGCTTAAAATAATATTTATATCAGGGTGCTGCAATAACAAAAGCTTGGCTGCTGCAGTGCGCTTTACATCACAAACTACCGGTACGCCAGTACGCTCCGCAATCAGCATCGGCTCATCGGCAATGCTGTTCTTATCTGCACCATAGCCACGACTAATAACACCCGGTGTATAACCTTGTTTTTGCAAGGCTTGTACTAAAGCGATTAAAGTTGGTGTCTTACCGCTGCCGCCCACCGCGATACTTCCCACCACGATGACCGGTACGGCGATACGCTCAGAAGTTAAAATACCACGTGCATACAGAAACCGCCGCAACCAAGCAATGCTTGTGAATGCCCAAGATACAGGTCGCAATAGACTTTGCCAGAGTGTATTTTTAGTCCATTGCCGAATGAACCAGCGCTCCAGTTGAGTGCGCGAAATCATAATCGCACTCCAGCCAAAAGCTTACGGCGCGGCCTTAGCCTGCGTCGTGAACGAAACCTTGGTATAACCCGCTAAACGCGCCGCCTCCATGATGTTAATCACTGATTGGTGCTGCGCCCCTGCATCCGCGCCAATGGCAATAATCGGCTCTTTGATATTGGCTTCTTTTGCTGCATTTTGTAGCGCAAGGGCAAAACTATCAGCATTGGCTGGCGCTACGGCAATATTATTAATCGCATACTTGCCAGCCGCATCCACGGCCACATTAATGATTTGCGGGCGATCTGGTGCCTTATCTGCTGTGGCTTCAGGCAAATTAATCTGTAGCTCGGTGAATTTACTGTAGGTGGTCGTCACCATTAAAAAAATTAAAATCACCAATAAGACATCAATGAGCGGAATAAAATTAATTTCCGGTTCTTCTCTATGACGTCCGCGCCGAAAGTTCATGTGCGGCTACCGTGTAGGGTTTCAACAAGTTTCACGCCCTGTTGTTCCATATCGACAACTAACACATCCACCTTACCGCGAAAATGGCGATAGAAAATCATCGCAGGAACGGCCACACCAATACCAAATGCGGTGTTATACAAAGCGATAGAAATGCCCCGCGCTAATTGCGCTGGATTCGCTCCCGCAGCATTAGTAGAGCCAAAAATTTCGATCATGCCGATGACTGTCCCAAATAGTCCCAATAACGGCGCTACGGCAGCTATGGTGCCCAACCCAGTCAAAAATCGTTCCATATCAACTAACACGGCGCGACCGGCTTCTTCCATCGATTCTTTCATAACCTCGCGCGAGCTCTTTACATTGACTAATCCAGCAGCAAACACGCGACCGAGCAAAGAATTACTTTGCAGCTTAGTAATAAGTTCAGTTGATAATCCCTGTGCACGATAGGCTTGCACCGTATCGGCAAACAAGGTTGGCGGCAAAATTAGGGAACGGCGCAGCGACCAAAAGCGTTCACAAATAATCGCCAATGCGGCAACAGAACAAAGAATAATCGGCCAGATGGGCCAGCCTGCAGCTTCGATAATTGAAAGCAATTTTGCTCTCCTAAAAATGAGGATAAAACAACATCGAACGAAACCATAAGTTTACCTGACAGTTGCTGCATTCCATAATCGCAAAAGAATTTTTGATTAACAGTCGCCAACCTCAAACACCGCAAATACTCTTTTGCGGTTATCCACAAAGCCTGTGGATAACTCTGTGAGCATGTGTAGGATGAAGCCGCTAAGTGCCCGAAAGAGTAGCACTTTTGCTAAAACGCTTATTTTTTAAGCATATTAATGGCTTATATTTGACACAAAAATGACGACCAATCTCAGGTTGCCAACGCTGGTATACCAAATGCATTTCTGCGCAGTAAGCTGGCAATGCTAGACTACGGCGATGGCAAATTACGATCTTTTCGCAAATTCAGAATTACCCCAAACCACCAGTCGTAGTGCGATGGGCACGGCACGTAACACCGTAATTAGTGTCAGTGAACTAAATGCCCGAGCGCGGCGCATCTTGGAATCAGGCTTGGAAGCCATGTGGATAGGTGGTGAGTTATCTAACGTGGTGCGTGCAGCGTCAGGTCACTGGTATTTTTCATTAAAAGACGCCAATGCCCAAGTGCGTTGCGTTATGTTTCGCAACCGCGCACAAAGTGTTGCCTTCACTCCCACTAATGGTTTAGCCGTAGAAATTCGCGCTCTGCCCTCTATTTACGAACCGCGCGGTGATTTTCAACTAGGCGTAGAAAACATGCGCCGCGCGGGTCAAGCCTCGCTTTACGAAGCGTTTGAAAAACTTAAACTCAAATTAGCCGCCGAAGGCTTATTTGATGCCAATCAAAAACGAGAAGCACCGTTGTTTGCACGGGTTATCGGCGTAGTCACCTCCTTGCAAGCGGCGGCGTTGCGTGATGTGTTGGCGGTATTTACACGCCGTGCACCGCACATTAAAATCATTATTTACCCAACCGCAGTTCAGGGTGCAGGCGCATCAGAAGAAATCGCCAAAGCCATACGTGCTGCGGCTCACCATAATATTTGTCAAACCTTAATCATCTGTCGTGGCGGTGGTAGCATCGAGGATTTATGGGCCTTTAATGAAGAGCCTGTTGCCCGCGCATTGGCGCTGTTGCGTGACTGCACCGATATCGTTTCTATCAGCGGTGTTGGCCATGAAACCGATGTAACTATTGCCGACTTCGCCGCCGATATCCGTGCCGCCACACCAACAGCCGCCGCTGAGTTGGCCACACCAGAACGTGCGCAATTGCTAAGCTGGGTTCAAGGAACTCGCATCGCTCTAACACGTGCACTGGATCGCACCTTGAGCCGTGCACAACAGCATATTGACTACGCCAGACGCGGGCTGGTGTCGCCCCGACAACGGGTGCAAAATGAACAGCAACATTTAGCGCAAATGCGACGGCGCTTAACTTTAAGTCTGCAGCGCAGCAGCACTACTGCAAACGCCAAACTCAATGCGCGACGTAATGCATTAAAATTTCAGAAACCCAGTACTGACAGCTATCTTCATGACATTCATGCCGCAAAAGCCCGATTAACACGCGCTTTGCAAAACACGCTTGCAGGCCAGCATAAGCAACTACAGCAGCACAGCCAGGCACTCTCATTGCTAAACCCAGAAAACGTCTTGGCGCGAGGTTACAGCTTGGTAAGCAATGCACAAGGCATGATCGTAAAAAACGCGGATAACGTGAGGGTGGGTGAGGCGCTTCGGGTACGACTAGGACGGGGAGAATTAGACGTGGTGGCGACCGCGCTCAAGGTCGTTTAAGCAAGCCTAACAATCAATCGTCATCGCGCATACTGCACACCGATTGCAAACCTAGGTGTTCTACCAAAGGTTCAAAATCACGGTCTCGATGCAATAATGCGCAATCATTCTCAATGCAGTAGGTCGCGATAATGGCGTCAATCGTTTTTCGCACGGTGACACCAGCGCGTCGACCGCCCAGACGGGCAGTTCACTCTAGGAACCAAAATCACCTGCAATCAACGAATATACCAACGCTGTAACCGGCACCCCGCGAATCATGAGCCGATTACGGGCGTAGCCTTCAAACACCGCCCCTAATTTGCGCGCCACCGCATTACTAGGCTCATTACCTTCGGCAATGATAATCTCAATCCGACCAAATCCGAGTTCAGAAAACCCATGATTCGCCAGTGCTTGCGCCGCACGTAAACATACGCCTTGGCGCTGCTTAGATGCACGCACCCAATAACCAAGGTTAGCAAAATTATGAAGCCGGTTAAATTGATTTAGACCTACCCCGCCCAATAATTCTCCATCTTCGGCAAATACACCAACATCAAAACCCGTATTTGCTACATGCGCGGCATCACAAGCTGCAAACCAGTCTAATGCCAATGTTGCTGAATAATCGGCAACACACCACGGCATCCACACACCTACGGTGGCGACAGATTCACGCGCTGCAGTTGCAAAGCCTTCCGCATCGCGGGATTCGAAAGGGCGGAGGATCATGCCTTGATATTTAATAGGGAACATGGTGTCCGTTGGAATGAGAAAAGAGGCTTTTAACTTTTATTTTCGGTAAAAAATACATCAAAACTATTTCTCAACATAAGTAAGTGCAGCTGTCAGTCAGGAACTCAAAATGTCGTGCGTCATCTAGTACATCTGGACGCTAAAATCTCTGTCGCGTAATTTGTTTGGTTTGCGTAGTGCCAGAAAAAGGACCTGCCGTAAATGTGTAGGTCAAAACCGCATTACTGGATTTGCCGGTTGCAGCCCCAGCAGTATCCGGAGAAAAAATGATGCTTACAGTACCCACCGGAGCTACTTTTACTGCGTTTTTATTAAATTCCGTACCAAGCCAAGGCGCGCCCACGGTTGAATATAGTGTTCCTGTATAGGTATTAGCCGTCGCCGAAGTTGTGCCCCATGCACCTCCTGGCATGACGTACCAAATCGCTGCACAGCCGCTATTGGCTGTGGTACACGTTGTGCCGTAGGTGTACCACACGCCAAAAAGTGTCCGATTTTGCTGCACGACAGTCATTCCCCAACCACTCTGCATTTCCCCACCCCACCATAAATCACCGACTTCTAAACCGGCTGCACTATCCGGCGGACCGAAAACTTGTCGCTCGATTTTTTTACTCGCACTGATGCCGTTGATGGTGTACGTCAACGTCGCTGTTGAGGGGTTGGTAAAAGTGAGCGTCGCATTACCCACAGCGGCACCCACGACCGTATTCTCTGCGACAAAATTATCTAGACGCGTGCCCGTTGGATGATACAAAGCACCAGAAAAAACCGTGAAATTGCTATTCCAAGTGCCGCCTGGCATCACGTACCAGGTCGGTAAACCATCAGCGTTATAGACATAAAATGCATTAAATTGCTGGTTCGATGGTTGATGCTGCGTGATTGCCAGCCCCCAGCCATTTTCAGATTCACCTGCCCACCACATATCGCTATAATTTCTAGGGGTTAATGTGCTAACTACGTCGAAAGAGGCGATTACAGTTTTAGCATTTGTCATCGCCACCACGCAAACTGGCGCGCTACCCGTACACCCACCGGACCAACCTTTGAATGCCGTATCAATGCTGGTTACAGCAGTAAGCGTGACCAACGTGCCTGAAGCAAAACTGCCGGCACAAAGGGCACCGCAGATAAGACCAACTGGAGTTGAACTCACAACACCTGCCGCTGCTCCCGTTCCTGATTTGCTGATAGTCAAAATATAATCGGTAGTGGGCGCTATATTGGGATTACCGAGAAAAGCAGCTAGATCATTTAACTCAGATTGGGTAAACACGCCAATCATAAATTGCATGCCACTGACGCTATTGATGGCGCTCGCTACCTTGGTTGCGCTATTTGCGGCGCTACGCGCATTACCATCGGGTGAAACACCGTGGCATCTAGCGCAATTGAGCGTGTAAGTCTGTCTGCCTGCAGTAGCATCGCCTACTTGTGCACTCGCGGTCGCGCCCAAGCACAGCATAAATACGCCAAACATCCAGTATATTTTTTTCAAATCAATATCCTCAAACTTGATATTCGCTTGCGTAAAACTCGCTCTAAATTTTATACGATAACTGTGAGGGTATGATCCTCGGTTGTAATGGTAGCAGTACCGTAATTTCTACGCCCAGTAGTACTCCTTGTGCATCTAGCAAATTTTTTGCTGATGCCACGCCCTGATGATGTTCTGCAATTAAGCGCACGATGTATAACCCTAACCCTAAATGCCCCGCCTTATTCGCATTGCCCTCGGTGCGTCTACTAATCATGGATTCAAACAAAGTAGACTCGATATCCTTTGACAGTGCCGCGCCGTGATTGGTCACGCTAATTACTACGCCATTGCCATGCAAAGCATGCCGCAAGCACACCACAATCGGTGTTTGCGGTGCTGCAAAATCACGCGCATTATCTATCAATTTATCGAGCATTTGCACCAACGCATCGGGCACACATATACAGGGAACGGTGGTTATGTCTGCGTGTTCAAAACGCATTTCTTGTTGCGGATAGGCTTGCATATAACCCGTCACCGCCCCGTTAAGCAATACCACTAAATCGATTTCTTCTTTCTCAGAAGTTTGCAAGAAGCGCTCTAGCTGGGTGCCTTCAGACAATCTGGAAATTAGGCCAGAAAGTCTAGTTACACCTTCATGCGCGCGATTAACATAAGTGGTTTCCTCAATGCCGATGTTGCTCGCCTTTAAATTATCGAGTGAGCTACGGACTACCGCAACTGGTGTGCGCAGCTCATGCGCGAGACGGCTTCCCATGTTCTCTAAATATTGGTTGTAGCTGGATAGGCGCGTCATCGTACTGTTGAGCGCCCGTGCAAGGTCGCCAATCTCATCTGAGGCCAGTAAGTCTTTACTCACTTGTTGATCGTTTTCGAAAAAACTTTTGGTATCCAGTCTACCTTGGGGATCAATAGCGGCATCGGCGCGACGCGCCAGACGCCGGATGCGCTGCGTTAAGCGCGCGGCAAACAAAAAGAGCGCGAGAAAGCCAACCAAAAAAACTGCCACCCCAACTAGTAATAAATTTTGTAGCGCAGTGGTTTTTAATAATGCAATCGCGCCTGTCGTTTCTTCCACCACAGCAGCCCCCACAATTTCGCCATCTGCCCAAATTGGTTGCGCCGCAGAAAGAATTACCGTCTGCTTGTCTAAGGCTTGCCGCCACTGTGTGGAACGTTTACCCAACAATGCCTGGTCAGCCTGCTGCATTACGGTATTGGCGCGACTTACCGGATCATCGCCAACACCTACCGCCGCGTTGCTCGTAAATTCCGGTACAACCCACGATAGCAATTGATTTAACCATTGTGGTGGTGCCGGTAGAGTACCGCTACTATTCATACTTGAACCATTGCGTGGTGGCAAGTTTGGGCTAATTTTAAAGCTACCCACCAATGCCCGCACCTTGCCTGCCTTATCGAACACCCACATCCGCGATGCATCGCGCTGTACATGTTTTAAGATGCGTTCAATTTCTTCTGAAGGAACATATAAATTTCCCAATTGCGAAGCTGCTTCAGGGTCATCACTTCCGAACACCGCGAGAATTTGCGCCCGCTCATTGGCGAACTCAGCGGCAATACTTGATGGCTCTAGGATTGGTGGCGGGGTATTTGTTTGCGCCACGATTTCCGGTTGCTGGGTAGGCTTTAACGGTGTTGCCTCAACACTGACAGCACCGTCAGTAGCTGCGGTCAATGGTGTTGCGGGTACGGTGACCGCAATGGTTGACGGCACAGTTACGGTTGTAGCAGGTGCTGCAATCCCCTCAGGATTGGGCGCTACTTTTTGTGGTAACGCACTACCTTTAACTGTAGGAAGCGTTCGGCGGGCTAGTAAATACGGCCGTTCTGAAAGGGTTGCTGCAAGCAGGCGACTACTATCCGTTAAGCTGCGCTCTTGCGATTCCCGCAGAAACGCTTCCATGCTAGTAACGAAGCGATAGCCCAAATAGGGAATGAGCAATAATACTAAAGACACTGCTAATAGGCGCGTGCGAATACTGGCGAGAAATTTATTGGCGCTTACAGAAAGGGCGGTTATAGCCATTTGGCTTTACGGCTTCCACCGATAACCCATGCCGTACACGGTTTCAATTTCATCGAAGCTTTGATCAACCACTTGAAATTTTTTGCGGATACGTTTCATGTGCGAGGTGATGGTGTTATCGTCAACCACCATTTCTGCCTCGCGCATGAGTTGATCACGATTTTTCACGTGCCCCGGAAATTTTACGAGGGCATGAATCATCCAGAACTCCGTTACCGTCAATATCACTTGCTGATGCTTCCATTCAATATTTAAGCGGTTGATATCAAGTACCAGTTCACCGCGTTGCAGCACATCTTCAGCTCGGCTTGGCTGCGCTTGCGCATCTACGCGGCGAAATAGCGCTGCTATGCGCGCCATTAAATGCGGCAGGCTTACATCTTTGGTTAGATAATCATCGGCACCTAAACGCAAGCCAGAGACCACATCAAAATCACTATCGCGCGCGGATAAAAAAATAATCGGCAAACTGGCTGAAAGTCCCCGTAAATCGCGGCACAGCGTAAATCCGCCGTCAATCTCTTGGCCCAAGCCGATATCAATAATTGCTAACTGCGGCAGCATTGTTTTAAACCGCGCCATGGCCTCTGGCCGGTTAGAAAAAGTTTCTACGGTATAGCCGCTACGTTTCAGCGCATCTGCATAGTTTTCACGAATGGCCGGATCATCTTCGACGAGGGCAATATTTTTGCTCATAGCAGGCTTCCTAAGAATTTTGGAGAACAGCAATGCCTGCAGTGTAGCAAAGCAATCGCATCAATCAACGTACTGTGTGGCTAAATCATTTTTTTGCCACATTTCATCAGCACCCACGCAGCATTGGCTAGGGATTTGCACAGATTGCGTCGTTTAAATAAGCACTACACCTCCACCACCTAAGCAACCCCAAAACATCAACCAAAACGCCTCTATAACTGCACATTCAGGTGCATTATTAAACTTACCCTTTGCTGCCGATGCCGCAAAAATATTACTAGGTGCCTGCGCAGCCGGCGTGCTGGCCAGTGCAATCTTAAGCTTGGTCGTGCTAGTGTTAATTGTCTAAATAAAAAAGGGCGCATAGCAATATGCGCCCAAACACAAAATCGTAGCAAAAATTTTAATCAGGTTATTTCATCGTCATTTGATATTCCCTACACTGAAAATAAAAACTAAGCTGCCAAATCAAATACGATCACTTCACAATCTTTACCTTCACTCAACATCAATACGCTTTCTTGTGCAATTTTTGCGGCATCACCCGTATTTAGAACAACGCCATTAACGAGCACCTTGCCCTTCACCACGTGCACATATGCGCGACGCTTAGGATCGAGCGCGATGGTGGCTTTCTCGTCACCATCAAGCAAGCCAGCATACATACGCGCATCGGCTTGAATATGGACACTACCCTCCATGCCGCCATTGCTGGCAACGAGAAGTAACTTACCGCGCTTGGCCTCTCTGCCAAAGGTTTTTTGTTCATAGCTAGGAACAATATTGCTCAGATTAGGTTGAATCCAAATCTGCAAAAGATGCGTCGTCATATCATGCGCATGATTAAATTCGCTATGAGTAATGCCACGGCCTGCACTCATACGTTGCACATCCCCCGGCGGAATCGATTCACCGTTGCCTAAGCTATCTTTATGGCCAATTGCCCCTTCGAGCACATAGGTAATGATTTCCATATTTTGATGGCCGTGCGTGCCAAAACCACGCGCTGGCGCAATCCAATCTTCGTTAATCACGCGCAAATTTCCCCAGCCCATGTTGGCTGGATCTTGATAACCGGCAAAACTAAATGAGTGATAACTCTGGAGCCAACCATGATCGGCAAAGCCACGCTCTTCTGATTTTCTGATGGATAACATTTTTTGCATTCCTATATTGAATACCGATTATAGTCTTCGTGAATCATCAAAGCAATCCACTATAATTGATGATTACATTCAATTTAATTGAAAGATAAACCAAATCATGCGCCAGCACTTCCGTAATTTACTCACGCCCGAAACCTTATCATTGCTGCAAGTTATTGCTCGTGAAGGTTCATTAGCTGGGGCTGCTCGCGAATTAGGCCTAGTACCAAGTGCAGTAACCTATCGCGTCCGTCAGCTTGAAGAAGGGCTTGATGTATTGCTCTTTGACCGCAGCGTCAGAAAAGCTGCGCTCACAGAAGCTGGCCAAGAGTTGCTTGCGGAAGGCGCGCATATTTTGGCGCAGCTTGATGCTATCGCGTTACGGGTAAAGCGCGTGGCGACTGGTTGGGAGCCAAAACTCGTCATAGCGGTAGATGGCCTAATTTTGCAACGCACTCTATTAGAATTGTGCGAAACATTTTTTGCGCTTAATCCGCCAACCCAACTGAAAATTCAGCGCGAAACACTGAGTGGTACCTTAGAGGCGCTGGCAGATGGACAGGCTGATCTAGCACTTGGTGTCGCAGTTGAGCAAGCCATTGCCGGCATCCAAAGCAAAGTAATGGGTGAAGTGCCATTTGTATTTGTGGTGGCACCGCATCACCCGCTGGCTAAGCAGCCTGAGCCATTGACGGAAGATGTGTTGGCGCAGCATCGCGCCGTGGCGGTAGCCGATAGTACACGGCGGGGGCAAGGTATTAGTATTGGCCTACTTTCAGGTCAAGCTGTGCTTACTGTATCGGATATGCAAGCAAAACTAGATGCGCAATTACGCGGCTTAGGCTGCGGATTTGTGCCGCTGTGTATGGCGCAACCTTACATCAAAGCAGGCCATTTGGTGGTGAAACAAACCGAACGGGTCACGCGTGTGGCCAAGCTAAGCTATGCTTGGCGTGGGCAAAATACCAGCCGCGTCGGAAAATCGGCACAAGGTAGGACACAATCCGGCAGTGGTGTACCCGGTCGCGCCCTCCAATGGTGGCTCGATCAGTTGGAAAATAGCACCACGCGCAGAGCTTTACTGCATGCCTAAAAATATTTAACCCGCGTTTAACCCGTTTTGCGATGCAGCTTCGATTAAAAGACTAATAACGCAAACTCTGCGATATTTCCATCCATTTTACGGAGGCACTATGCATAAAATTAGCCCATGGTTGCGCAAACCTTCACTAACAATCACCGCACTTTGTGCCACTGGTCTGGCAGGAGTTGCGGTTTTCACAGTCGAGCATAATATTGCCCAAGCGGCTGTGGCAACCACTCCCGTTGGGCTGCCGCTAGTGCGTCAACATCCACCAGCACTTGGTGATGCCACCAACCTTACCGCCCCAGCACCGCGCCCAAAAGTGCTGCCAAATTTTCCCATGCCACGTCCGCCGCAGCTAACTTGGCCACGCGCTATTGAAAGTAATTTAGCGCCAGCAGAACTCAAGCTGTTACGCGTGGAAGCCAATATCCAAGGTAGCTTTGCCCAAACTACCTATGACATTACGGTAAGTAATCCGAATAGCCGCATCATGGAAGGCGAGTTGCAATTTCCACTGCAAGATGGTCAGGACATCATTGGTTTTGCGATGGAAGTAAATGGTGTACTGCGTGATGCCATGCCGGTAGATAAAGCCAAAGGCCAAGAGGTGTTTGAGGATATCATTCGCCAGCGGGTTGACCCCGGTTTGCTGGAGCGCACGCAAGGCAATAATTTTAAGTTGCGGCTCTATCCTATTCCGGCCAACGGCACAAAACGTGCGGTGATTCGTATTGGTCAGAGTTTACAGACCAATCAAAGCGGCCTAGCAAGATTCGCCTTGTCTGTTACCATTGGTGTTGCTGCAAAGCAGTTGGAAGTGGACATAAAAATCGCCGGTAGCGACGCAACTACTTTGCTCGTCAACCCCTTCCAAGATAAACAATTTGCCACTAGCCTAAGCTATCGCGGCGCAGGGGCTGCAGTCGACGCGCAAGGTACCGCCATATTAGATATTCCGGTACTGCGAAACGCTGCCGCCACGGTGAGTACTTTCGAAGGCAAGCGTTATTTTGTGGCGGATATCGCCCTAAATAATACCGTGGAAAAACCCGAAAATAGGCCGTTTCCAAAGCGTATTGCCTTGTTATGGGATAGCTCACTGAGCGCTTTCAAGCGTAACCAAGCCAGAGAGTTTGCCTTGCTAGACGCTTACTTTGCAAAAATAAAG
>JANMDR010000015.1:0-5833 GCA_031376425.1 Betaproteobacteria bacterium
GCCGTATCGAGCCAATTAGTAGCCACCGGCACAGTTGATTGGAAAGCAGTTGGCAAAAGCGCACTCATCGCCGCACTCACAGCAGGCTTAGGCCAGCAACTCGGCTTAACCGCACCGGGCAATGACGCAAGCTTTAGTGCCAAAGCTATTTACGCAGTGAAGGCGGGGCTGCTGAACTCCACCGTCAGTACGCTCGTCAACGGTGGGAATAGCCAAGACTTTGCTAAGTCATTCGTCAATTCAATCATCACCAGTGCCGCCAGAGAACTGGCTACGATGATTGGTGACAAGTTTGGCATATCCACCGACACCTACTTTGAACACAAAATAGCCCATGCCCTACTAGGCTGCCTAGCCGCCAAAGCCAGAAATGAAAGCTGTGAGGCGGGCGCATTAGGCGGGGCAACGAGCGCATTCATCTCAGGATTTATTGATGATAATTTCGGGCAACTGTTTGGTGTAACAGGCTCCGATGGAAACCGCATTGCCACGGAAGGTGCACTCACAGCAGTAACTGGCTTGCTGGCAGCCCTGACGGGGCAAGATATTAATACCGCCATTGGAGCGGCGCAGAACGAGTATGAGAATAATTTCTTGCCACATGCACAGCGTGCACGTCTGGATGCGCTGAAAGCAAAATTCGAACTGACTGGTAAATTCGAATCTGTTGCCGACGCGCTGGCATTTAGCCAGCTGTATGGCCAAGATATGGCCTCCGAAATGCTGCTCAATAAGTACCACAAAGACCCAACTTCACTTTCTGATACTGAAAGAACATTGTTGAGGGGGTGGCTAAACCAACTAGCACTAGATAACCCCGAACAAGCCCAACGCTTATTGGCACCACGCGACCCATCTCAGCCATCGATTGGCCCAATCACACCTGATATGCAGGTGCCAGATAACAGACCGTGGTGGGAGAAACTGTTTTCTGGTCGTCCGCTGTCACGTGAAGAAACCATGTTTATGCAGGCGCAATCCCTGTTACGCCTGAACGGCATCCATCAGGAACAAGCCGCGATAGGTCAGCCAGCGCTTATGGCTGGAATTTTAGGTATGAACGGTGTCTTAGGCGAATTTGCGCGCTTGGCGACTTATGGTGCTGGTATTTATCACTTAGGCTATGGTGTTGCGCAGGGACTTGACGGCAATTATCTTGATTCCCTTGTTACCATCGGCGAAGGTGGCTTGCTGGTACTTGGTTCGGGAATGGCAGGGCGGTTCGCAGCGCGGCAGAACGCACAAGCAGGCCCTAATCGGCCACCGCTGTCTAATCTTGACGTTGATGGGGAGATGACCGGGTTCTCACCCGTTCCTCGGCGTCCAAATTTGTATGAAACAATTTATACGGAAACGACCTCGCTAAACGCGCTGTTTCCTGAGCTTATCGGTGTTAACCCACATTTCAATCCGGCAGGCAGAAATATAAATTGCGTCTCATGTGCGAACGCCGCGTATGATCGTTTAACAGGCCGAAACCCTGATGCGGTGGCGGGGCCATCAACTCGTTACGGGACACCAAACGATCTACTACCAAGTGCTAACATGGGTATTGATATGGATAGAAGGCTAACAACTGCCCAAATTCAAGCGGAAATGATTAGTCGCGGAAATGGCGCAGTCAGCGTAGTAACTTTCAACTACCCAATGACACACGTTGTAAATGTAGTCAACCGCAATGGACAGATCTATTTTATCGATAGTCAAATTGGAAAAATTGTTGTTCCTAGACCAGGTGTGCCAATGTTTCTTGGAGCTAGACCGTATGTACCCGGAAGGTAAAATGAAGTTAACAAGGGCGTAAATATCTAAAGGAATCGTTGATGACTGCTTCAGTAAAATCTAGGATTAGTTTTGAACAAGCGAAAGCAAAAGCGGAAGCAGGGTTTTCATCACTTTTTGTAGATGGTGTACCTAAAAATGCTGGATCAATCCTTCGCGAATTTTATCTTGAGGCAGAGTACTGCTGGATGTTTTTCAGAAATAAGGCGTTGATTGTTCGTGAAGAACTTATCATGTCCGAAGCGGCCATTTCAGTTTCGAGAATGGGACGCGTTAGTTGGATCGCTGATCTTTCTGATGAGCCCGAAAGGCTTAAAATATATATCGCCGAAATGTCGGATTACTATAGGCAAAACGGCGAGTGATGCCCTGTCCGCCGAAGACGCATCTTAAAATCTTGATTCCCTTTTTACCATCTCCGAAGGTGGTTTGCTGGTATTTGGTTCGGGGATGGCAGGGCGGTTCGCAGCGCGGCAGAACGCACAAGCTGGTCCTAACCGGCCACCGCTTGCTAATTGGGATACGGATGGCATATGGTGGGCATGCCGACCGGCGCTGTTGGTCGTGGTACTGGCACGATCTGGGACAACGTCTATCCGACCCAACCCAACTATCCAGGAGCGGTAATCCCCAGATCGTTTGAGCTACGACTAGCGAATGGTGAAAGGATTTGGATTAGCGGAAATGCCTCAGAACACTTAGCAGAATACGCACGCGCTACTGCGGCAAATATGCTTCCGGGTACGGTAAGATTAGCAACCCAACAGCAGTTAGAAAGCTTGCAATCAGTATTGCACACCGCGATGCAGAACGGGGTTCCATATAACCAGCTTATTCGCATTGGTAGGTGGGAAATAAAAATTGCTCCTCCTAGAAGACCGGGACAACTCCCCTCAGTTATTCATGCGTTGATGAGGTAATAAATATGAATTTTGCAATCTTCGATCCTTTTGAGCTAGAACTGGAAGTTATCGAGCTCGACGAGAAAATTCCTTCTTTTCGGGCGAATGTTCGGCTAACAATCAAACAATTTGAGAACTTAATTCGGTATGAAGGCGCTACTTGGTTTGAATGGCGAGTTTGGAACGAGTTTGAATCCAACCTTCGTGGGAACGGGATACAAGGAGGGGTTTTAATGGATATCAATGAAAACTTTACTTTTGCTATGAAACCCTTACCGACTGGCGCCAGCGTAGATTTACGCATCAAGAAAGTTAGCGTAGGTTCGAATCTGTCAACAACGCTTGCTGTTTCTGCCATGGTCAATCATGACATTGCTGCCAGCCTTACGTCGAGTTTTATTGAGTTTGGAACGTTTACACTGTAGTAATCAACACAATATGGGCAGAGCCAGAACCGCATACCCGGTCATTAATCCGAGACTGCCAGTGCCTACAACAGCAATAAGAATCCGATAAATATGAATGTCACTTTACAAAATCTAAAGATGCTTGATATGATTTTATCTTGCCTTTCTGAAGGTGCATCACCTTTGAGAAATGAAAGAATCTTAGGAATCAATCTTGATGATGAATTTGAGAGGCGCGCCTACATCAATAAATATATTCGAGAAAGCATATTAAATTGGGCTCCAGAAACAGTTGTGCTATTGCGCGCAGCACTAAAACAAGCGCTTTATGATTTCCCTCCGAGCGAAGTTGATAGCTCAAATGACTCAACTATATGGCAGAATATGTTTGAAGTACGTCCAGACTTGCTAAATAATACGTATAAATATTCGCGCGAATTTTTTCAAGAAATTTGGGATTTGATTTTGAGCGATGAAAGTATCCCCAACCCTTGGTTGCCTCGCAAAATGCCTGATTTAGAGCAAAATAATAATGACTGAATAGTTTTTGTCACTACGAGCTTGGTTGCAATATTGATTAACCTCAAATTATTTTCATCCATAGAAAGTCTCACTTGCCTATTACGCAACTAACAAAAAGAAATTTTGTCCAATCAATCAAAGCAAACGACATTGTTGTAATTAATTTTTGGCCTTACTGGGATTCTCAGTGTCGAAGTTTCAGTCAGAATTTTGCGGCTGTCTCTGAAAAAATTTCGGGTGTTTTGTTTGCGGAAGTTAATGTTGGGAACAGGGAGGAGAGTCAACTATCTGAGGAGCTCTACTTAAGTTCATTTCCGATGGTAATGGTATTCCGCGAGGAAGTAATTGTATTCTCTCAGGTTATTGACTTAGTTAGTTTCGACTTGGAAGAGGTTTTGAAAAAGTGTTTAGCGTTGGACATGAAAGGTATTCATGTTGAACTCGCTAAAAATTTATGACGTGTTGTCCTGTCCACCGTGGACACATCTTAAAACACAGCCAGGATCAGCGCTTTTTAAAATTTTTTTCACTAAATCTGCAATCAATTTTTGAAGCATCGCCGCATTTTAGAACTCTCACAAAAATTCGTGTAAATGGAGATATATTACTGTACCACCCAGCAACCAACACGTTTGCTGTAAGTACCATTACAGGCCTGCCTAGAACTATGTTTAAGCCAAGCGGTGGGCTAGAATATTGGAAAAGACAAAAATGACAAAAAAGAAAAAACTGTTCGATGGTAAATCAGAATGGCTTGGCCTGTGTTGTGACTGCTGTGGTTCAACCAGTTTGGGCGAAAAGGATACTTTTGAAATATGCGATATTTGCGGATGGGAAGACGACAATGTGCAGAGAGAATATCCACAATTCGCTGGTGGTGCAAATCGCGGCAGTCTTGAGGATTGCAGACTGGAATGGCGGAACCGGGGCGTCTTGTCCACCAAGGACAAACCCCCTAGTTGAAATCTGATCGCGAATGGCGATATGCTAACTGCAATTCAGGCGGCTGAGGCAGCTTACGCGCGGAATCCGTCTGCGTTTCCTAGAGGAGAAGTTCGCATAGATTTTGGATTAAGAACTATTGGCGACGGCTACTTAAGAGGTGGTTTAAACTTGTCGTCCGGCACAACAGCCACCGTTTATATTGGTAAAGACGGCCTTGCTAAAACTGCGTTTCCGGTAATCAGACGTAGCCCCACCAGTACTGTCCCCATAATCCGAATTGGACCAAGATGATATCTTCGAATGATGATTTAGCAGCAGTCAATATGATAACTAGCTCGCTAATTGAAGGAATTACAACTATCCCTCTGAGGGTGCTCTATGAAACCGACCTTTCCAACGAAGAAGTTCGCCATGCCTTTATTTCGAGATACGTCCGTAATGATCTAAATAGTTGGAACCCTGCCATAATTGAAGAAATCCGCGAGGCGCTCCCACGAGTGCTTCAGGATTATCCCGAGTCACCAACTGACCCTGATGAGCAAACAGTCCTAAGGGACTTATTTTGGGGAAATCAAGCACTCACCAATTACCCGTTCGGTTTTGAAAGAGAGTTTTTTCAAGAAGTTTGGGACTTAATTCTAAGCGACAAGAGTTTTCCCAATCCTTGGCAACCTAGAAGAATGCCTGAATTATGATAGTACAAACGTATTTAAAACTTGAGGCTACGCGTTAGATCAAGTTCAAGCATCTATGTATCGTTTACTGGAAAGTCACGCATGCCGATTTTAAAACTAACAAAACAAAATTTTACTCAATCGATTCAAGATAGCGAAATTGTTGCTGTAACGTTTTGGCCGCGCTGGAATCACCAATGTCAAGAATACATGCGAGCTTTTTTATGCGTTTCAGAACAAGTCTCAGACATCGTGTTTGCGGAGGTTAATATCTGTGCCGCCGCCGAAGAGCAGTTAGCTCACGCACTTTGCTTAGGTTATGTACCAGCGTTGATGGTTTTTCGCGAGGGGGTAATTGTTTTTTCGCAGGCTGGTGAATTAACCGAACCCGCCTTGATAGAGATTCTAAAAAAGTGTATCGCACTCGACATGAAAGCTGTATACGCGGAATTAACAAAATGCGGAGGGTGTAAAGAATTTTGTGTAGATTGATTTTTTTGTTAGGCTCCCATAGATTTAAATCAAGGAGCCCACATGAAACGTAACTTAGCACCAAACGAAGCTGTCACCACAAACAATAACCGGCAGGCCGCCTTAGATT
>JANMDR010000034.1:0-11784 GCA_031376425.1 Betaproteobacteria bacterium
GCAAGAGTGTTTTTTCCCGTGTTTCAACCCGCACCACGTTCGACATACTAGGGCTACCGACCATCCCCGGCGTGCCAAGTATTGGGGGGTATGATTTCACCTGTGATGTAAAGCTAACTGGCAATAATGGCGCAATTGGCACCGTAAAGTCAGTGCAAGAAAATAGCGTATGCAGCGGAACGTTCGCACCCAATACTACCCCCCAAACTAATGCGATAACGAGTGAATTAATACGCGCGACGGTAAACGGACGCAGTTACCCATAGTTTTTTGCGGCATTGAAAACCTAGAAAACGCCCTATAATACGGCGTTTTCGCATTCGATGCCAACCGCTTAATATCCTATAGAAAACCCAAATTTCGATGACGACAAGCAATATTATTACCGTAAATTTAAGCACTGACCCCACTGCCATACGTGTACAAAAAACTGAGCGTGTTACGGTGCGATTTGCCACCGCTGCGGGTGAGCTACAAAGTCGCGAAGGGCCAAACCGTTACGCTAATGGCGATGCAATAGTGCAATCGCAAAGCGGTGATACTTGGGTAGTCAATCGCGCCCGCTTCACTGAGAAATACGCCGCTGTGCCGCCAATATTGATGGGCGAAGATGGTCGTTATGACGCGCTACCGCAAGTCATTTTAGCCAAACGTATGCATGTTGATTTTTCGCTTCACCGTAAAGCCGGCGGTGATTTGCTACACGGCAAAGCCAACGATTGGGTGCTGCAATACGCGCCGGGCGATTTTGGTTTATGCGAACAACTGCGCTTCGCGCAGGTGTATGTGCAGCTATGAGCGTATGAGTGTTATAAAGAATTTCTAGCGTTGCAGTTCCAGCGCGCTTTCGTTAATCAAGCTACTCTGGCGTTTTTCTGCTCCAAACAGGCAAACAAAATCGCTGGGTCCGGCGGTGTTCTATGCCGTTGCGCGTGCCAGATCATCTCGCCTAGGCAATCCATCACCTCATGCTGCGCTGCGTGTTCATCGCCTTTTTGAACGCAGAGGGTTTTATAAACATCAGTAATACCTACTGGCTGGTTGATGCTGATTTGCTCGGCTATTGCCATGTGCATGGATAGGTGCAAATAGGGGTTGGTGATGCCCGCCTCAACTGGAAAGTCGCGCGCTACATTGGCATCGGTGCGCTCCAGCATCGGGTGATATTCAGGATGGCGTACGGCGATGTCTATGGCGATTTTTTCAAGTGCCGTTAGTGACGCTTGAGCGTTAAATTTGCGCCATGCGTCAAACCAAAATTCTCTTGCTTGGTCGCGGCTGGGGTTAAACATTTTTTACAACCTGTGTTGGCATAGATACCTCGCCTGGTGTTTTTTGCTTGAAGGCGCATAGATCGCGCACGCCGCATTCAGGACACTTTGGCGTTCTGGCTACGCAGGTGTAGCGGCCATGCAAAATGAGCCAATGGTGTGCGTACATCAGGTATTCTTTGGGCACGGCTTTCAGCAGCTTTTCTTCCACTTCCAAGGGGTTTTTACCCGGTGCCATACCGGTACGATTACCCACCCGAAAGATATGCGTATCCACCGCCATAGTGGGGTGGCCAAAGACGATGTTCAGCACCACATTGGCGGTTTTGCGACCCACGCCGGGAAGGGCTTCTAAGGCTGCGCGCTCGCCGGGTATTTCGCTATTGTGCAGATCAACCAGTTGTTGACAGGTGAGCATTAAATGCTTGGCTTTGCTGCGAAACAGACCGATGGTTTTAATGTATTCAATCACGCCTTCTTCACCAAGCTTTAGTATCGCCGCTGGCGTGTTGGCTACTTTAAAAAGTTTGGCGGTGGCAATGTTTACGCTTTTGTCTGTGGCTTGCGCAGATAGCAAAACCGACACTAGTAACTCAAAATTAGTATTGTAGATAAGGTCAGATTTTGGGTGCGGATCAAGCTGTTGTAGGCGTTTAAAAAACTCAATACGGTAAGCTGGTTTCATAGGAGAAATTAGTAATTTTTCAGGCCATCTAAGTTTAATACGGTAATACCGCCGTATTCCACGCGCAGCATTTTTTCAGCCGCTAAAACTTGCAGCGCTTGGTTTACCCGTTGACGCGAAATACCAGCTAGAAAACCAATCTCTTCCTGTGATATTTTTAGCTGTAAGCCAGAGCTGGGATAGAGCACGGGGTTAAAAAGGGAGGCAATGCAACGGGCAATCTTTGCGTCTGGCTTTAGTAAGCGCTCGAATTCAATTAATGCTAGAAATTGCCCTAGTCGTTCGTTAATTTGTTCGAGTAAAAAACGATTAAAACCAATACTGGTGTCGAGCAGCCAATTAAATGTAGCGCGGGGCATGAGCGCAATGCGGCTTTTGCGCATCGCCACAATATCGTAGCGGCGTGCTTCGGTTTTAAGCATGGAGCCTTCGCCAATCCAGCCGCCTTGGGGCACGCCGGTGAAGGTCATGGGCTTGCCGTCAGCCGATACGCTATGTACTTTTACGATACCTTCGATCACGCCGATCCAGTGATCAACTGGCTCACCTTTGCGCACCACATTGCCGCCAGCAGGCACGACGCGTTCGATCATGGCGGCGCGCACAAATTCAATCTGCGACGGTGTAAGGCCTTGTGACCAACGTGATGCCAAGATAAGTTGAGTGAGTTGAGGCATTCGCTAATTAATCCTTAGATTGTCGTTTGAATGTCGCTAAAACGACAACTATACACGCTTGATGCGCCTATATTGAGTGAACAGCGGCATAAATAGCATGTTGCAGCGCACCATCTGGCAGCATTGAATTTGTAGCGTACAGTGGTTCTAGTTTGACTATCTTTGTAGTTGCTGCACTAATGAAAATTCCAAAAGTGACGATGCCAAAACAATTAAAGCAGCGCGTTTGGAGGAGAGAAAATTAATGACTAGCAAGTCTTTATCTAAAGATTTAGTGGGTGACACCTTTCCGCATCTATTACGCGCCAATGTGGTCGCACACCCTGATGCACCCGCCATGCGTGAGAAAGATTTAGGCATTTGGCAGACCTATTCATGGGCGGAAAGTGCGGCGCAAATTGCACGATTTGCAGCGGGGCTGGCACAACTTGGTTTTAAGCGCGGTGATAATTTAGCCATCATTGGTGATAATCGTCCCCGCCTTTATTGGGCGATGGCTGCTGCGCAAAGTTTAGGTGGCGTGCCCATTCCCCTTTATCAGGATGCGATTGCGCAGGAAATGGTTTATGTATTAGCTGATGCCGGCGTCCGTTTTGCGGTGGTAGAAGACCAAGAGCAAGTTGATAAGATGTTAGAAATTGCCCCCCAGTGCCCAGCGCTTGCGCACATCATTTTTGATGATCCGCGCGGATTGCGTGCCTATGACCAACCTATGTTGAAGTCGTTCGCCAATGTGCAATTAATGGGGAATGAATTTTTAGTTAAGCAGCCAAACTATATTACGCAAGAAGTAGATAAGGGTTTAAAAACCGATGTTGCCGTGATGCTTTATACATCGGGTACTACGGGTAAACCCAAAGGGGTTGCCCACACGCATGAAGCGCTGATACACACGGCGCGGGTGCTTGTAAATTTTGACGGCATGACGGCTGATGATGATTTACTGTGCTACTTACCGATGGCTTGGGTAGGCGATTTTTTGTATTCCTACGCGCAGGTGCATGTGGCGGGCTTTTGCTTAAATTGCCCCGAAAGTTCGGAAACCGTGACCACCGATTTACGCGAAATTGGTCCTACCTATTATTTTGCACCGCCGCGCGTGTATGAAAATATCATGACGCAGGTAATGATTCGCATCGAAGACGCCAGCACCATCAAACGCAAAATGTTCCATTATTTTATGGAAGTGGCTAAGCGAGTCGGGATGAAGGTGCTGGATAAACAGGGTGATGTGAGTATAGGGGATCGGGTGTTGTACGCCATCGGTAGCGCCTGTGTTTACGGCCCGCTAAAAAATGTGCTCGGTATGTCGCGCATTCGCGTGGCTTATACGGGGGGGGAAGCTATTGGACCGGATTTATTTAATTTTTATCGTTCCATCGGTATCAACTTAAAGCAACTCTATGGAATGACCGAAACCTGTGTAACCGTGTGTATGCATACATCGGGTGATGTAAAGCTCGGCACCGTGGGTAAACCCATGCCCGGCGTGGAAGTAAAAGTAGCCGAAAGTGGTGAAGTGTTGGTGCGCACCCCAGGGATGATGCGGGGCTATTATCGACAGCCAGAAGCCACAGCAGCCACAATCAACCAAGACGGTTTTTTTATGACCGGTGATGCGGGCTTTTTTGATAAAGACGGTCACCTAATTATTATTGACCGCGCCAAAGACGTGGGACGATTATTAAACGGTAGTTTATTCGCGCCCAAGTTTATTGAAAATAAATTGAAGTTTTTCCCCTTCATTAAAGAAGCAGTGGCTTTTGGCGATAATCGTGATTGCGTTTGCGTCATGATCAATATTGATATTACAGCCGTCGGCGATTGGGCAGAACGTCGTAATTTGGGCTATGCGGGCTATATTGACCTCGCGGCAAAGCCAGAAGTTTATAAACTGATTCGCGAATGCGTTGCCAAAGTAAATATGGAATTTGTGCAGGACCCAAAACTTAGCGCATCGCAAATCAAGCGCTTCGTCATTTTGCATAAAGAGTTAGATGCTGATGATGGCGAGCTTACCCGTACCCGCAAAGTGCGCCGCAATATCGTGATTGAACGCTACGCCACTATCATTGACGCACTATTTAGCGATGCGCCAAGTTGTGAGATTGAAGCGACGGTAAAGTTTGAAGATGGTCGATCCGGCAAAGTAAAAGCAAATTTGCGCTTAGAAAACGCTGATATTGTTGCTGTTGCACAATTAGCGAAAGCGGCATAAAAATGACGACGGATGCAAGAAAAATTGATGACGTAATTTTAGCGTTAGAAAATATCTCGCTTTCATTCGGCGGGGTACACGCCTTAACCGATATTAGTTTTGACGTGCGCGAGCACGAAATTCGCGCCATCATCGGTCCCAATGGTGCAGGTAAAAGCTCAATGCTTAATGTAATCAACGGTGTTTACCATCCGCAAAAAGGCGCGATTACTTTCCTAGGCGAAAAGCGCAGCAAGATGGAGCCGCACAAAGTGGCTAAGCAAGGGGTAGCCCGTACGTTTCAAAACATCGCATTGTTTAAGGGCATGAGTGTGCTCGATAACTTGATGACGGGTCGTAATTTGATGATGAAAACTAATATTTTTCAGCAAATGCTGTATTGGGGCGCGACCCAAAAAGAAGAAGTTGAGCATCGCCAGCGGGTAGAGGAAGTGATTGAGTTTTTAGAAATTCAGGCTATTCGGAAAACGCCGGTGGGTCGCTTGCCATATGGCTTACAAAAGCGTGTGGAGCTTGGCCGCGCCTTGGCGGCAGAGCCACGTCTTTTGCTGTTGGATGAGCCAATGGCGGGTATGAATGTGGAAGAAAAACAAGATATGTGCCGCTTTGTGTTGGACGTGAATCAACACTACGGCACCACCATCGTACTAATTGAGCACGACATGGGGGTGGTGATGGATATTTCTGATCGGGTAGTGGTGCTGGATTACGGCAAAAAAATCGGCGATGGCTATCCCGATGAAGTGCGTAATAACAAAGCCGTGATTGCAGCATATTTGGGAGTGGCACACTGATGGGTGCGTTTATCGAAGTAGTGTTGGGCGGGTTAATGTCGGGCGTTTTGTATTCGCTCGTGGCGCTAGGTTTTGTGCTTATTTTTAAAGCGTCCGGCGTATTTAATTTTGCGCAGGGTGCGATGGTATTACTCGCGGCACTTGCATTTGCGCGTTTCTCCGAAAAAATGCCGATGCCTGTTGCGTTTATTTGTGCCGCCTTGGTGATGATTGTTTCGGCTTGGTTAATCGAACGCTTGGTGTTGCGGCATTTGGTGAATCAAGAGCCGATCATTTTGTTTTTAGCGACCTTCGGTATCACCTACTTTATTGAAGGCTTTGCCCAGTTGGTATTTGGGTCAGAAAGCTATCCTATAAATTTAGGCCTACCAATCGAGCCTTTGATGATTTTGGAATCAACCTTCTCCGGTGGCATTCTAATTAACGTAGCAGATATGTACACGGCTGGTGTTGCCGCCGCACTAGTTGCGGTGCTGGCAATATTTTTCCAGAAAACCGCAACGGGCAGGGCGCTACGTGCGGTGGCGGACGACCATCAAGCAGCACAGTCTGTAGGTATCCCGCTTAACCGTATCTGGGTGATTGTTTGGAGTGTTTCTGGAGTGGTGGCGCTAGTGGCCGGCATTGCTTGGGGTTCTAAGTTTGGTGCGCAATTTTCATTGGTATCGATTGCCTTGAAAGCCATACCGGTGGTGATTCTTGGCGGCTTTACCTCGGTGCCAGGTGCGATTGTGGGCGGCTTAATAATTGGTGTCGGTGAGAAAATTGCCGAAGTGTATTTAGGTCCAATCATTGGCGGCGGTATTGAAAATTGGTTTGCCTACGTGTTGGCGTTAGGATTTTTATTGTTTCGTCCAGAGGGTCTGTTTGGCGAACGTCATATAGATAGGGTTTAGATTGGGTACCTTTAAAAATCCACTTTTCGTCGCGATGCGTTGTTGCTCACGAAAAATGTCTCCTTACATATTTGGTATATGCGTCGTCGAAATTTTTCGTTCGCGCCTAGCCTCGCTTAGAAAATCGAATTTTTAAAGGTACCCAAATGTTTTATAGAGAAAACGGCCAATTTAAAACCCGCTACATCGATGATCAAGCGCTGCTGCCTATCGCGCAGGATCGTTGGTTTATGGTGGCTTTGCTGGCAGTAGTATTTTTAGTGATTCCTTTCTTTGCTAGCGAGTATTTATTTCGCGCCATCTTAATTCCTTTTTTAATTTTGGCGCTCGCAGCGGTAGGTCTCAATTTATTGGTGGGTTACTGCGGGCAAATATCGTTGGGCACTGGCGCTTTCATGATGGTAGGCGCGTATGCGGCGTTTAATATTGCTACCCGCATTCCAGAATTAAATATTTTGCTGGTGTTTGCGTTGGCGGGGTTAATTTCTACGGTGGCGGGTATGTTTTTTGGCATACCGAGCTTGCGCATTAAGGGATTGTATTTAGCGGTAGCGACACTGGCGGCGCAGTTTTTTTGCGATTGGTTATTCTCACGCGTAAAGTGGTTTACCAATGATTCGTCTTCTGGTTCAGTTTCGGCACCGGCAGTGACGATGTTTGGTTTTCCCATTGAAAGTCCCCTTGCAAAATACCTGTTTGTACTGAGCTTGGTCGTTTTCTTCAGTCTAGTGGCTAAAAATCTAGTGCGTTCGCACATTGGCCGCTCGTGGATGGCGACGCGTGATATGGACGTGGCGGCAGAAATTATCGGCATACGTCCGGTGTTTGCAAAGCTCTCCGCCTTTGCTGTTAGCTCATTTATTGTCGGTGTGGCTGGTGCCTTATGGGGCTTTGTGCACTTGGGTTCATGGGAGCCAGCGGCGTTTGATGTGAACCGTTCATTTAGTCTTTTGTTTATGGTTATTATTGGTGGCTTGGGCTCTATTTTAGGTTCGTTTTTGGGAGCAGCGTTTATTGTGTTATTGCCAATTGTATTAACGCAAATTCCGCATTGGTTTGGCATCCCGATTAGCACGGCGACGGGTGCACATTTAGAGGCTATGATTTTTGGTGCATTGATTGTGTTCTTTTTAATTGTAGAGCCGCATGGTTTGGCGCGGTTGTGGGCGGTGGCGAAGGATAAGTTACGATTGTGGCCTTTCCCACATTAATAGCATTGGGATTTTTAGTTGTTGCTTTGAATTTTCTAAAATTAGTTAAATGGAGGAGTGCCATGAATATGAATTTTAAGAGTGCAGTGCTTGCAGTAACTGCGGTATCCACATTATTGGGAAGTGCCGCAATTGCGCAAACCCCAATGGAACAGTTTGTACCGGTGTTGGTTTATCGAACAGGAGCCTACGCGCCTAACGGAATCCCTTGGGCAAATGGTTTTGTTGATTATTTGAAGTTAATCAATGAGCGCGATGGTGGTATCAACGGTGTCAAGCTCACATTTGAAGAGTGCGAAACCGCGTACGCTACCGACAAAGGGGTGGAATGCTATGAGCGCTTAAAAGGCAAAGGCCCCACGGGTGCCACCGCGTTTAATCCGCTTTCTACCGGTGTTACTTTCGCCATCAGTGATAAAGCGCCAGTTGATAAAGTGCCAATTTTTACCACGGGCTATGGCAGATCTGAATCAGTAAACGGTAGCGTATTCCAGTGGAATTTCCCGCTAATGGGGACTTACTGGACGGGTGCCGATATTTTGGTGCAGCACGTGAGCAGCAAGGGCAGTTTGAAGGGTAAAAAAATTGCGCTGGTGTATCACGATTCCCCATTTGGTAAAGAGCCTATTCCAGTCATGGAAGAACACGCTAAAAAGCATGGCTTTGAATTGGTGAAGTTACCCGTGACGCATCCCGGTTTAGAACAAAAAGCCACATGGCTGCAAGTGCGCCAGCAAAAACCAGACTATGTGTTTTTATGGGGCTGGGGTGCGATGAATTCCACAGCGATTAAAGAAGCTATTGCCGTGGGCTACCCGCGTTTGCAGATGTATGGCGTATGGTGGAGTGCGGCCGAGCAAGATACCCAGCCTGCAGAAGCCGCCGCGAAGGGCTATAACGGCTTGGCGTTCCAGCACAGCTCTGAGCGTGACAATATCGTGCATAAAGACATGGCAAAAAATGTGTACGCTAAAAACAAGGGTACTGCTGGCAACGTAAAAGACGTGGGTGGTGTGCTGTATAACCGCGGCATGATTAGCGCGATGTTAGTGGTTGAAGCGGTACGCACAGCGCAAACTAAATACGGTAAAAAGCCAATGACTGGCGAGCAAGTACGTTGGGGTGCTGAGAATCTAAATATCGACAACGCACGCATCAAGGCGATGGGCTTTGAAGGCATTTTGCAGCCGATTAAAACTTCGTGTAACGACCATGAAGGTGCACGTAAGGCACGGATTCATACGTGGGATGGCAAAGGCTGGAGCTATACGTCTGACTGGTACGAAGCCGATATGAAAATGCTCCGCCCCATGATCGATGCACAAGCAGCTAAGTATGCCGCAGACAAGAAAATCACGCCGGTGAATTGCGCTAAAACGGGCTAGCGGTATTGTCGTAATGTAGTGTCTTAAAGCATCAACATATGTCGGGTTAGTACTGCAGCGTTACTACGCTAACCCGACATATCGTCTCTAGGGTCAAAAGTCTCACCAAAAATCGCACCGCAACGTGCAAGGAACCCAATAATGCAAACTGAAGTCGCTATTGCATCGGCACCAACAACGAGTACCAAAGCCCCGCCCCTATTGAGCGTGAGCGGTATTGAGGTTATCTACAATCACGTGATTTTAGTGCTCAAGGGCGTATCGCTTAACGTACCTGAAGGCGGCATTGTTGCCTTGTTAGGGGCAAATGGCGCCGGCAAAACGACGACCCTTCGCGCGATTTCAAACCTGCTGCATAGTGAGCGCGGTGAAGTTACCAAGGGCAGTATCAGCTATAAGGGGGCGCAGATTCATAACCTGACCCCGTCCGATTTAGTCAAGCGGGGTGTGATTCAAGTCATGGAAGGCCGCCACTGCTTCGCGCACTTAACGGTAGAAGAAAACTTACTCACCGGCGCATATACCTTGAATGCCTCTAAAGCCGAAGTAGCAGCCCAATTAGAGCGGGTTTACGCCTATTTCCCGCGCTTAAAAACGCGCCGCCAATCGCAATCTGGCTACACTTCTGGTGGTGAACAACAAATGACGGCAGTTGGCCGCGCTTTGATGTCCAACCCAAAAATGATTTTGCTCGACGAGCCATCAATGGGCTTGGCGCCGCAAGTAGTCGAAGAAATTTTTAGCATCGTCCGTGACTTAAACCAAAAAGAAAAAGTAAGTTTTTTGTTAGCAGAACAGAACACTATGGTGGCACTACGCTTCGCCGATTTTGGCTATATTTTAGAAAATGGCCGTGTGGTAATGGAAGGCGACGCCAAACATTTAAGCGATAATGAAGACGTAAAAGAATTCTATTTGGGTCTATCCACAGCAGGGCGTAAAAGCTTCAGAGACGTGAAGCATTATCGTCGCCGCAAACGTTGGTTGGCATAGCGATGGATTCAGCAATGCAACCAATAATGACCGCCAATACGCACTATGATGAGCTCGAAACTAGAGCGCCAGAGCACCGTGAGAACGCCCTATTTAAGGCGCTTGGCAACCAGCTAGCGCACGCAAAACAGTACGCACCGTACTTTGCTGCACACCTTGCCAACTATGATGTAGCGCAGATAAATTCCCGCGCGGGTTTGGCACAATTACCCGTCACGCGAAAAAGTGCGCTTATTACTTTGCAAGCAGCCAATCCACCTTTTGGTGGCTTGAATGCCACACCGATTGGACAGCTTGCGAATATATTCGTATCACCTGGTCCCATTTATGACCCTGAAGGCGTTGGCGACGATTGGTGGTGCACGGCACGCGCGTTTTTTGCCGCAGGGTTCCGTGCCACCGATATTGTGCTCAATACCTTTTCGTATCACTTGACGCCAGCAGGCTCGATGTTTGAAACCGGCTTACGCGCCTTAGGCTGTGGCGTAATAGCAGGTGGAGTAGGGCAGACGGATATGCAGTTAGCCACCATTGCCGCGCTGAAACCCAGCGGCTATGTGGGTACGCCATCTTTTTTAAAATTGCTGCTAGAAAAGGCCGCGGCGCAAGGAACTGATATCAGCTCGATTCGCCGCGCCTTGGTATCAGGAGAAGCATTTTTGCCAGCAACACAACGCTATTTTGCCGAGTGTGGCATTACAGCAATGCAGTGCTATGGCACGGCAGATTTAGGCATTATTGCCTATGAAACAAGTGCACGCGATGGCTTATTGGTGGAAGAAAATCGCATCGTCGAGATCGTTCGCCCTGGAACGGGGGATGTATTGCCCGATGGTGAAGTAGGCGAAGTGGTAGTAACCACATTTAATCGCGATTATCCCTTGGTGCGCTTCGCAACCGGAGACCTATCAGCCGTACTCAAAGGCGTGTCGCCCTGCGGACGCACCAATATGCGCATACGCGGGTGGCTAGGTCGTGCTGACCAAACCACCAAAGTACGCGGTATGTTTATCCATCCAGAACAAATTGCTGCAGTGTTGAAACGCCATCCCAACATCACCCGCGCCTGCCTAACGGTAAGTCATGACGCAAACCAGCAAGATCAAATGGTGCTGCGTTGTGAGGCTGAAACTGAATTGGATATTGTAAGAATCGCCGATGATTTGCGTGATTTAACTAAGCTACGGGGCAGCATTGAGCGCGTTGCAATGGGGGGGTTAGGTAATACCGGGAAGGTGATTGAAGATGTGCGCTAGCCCGTAGGGCGCAATCAGCGTAGCGCCTATTGCGCCGGACTGTGTAAGTTCGAGCCGTTTCCAGAGTTAACTCTGCTGCAAATCTAAAAACGGGCTATGACCACTTTTCCGTCACTCGGTGCAATTGGCGCTTACGCTGATTGCACCCTACGACACTGTAGGAGACGTAAACTGAAGCTTCTTCAGCTTTTTATAGACGCGCTCTACTGGTTCAGCTTCTCGGCAACCGCGATTGCCACCGGTGCTTTAGCGGTAGTGGCATCATCACCTTTGGCTGCTACTGGCTTAGGATATACCGCGCTTAAAATCGCTTCGGCTACTTCGCGCATTACTTTATCTACCGATTCTTCTGAATAGCCGATGAAGGTGCGTTTGACGGTGCCGTCACTATTGATAAT
>JANMDR010000067.1:0-8348 GCA_031376425.1 Betaproteobacteria bacterium
AAAAACGCGCCGAAAGCACTGGTTTGATTGAGCTTGCGTGCCAAATAACCATCCAGCCAATCGGTAATCGCCGCTGCTACAAAGATCGCCCACGCGGTCACGTTGATTTGTCGCTGTGTGAGCCACGATTCATCGATATACAATACCGCGATAAAAAGCGGTATAGCCCCGATACGGAGCCATGTGAGAATATTGGGAATATTTATTTTAGAAGTCAAAATGAATGGTTTCAGGGTTTCAATGAATCACGAACTACGGAAGACGGCGAACTCAATGCAGCGCATTGTAAACAGTTTCCGCTATTTTACGGCTAATCCCGTCTACTTTGATTAAGTCATCTACGCTCGCCGCAATCACACCCTGCAGCCCCCCAAAATGAGCAAGCAATGCCTTACGCCTTTTGGGTCCCACATCAGGGATATCTTCCAGCCTTGAGGTGTTACGCTTTTTAGCACGGCGAGCGCGATGACCGGTAATGGCAAAGCGATGCGCCTCGTCACGAATTTGTTGAATTAAATGAAAACCAGCGTTATCGATTGGCAAATTAAGTTCGCGCCGAGAGCCGCCAAATATAAGGGTTTCCAGCCCCGGCTTGCGATCCTCACCCTTGGCTACGCCGACTAAAATAATGTCGGCAATACCCAATTCTGCCATCACTTCTTCGGCCACGCTGAGTTGCCCTTTGCCGCCGTCAATCAGCACTAAATCTGGCTTGGGCGGCACATCCGCTATTTTGCTATTTTTACCGTCGCCGGGTACTTGGCGCTGAATTTTTAGCGCTATATCGTTTAAGTGCGTATCGTGCAGTTCGGCTTCAGAAAGGTCGGTAGCTGGATTTGCGGCAATATCGTTGATGACTAACTTTTTATAACGGCGCGTGAGGACATCACGCATGGCCGCATAATCGTCGCCTAGTGTAATCCCAGAAATATTGTAGCGCCGGTATTCTGAAGACTGCATGGCGCCACGATCAAATACCACGCACGAGGCCACAGTGGCTTCGCCCATGGTGTGGCTAATATCGAAGCATTCCACGCGTTTTATATCCTCTAAGCCTAGCGCTACATTCAGCGCGGCTAGCTTGCGTTCTTGAGTAGCGCGTTCGCTTTCGCGTTGCTCTACCGCCAAGATGGCATTTTTAGTGCCCATTGCCAGCCATACCTTGGCTTCGCCTTGTGCGCGGGTAACTACTTTGATATTTTTGCCCGCTATTTCGGAAAGCGTTTCCTGCCACTGTGCGGCATCGGCAATAACGTCGGAGATGACTGTATTGGGCGGCGTTTGAGTGCCATAGTGCTGTTCCATAAATGCATCCATCAGCATCGCGGCGTCAACGTCGAACGCATTTTGGGGGAAGAAGCTCTTGTCACCCAAATGCCGCCCGCCGCGAATCATCACCAAATTTACGCACCATGTACCGTGACGTTGCACAGCGCACAACACATCCACATCGCGCTCGCTGCCAGATTCTACATATTGTTTGGTGAGCACTTTTTGCAGCACCCGAATTTGATCGCGAAACTGTGCAGCACCCTCAAAATTAAGGGTTTCCGAGCATTGTTCCATTTTTTGCTGCAGCTGGTTAAGCACTTCGTTTTCTTTGCCTTGCAAAAATAGCGCCGCATTGCCAACATCACGAGCATAATCATTCGCACCAATTTTTTTAACGCAAGGTGCAGAGCAGCGGCCAATTTGGTGCAGCAAACAGGGTCGCGAACGATTGGCGTAAACGGTATCGTCGCAGGTGCGTAATTTAAACACTTTTTGCAGGTGCGAGATCGCCTCACGTACCGCCCACGCACTGGGAAAAGGGCCAAAATATTGGTGAGGCTTTATGTGAGTGCCACGATAAAAGCGAATTTGTGGAAACGCATGACCGGTGACCATAATGTAGGGATAGCTCTTATCATCTCGAAACAACACGTTATAGCGTGGGGCGAGTGATTTAATGAGATTATTTTCAAGCAGCAAGGCCTCAGATTCGCTCGCCGTTACTGTTGTGTCAATCGCTTCTATCTGTGCCACCATCACCGTGGTGCGCGGGCTGGCGTGTTGCTTATGAAAATAGCTCGATACCCGCTTTTTAAGATCGCGGGCTTTACCAACGTAAATGACGACACCTTCCGCATTTTTCATGCGGTATACACCCGGCAGGCCAGGCAGTTGCGCTAAGATGGGTTTGGGATCAAACACGCGGTGTGAGGTGCTTAGTAAGATGGTTGCTAATGGCTGAAAACACCGCTTCAAAACCTGCAGTGGTCAGCCGTTTGGTATTGGTGTTATAGCGGCTGCAATGGTAGCTGTTAAAAAGCATTGTGCCTGCCGTCAAATCATGAGCGGCACCGTGGGCAAATTTGGCATCGCCGTTTTTCTTGCCAAGCGCACGCAATACCGCTTGGTGGGCGATTAAGCCTAGCGCCAAGATGGCTTTATTACTTGAGTCTCCAGTTTGTTTCTGCGGTGCTAAGAAGGCATTAATCTCGGCTGCAAGAAAGTGATTACAGGTTTTAATCTCATCCAAGGTCGGTTTGTTATCCGGCGGCAGGCACTTCACGGCATTGCTGATTCGGCAGTTAAGTAATTGCAGGTCATCATCGGCAGCGATAGAAACTGGCTTGCTAGCAAAGCCAAACTTATGCAAGGTTTCATACAACAAAATTCCCGCATGGTCGCCCGTAAAGGGCCGTCCCGTGGCGTTTGCGCCGTGCATACCCGGTGCTAGGCCAACGATGAGCAGTTGCGCGCCAACAGCGCCAAAATTATTGACGGGCTTACAAAAGTAAGTCGGGTACTTGGTTTTGGTATCGACTAAAAATTGTGCCAAACGCGGGCAGGCAATGCAATTTTCGTCGTAGCTGGTGGTGGTTTTTTTTGGCATTTTGCAAATTTCAGCAATGAAAAAAGGCACGAAAATCGTGCCTTTCTAATTTAACACTGGATGCGCTAGTTGCGCACCGTTGTTAGTAATATTGCCGTCTTTAGTTAAACACGACGGCGATATTCGCCTGTACGGGTGTCAATTTCAATTTTGTCGCCAGCTTCGCAGAACATTGGCACTGAAATGACATAGCCGGTTGACACCAAAGTGGCTGGTTTCATTACTTTACCCGAGGTGTCGCCACGTACGGCTGGGTCGGTTTGAATTTCACGTACTACGGAATTTGGTAGCTCGATTGAAATCGCGCGGCCTTCATAAAGCGTAATTTCGCATTCCATACCAGCTTCAAGATAGTTCAAAGCATCGCCCATGCTGTCGGATTCGATATCGTACTGGTTGAATTCTTGATCCATAAATACATACATGGGATCAGCAAAATACGAATAGGTGCTTTCTTTTTTCTCAAGCGAGACCACATCAAATTTGTCGTCAGCTTTGTAAACTGTTTCCATGCCAGATGACGTCAGCAGGTTTTTGAATTTCATTTTTACAACTGCGGCGTTACGGCCACCTTTGCTGTATTCGGCTTTCAAAACCACCATTGGGTCTTTACCGATCATTACCACGTTTCCAGCGCGCAATTCCATAGCGATTTTCATAGCAATTTCCTGTGTTCAAAAAATTAGGCAGGCAATATGCCTGAAGTGATAGTGCGAAGTTGCGGTGGCCGATAAGGGCCGAAAAGGCCACATACACGACGTATGCAATCGCAAAGCCTTCAATTATAACGTATTTTTATTTGCTTCGTGGGCGAAAAGCAGCAATCATGCGCCTTAATTGCGCTACTGTAGCGCGTTTTTGTGCGCCGGTTTGGGTGCTTTCAGTACCGTAGCGTAGTGAAATATAGCGTTCAAGAACAGCGCGCGCAGCCGTTTGCGATGCCGTTGATAGCGCATAGCGCGAGTCATTTACCCGAGCAAGCAAATCCTGCGGCCCTTCCCAAGCCTCGTGTTTTAAGCCAACACGGTTTAGTTTTGCGGTAAACCGCTTAAATGCCGCCGCTGCTGGATCGGTTTTTACCCGATAAAGGCGCCACATGAGGGGTGCGGAAATAATGACACCCACTAGTATGAAAGCTGCCAGCATCAGTAAGCCAATGGTTTGCCAATCAACATTCTGCAATCCCGCCCAAGAAAATAAGGATTGCTGGCGATCAGCGTTGAAGCCAATGACCCACTGCGTCCATTTATTATTGATGGCGTCCCAGTTTTGCTGCATGGCTTTGAGTAGACCCAATTTATCGGCGGCCATCATGCTTTCGAAGGTATTTAGCGGGCCTAGGGCAGCGTTTACGCCCTGATTCACGCGTAATGGTGATACGGCGCTGGTCGGGTCAACGCGCACCCAGCCACGGTCGTCTAGCCAAATTTCCGTCCATGCGTGGGCATCGGATTGCTTGACAACCAGTTGCTGGTTAACAAAATTTGTTTCCCCGCCTTGATAGCCAGTAACGACGCGCGCCGGAATATCGGCCGCCCGCATCAGCAAGGCAAAGCTGCCCGAATAATGTTCGCAAAACCCTTTTTTACTTTGGAACAAAAAACCATCCATTGGATTGACGGCTAGTTTTGGTGGCTCCAAGGTGTATTCAAATTCGTTGCGATATTTTTCTAATACTTCCTCCACCAAAGCAACATTATCTTCTCCATGCTTAACACGCAGACTGCGCCCCCATTCAATGGTGCGAGGATTGCCAAAACCAAGCGCAAGATACCGCTTTTTTATTGGAGCTGATAGGGTATTACCCGCGCGATATTGCAAATGAGATTTCATGCTGTATGCACGCAGCGCATTGGGTGCTGCAATGCTGCGCAATTGGTATTCAGCCGTAATTTCAGCTTCCGGTGGCAAGCCCCCCAATAAATCGAGTGCGAACAAATACTGATGCGAGCTTGGCGGCTGCGTCACGCGATACGAGATTGCCGGGCTAAGGGGCGTCATCACGATATCTTGGGCGCTGGTGTTAGCACTCGCCATGAGCGACCATGTGGTGCCATCAAACAAACTTAGCACCGGACCACGAAAATAGAGTTCGGACGGTTGCGGTGTCGGGCCTTCAAAATCAACGCGAAACGCCAGTTCATCGCTCTTCATCAATTTATCAATATCGCCGGGCGACATTTTGTCGCTCAGACCGGTAGTGGCTTGCCCTTGCGAGGGCATACGCCAAAGTGGGCCGGATACTCGTGGAAATAGAAAGAACATTACCAGCATGAGCGGTACAGCCTGCACCAACAGCCATGCGGCTGGCTTTAAGCGCTCACGGGTAGTTGCTTCGGTATTTACGCGGTTAAAGCCGATGAGGGTGGCGACAAAAAATAACACGCAGGTAAACATATACGCGCCAATAAAAATCGTTTGGCTGTAAAGGAAGTTAGTCATCACCATGAAAAAGCCAAGGAAGATCACCAGCAAGGCATCGCGCTTGACACGCATTTCTAAAATCTTTAGGCAGAGCATGACCACCAGTAAGGCAACACCGACTTCGCGCCCAAAAAACGCCCGATATTGAAACCATGTGCCACCCGCAATCAGTAAAGCCATGATGCCCATCACCCAAGAGTTGGGCGCGCGCAAACCGCGCCGAGCAATATGCCAACGTGCCAGACCCGCCGCCACGCAGGCAGCAGTTATCCATACCGGCAAACGTAGCGCGTGCGGCGCGATCACCAGCGCCATCGTAATCAACAACCAGATCACGTTTTTGAGATTAAGTGCACCTTGCGTGGTCGGGTTATACATTGTCGTCAATGCGATAGAGCGCCAGCGCTTCTAAGCAGGCTAGGCGATGTGTGGCACCATAGCTTGGCGCTATTTTTAGTGTAGGCAGCGCTAGGCCATAATGGCGCTCTTGGCGGTCGGCTTCGAGCACCCAGTAGGTGAGTTTTGCGAGGCGATCTTCCATGCCGTCGTTAGGTAGGTCATCATAATTGAGCCATAGATCTGCCGAGCCGGTGCTGCCGAATTCTTTGGTCAATAAGCCTTGTTCACGTGCAAGGGCTTTCCACGCAATTTGCCGTGGCGTATCACCCGGTTTATAAGCCCGTAAAGATTGAAACTCCTCATCGCCTTTGATGGGTATATTACCGCTGCCATTGGCTGATGCTTGGCTGGGTAGCGCACCGGCGCGACTATCCGGCTTAGGATAGACGAGGCAGGAAATATCGAAATTTACATAGCTCCAAGAGTGAAACAAGCCTACCGGATATTCCGTAAATACTTCAATACGCGATAGCTTTAAACGCCCTCGGTGTTGCGTGGGCGCAGGAAGCACAATGGTAGCGCTATTGTTGGTGGCAATATCGGCGTAGCTAGCGATTTCTGCTGCGCGCAATAGCCGGTTTTTTTTCTCGGCTTTGGTTTCTTTTGGCGCATCCTTGCTAACGCGATCACCACGAATTTTATCGGCCTTGCGTTTCACCGCTACAGCGTAGCGTGGTAGCGAACTATTGTGCAAAATGATTGGAAAATACGCCACTTCACCGGCAAACACCGGATCGCATTTGCCATAGGATATAGCCAACTGCGCTAAATTGCGAAAGGTGTGCAGCATGGCCACCGAGCCTAAGCCTGCTAGCAAAAACGTCAGAAAATAGCCGAGCGATAACGCATAATTAATCGACGCAATCAGCAGCAAGAGTAGGACGAAGGCGAAGTAGAAACCATTGCGCGAGGGAATAATAAAAATGCGCCGCTGCACTAGCACTACCGGTGGCTGCTCCGGTGTGCGTGCGCGAAAAATCCAGTCGGCAATGCGCTCGCGCAGTGATGGCGCCGATTCTTTAGCGGGCAAGGTGGGGCTCAGTTTAGATTGCGCCATGGTTGTCACACGCCTTACGGAATGGCCACCGCACGTATCATCTCTTGCGCCGGATCAAGCACTTTGTTTTGCGCGGAGCCCAAGGCGCGGAGGCGGTGCCCCACCACTGCTGGAATAACAGCTTGCACGTCTTCAGGCAGTACCTGCTTGCGCTCGCTAACAAGTGCGTGTGATTGTGCTGCACGCAGCAGCGCCAAGCCCGCTCGCGGTGATAATCCTGCTTCGAACCGTGACGAATCACGGGTATGCGCCACTAAGGCCTGCACATAATCTATCAATGCATCGGATACAAACACCTGCGGCACGGCCTCTTGCAGCGCAATGAGATTATTGGCGCTGATCACCGGTGCCAATGTTTTAAGCATTAATCGTCGATCTTCGCCGCGCAGCAGCGCGCGTTCCGCCGCTTGGTCGGGATAACCTAAAGTTAGGCGCATTAAAAAACGATCTAGCTGTGATTCTGGAAGTGGAAATGTACCCACTTGATGCGACGGATTTTGGGTAGCGATAACAAAGAACGGGTTAGGAAGAGGCATTGTTACGCCATCGGCAGTCACCTGCCGCTCTTCCATCGCTTCGAGCAATGAGCTTTGCGCCTTTGGTGATGCCCGATTAATTTCATCCGCCAGAATGACTTGCGAAAAGATCGGCCCGTGATGGAATCGAAACGCACTGGAATCGCGATCAAATATAGACACCCCAATAATGTCAGCCGGCAGTAAATCGGAGGTGAACTGAATCCGCTGGTATTTCAAACCTAATAAACTCGCCAAAACATGAGAGAGCGTGGTTTTGCCTACGCCTGGTATATCTTCCAGCAATAAATGCCCACGCGCTAAAATGCAGGTCAGCGCCATTTTTAATTGGGGGTCTTTGCCTAAAATGAACTCACCCGCACGTTTGAGAATGGCGGAAATCATTTGCGGTTGGGTGAGATTCGAATCAGGTGTTTTTATGGGTTGGGCGTGAGGATTGTTGCTCAGAGCTGGGTTGTCGTTTACAGACATGCTAAACCTTCAAATAGTGAATGATCTAATTTTACGGTTTCGCGCTAATGATGCAAGCATTAGATGCATTATCAGCGCATTATCAACATGCCTGAAAACCATAAAGTCATTCATTAATACGCGGCAAAGCGGTGTTTAGACGCATTTAAGGCAGCTCAAAGTCTTAAAACCCAAAGAAAAAAATCGCCTAGGTATTTGCAAGAACCAAAAAAAGCCGTATAATTGACCTTCTTCGAAATGCGTAGCGATGTTTGGTAATAATAAACAGCGCGCGGATCGTTTGGGGGGTATAGCTCAGCTGGGAGAGCGCTTGCATGGCATGCAAGAGGTCAGCAGTTCGATCCTGCTTACCTCCACCAAGAATTTCTGAGAAGTTTGGAATGTTTCCAAGCATGGCTAGTCCAAAGGTTTTGACCCCATCGTCTAGAGGCCTAGGACACTACCCTTTCACGGTAGGTACCGGGGTTCGAATCCCCGTGGGGTCGCCAGATACATCGCCAGGTGTTGAAGGCACAAGTCGTTGACGGCCAGCCCGCGAGGGTTGGTGGCTTGGCTAGCAATAGCAAACGTCAGCTACCAGGAG
>JANMDR010000072.1:0-38496 GCA_031376425.1 Betaproteobacteria bacterium
TAAATGAAACCGCCCCCCCCACAATGGCGGAACGCGCTAATACCCAAGGTCTGCGCGAAGTGGTTTGGCAAGAAACTACTAGCGGCCTGCGATTAACATCTGCCTGCATGCAGGGCAGCACTGGCGTACAGGAAGTAGAAATTGCCCGATGGCCTAACTTATTGCAACCATGGTTACAAGAACCCGTCCGCAGCCAATCACAACCACCGCCGTATAAGACCGGCTGCGCACCAAAGCAATCGGCTAAAGCAGGTTTAGTCATGCACGGCGTTGAACCCGGTAGCGTGATTCGCGCTGCGCCTAAACGCATGGCCGCTAACGTTGTGCCAGTAGTACGAGTGAGTCTGGGATCAGCAACTAAACGCACTGAAAATAGCCAGATGGCTGTCGATACGATATTAAACCTTACCGTCAGTGGTGCGAGTGGTAGTGTGCTGTGGCTATTAAACGGTAAAGTGCTCACCACCACGCAAGCAAGCGAAGTCATGAAGCTCCCCATTACCCAAGATGGCACTTATCGGCTAACGGCAACGGATGCGGCAGGTAAGTTTACGTTTGTAGAGTTTAGCGCGAGGGGATTTGTGGGGTAGCAGCTCGTCTTCCCTTCTATAAAACAGGGCAATTTAGAGAAAATACTCATTGAAAAGACTCTTTAAGAAATTTATCGTCTCGTTAATCGGCGTTGGCGTTATCATCATCCTGTTTTTTGCATGGCAACTAGGTACTTCCTTCGTCGCTCCTGCCAACCATCCCGTAGGTGCGCCACCGGCGGATCTGCAGGCGGTTACGGTTAATATCGCTAGCGCTGAAAACGAAACAATTTCCGGCTGGTTTGCAAAGCGGAGCGTTGGTGGTGGTGCGGTATTGCTACTGCATGGCGTGCTGGCGGATCGGACGCAAATGTTAACGCGCGCGCGGTTACTGCGTAACTTGGGATACGCAGTGTTGCTGATTGATTTACCGGCACATGGTGAAAGCAGTGGTGCGGCAATTACTTTCGGAGCCCGTGAGGCGCAAGGCGTTAACGCCGCGCTTGGCTTTTTGTCGCAACAATTACCGAATGAAAAAATTGGCATTATCGGCATGTCGCTTGGTGCGGCGGCTGCGGTATTGGCTAAGCCTAAAGGGCAGGTGCAGGCAATGGTGTTGGAATCTATGTTCCCAACCATTGAGGATGCCATTGCTAACCGCGTGACGATGCCGTTTGGCAAAATTGGTTACGCAGCAGCGCCGCTGTTGCTCGTACAATTGCCGTTGCGTTTAGGCGTGTGGCCGAGCCAATTGCGGCCGATTAGTGAATTGCCTAGTTTGACAATGCCGATTTTGATTGCATCGGGTGCCCAAGATGCTCACACTACCTTCGCTGAAACACAGCGTATTTTTGATGCTGCAAATTACCCGAAACTGCTGTGGAAAGTAGAGGGTGCCGCCCATGTAGACCTACTCCAGCACGACCCGACGGGGTATGAAAAAATAGTGCTGCCGTTTTTACGGCAATATTTGCAGTCAAAATAGTCGTATTAGCGCTACATTTTGCAACTTAAATTTAGCGTCATTAAGCTTTTAAGCGGCCTAGTTCAGTTTGTCGCATAATAGCGTCATGAATATTGAGTTATCTAACAGCGCCAACGCGAATGCCCATGCAAATTTGCACGCCCAATATGGTGATATTGGTGGTGTGACGAAGGTGTTTGGCGATAAAGCGGCTAACTACGCCTTAGCAAGGCCTGGCTATGCGCCTGCGCTATTTGCGCAGTTGATGGCAACCGTAAATCCGGTGGCCTCACCCGCAGTGGCAGATATTGGTGCGGGTACGGGGTTGCTCACCAAGGGACTATTAGCGTGCAGCTATGTGGTGGAAGCCGTAGAGCCTAACGAAGCCATGCGTAAAGTTGCTGATGCTGCTTTAGGCGCGGATCAGTTTTACCGTAGCGTCAATGGTACTGCTGAAGCCACTGGTTTAAATACACATTCAAAAAACTTGGTTTGCGCAGCGCAAGCGTTTCATTGGTTTGATGTCGAAAAAGCGCGGGCTGAGTTTATAAGAATTCTTAAACCTTACGGCCATGTAGCGCTAATTTGGAATGATAGGCTGGTTGGCGACCCCTTAAATACCAGCCTTAACGGCCTATTTTCGGAATTTGGAGGCGTTCGCCGCCGTGAGATGGTTAATCAAGATGAACGTGCTGGCGTGCCTGATTTTTTCGGGCAAAAAATCCCTGAGCAGCGATTTGCCCATACCCATTTTTTAAGTGCCGAAGCCTTACGCGCACTGGTGTTCTCGCGTTCCTACATGCCTACGCCTGAGAGTGCTGAAGGCATCGCTGCTATTGCCGCTATTGATGCGGTGTTTCATCAGCACGCAACAGATAATCGGGTGGCCATGCGTTATGAAACGGTACTTTGCCTAGGCAGGTTTGCCTAAGCAAATTTGCTTAGTTTTTGAATTTGCGGTATTCAACATTACGATTAATTTCTGCGTCTGACTTTACCAGAATTTTTCTTAGCGACAGGCGCTGTTGCTAATAGCGGGTTGGCGGCAGTATTAGGAGCAGCGTTAGGTACAGTATTAGGTGCAGGTTCATTGCTTCCCGTTACTAGGTATTTCGCTTCATGGTGACGCGCTAAAATCGAAATCGGTATCATCAACATAAATGCCAAGTTGCCTGCCCCACGCCAGTAATAAGAAATGGCGATGGAAATAATAGCCACCAACAACAAGCCGCAAGTACGAAAACGCGCGGCGTGATACGTAGCTAAAGGCATGGGTGTGATGCTTAGCTGCGGGTGACGATAGATGTAGCGGCAAATGATGAGCGATATTACGCCCATTAAAAACATATTGCAGCCGTACACAATTTGCGAGGTATGAAACATCACATAAGGCCCAGCGAGGGATGATGAAAATGGCATGCATGAGGCAAATGCTAAAAATAACATCGTCAGTACCACGAGCTTACTATCGACCACGCGCACAAAATGCATTTGCCGATGGTTAGATATCCAGAATATGGCTAATACAAAAAAACTAACTACCCATGAAATGACGCGTGGGGTCAGCTCTGCTAAATGATGCAGTAATGCAGCGTCCGTTTTGCCATTAAAACTTTCGGGTATTTTTAGTTCGATGACCAACAAAGTCATCACAACCGCAAATATACCGTCAGTAAGAGCTTCTAAGCGATGCTTACTAAAGCCGATTGAATGTTGTTGATTCATATAGCCCTCGGCTCCTTAAATTCGCTTTAAATTGGCCTTAAATTGCCCTATTGCGCCACCAGTTGATCGCCCTTTGAAAACTGCCAAGTGCGGGTAATGTGCAAGATGTCAGTGTCTTTTTTTATCTTATCTGGAAAGCGCTCGAACGGTGCCGATAAGCGCACGATGCGCATCGCGGCTTCATCCAAAAGCTTATGACCTGACGAGCGGTTAATTTGTATTTCTTCAACTTCACCGTTTGATTTTATTGCCACTGTTAATTGCAGTGCGCCATAAAGTTTGCGAGTTTTGGCTTCTTCGGGATAGTTTAAATTACCAATCCGTTCGATTTTTAATTTCCAGCCGTCTACATACTGCGCGAAGCGATATTCGCTGGTGCGTGCACCGATAAATTTGCGTTTAGGGCGTTCTTGATAGGCTTGATATTCGCGCTGCAACTGCGCTTCTAGGCGTGCAATCTCTATTGATCGTTGTACTAGCTCGTCTGCTGATAACGGCGCTGGTTTACCCGCTGGGGTAACAGCCAGCTCGCCCTGCACAACCTGTACCGTAGATTTTGCTTGCGTCATAAGCTGACGCATTTCATTTTCAAGCTGCGTTACCCGTTCTTCACCCGCTTTGGGATTGTTGGGGCGTTGATCGGTCAACGGCATAGGGGTAGAAGCGCGCAGCTTAAGATCAGTATTACCGCCGCCATCTAAATTAGCCTGTGCCAAGGCATCGGCTTTTAACGGTTTTTCAGCCGATTTGCTATTGACTAGCACCACGTCCATCACATTATGTGGCGGCGCGAATTTTTTGGGATCAAAAACCTTAAAGCCAACACCAAAAATAATGGTGGCGTGTGCAATCAGCGATATTGTAATAGCGGCTTGTAAAGGCACGGAAATCGACAATACCCGCTGTACCGATAACGCAGCCGACGGGGGTGCCATCGTGCCGATTTTAGCGGCAGCGGCGTTTACCCGATTGTCAATGGCGTGCTTGGCATGCGCGACGGGATTTTTGCGAGCTTTAGTGCGCGACATTAGCCGATACGCCGCACGGTTGAGATAAAAATTTCATGAACTGAATTTTATCAGGCATCGGCACTGTTGCCGAAAATGTTTCTTAGCGTTTTTCTTGCTGTTCTTGCTGTTTTAAGTGATTCCAGTTTACGAACTGCAAGACAACATCGAACATCCCGCCCGATTACGCGCCCAATCGGGGCGCTTTGCTGCAAAAGCCTCCATGCCAGCCTGTGGCGTGTAGGGGTTTTTTAGTAGTTCCAGCAATTGCTGCACCATACTAATATCACCCGCTTCAGCCTTATCAATCGCCTGTTGCGCTAAATAATTACGCAACACATAAATTGGGTTTGCGGCGTTCATACGGGCAAGGCGTGCGCTGTCGGGTGCGCCAGTGCGTATATGTGCGGCGTAACGGGTCAGCCATGCGCTTAAACTTGCCATATGCGTCTGACTGGCAGCACCATAAAATGTGTCCGCAAATAAGGCCACTTCAGGGGCGGGGCTATCCACCAATGCCAAGGTGCGGAAGAACAAGGTCATATCCATTTCAGCTTGGTGAAGCAGGGTGAAGGCATCGTTAATGAGTGCCGTTCCCATTTCATCGCCAGCGGCATTTTCTTGCCATTCTGCAAAACCAAACTTATCGCAAAAATGCCGCATGATTTCGTTGTTGTAGGTTTTATCAAAATCCGCTAACCCATTATTTAAACCTGTTACCAAGGCTTTTTCAGCTTCGGGGTCAACTGCTGAAGTGGCTAACGCCGCCCCGAGTCGGCTCAAATTCCAACGCGCAATTTCTGGTTGGCGACCAAAGGCATAGCGCTTGCCTTCGCCGTCAGTAGTGTTAGGGGTCCAGTCTGGATCAAAATTATCTATCCAACCGTAGGGGCCATAATCAATGGTTAAGCCCAAAATCGACATATTGTCGGTATTCATCACCCCATGCACAAAGCCAACGCGCATCCAATGTGCCACCATTTTCGCGGTGCTTATGGCTACCTCAGCAAACCAAGCGCCGACGCGTTCTGTTTGGTTTTCGGGCGAGTTTTCCGCCAAAGGTAAATCAGCAAAATCATGCGCAATCGTAAAATCAATAAGCTGCTTTAACAGCCCTAAATCTCCGCGCGAAGCTGGTAATTCAAAATGGCCAAAGCGCGTAAATGAAGGTGCCACGCGGCACACTACCGCACCCGGTTCAGCTTTCGCATTACCGTTATAAAACATATCGCGCATTACGTCATCACCCGTTGCCACTAAACTCAAGGCTCGTGTGGTGGGAACGCCCAAATAATGCATCGCTTCAGAGCATAAGAATTCACGAATCGATGAGCGCAGCACTGCCCGCCCATCGGCGCGGCGCGAGTAGGGCGTGGGCCCAGCACCCTTGAGCTGTAGCTCCCAATGCTGCCCAGAAGCTGCTGTTACCTCGCCCAGATAAATTGCCCGTCCATCACCCAATTGCCCCGCCCAGTTGCCAAATTGATGGCCGCCATAGCAAGTGGCATAAGGCACGCTACCGGGCAACACCGCATTGCCAGCAAGGGCCGCAACCATTTCAGCGCTATGCATTGATTCTTGATTAAGGCCAAGCTCCGTAGCAATGTCCGCAGAAAAGGCCAGTAATCGAGGCGCTTCAACCGCAGTAGGCATGACCGCAGACCACAACGCACCAGTTACCTGTCGCGTGAAGTTGCGCGTTTCAGGATCAGCGGGGAGAGATTGGATGAAGCGATTATTGAACTTGAGTTGGCTTGACATTGGCGCTATTGGCTAGAACATACATTAGAAGCTACTATGTTACCAAGCTCCGGCGCTGTTATAAAGATTACTTGCAAGGCAGTGTTTGAAAATAAAAAATGCCCTAGAACTGCCAATATTTATATGGCTGCTCTAGGGCATTTATAAAATAGAACTAGGCTTTTGCGGTACTTTTTAGCTTTGCAAACGCTAACTCCATCGCCGATGGTGCGGCTGCAACAGGTGCCCCACGACTAGCTTGTGCGCCTCCAAGTCGTGGCGCATTGCGGTTATTACCATTATTGGTAGGCGATGGCGCTGCGCTTCCAAACGCCCCACCACGTGGCACGTCGTCTAGGCGCATGGTGAGTGCTGCACGTTTGCGTACTAGATCAATTTCTAACACCCGCACTTTTACAATATCGCCCGCCTTCACCACATCGCGCGGGTCTTTTACAAACTTCTGCGCTAGCGCGGAAATATGCACCAAGCCGTCCTGATGCACGCCGATATCCACAAACGCACCGAAGGCCGCTACGTTGGTGACTACGCCTTCCAAAATCATGCCGACTTTTAGGTCTTTTAGTTCCTCCACACCGTCTTGGAACGTCGCCGCTTTAAACGCTGGGCGCGGATCACGACCGGGTTTCTCTAACTCCTTCAAAATATCAACAATGGTGGGTACACCAAAGCGGGCATCCGCATATTTGCTGGGTTCTAACCGTTTGACAAGGTTAGCATCGGCCATAATTTCGGGAACCGTTTTATGAATGTCAGCAAGAATTTTTTCAACAAGTGGATAGGCTTCTGGATGCACGCCAGAGGCATCAAGTGGATTATCACCATTGCGAATCCGCAAGAATCCCGCGCACTGTTCAAAAGCCTTTTCGCCTAAACGCGGCACGGCCTTGAGAGCTTGGCGATTCGCAAATGCGCCATTAGTATCGCGATGCGTTACTAGGTTCGCCGCCACCGATGCGGATAGGCCAGAAACCCGCGCCAGCAGCGCTGCTGAAGCTGTATTCACATCCACGCCAACCGCATTAACGCAATCTTCCACCACCGCATCAAGCGATCGCGCCAATTGGCTTTGATTTACATCGTGCTGATATTGCCCAACGCCGATTGACTTAGGATCAATTTTTACTAACTCGGCAAGCGGGTCCTGCAAGCGTCGCGCAATAGAAACCGCACCGCGCAAGCTCACGTCTAATCCTGGTAATTCTTTTGATGCAAACTCTGACGCTGAATACACAGAGGCACCCGCTTCGGACACCACGATTTTTGTCATCTTTAATTCAGGTGCGGCTTTGATAATATCGCCCGCCAGCTTGTCGGTTTCACGTGATGCCGTGCCGTTGCCGATACTGATTAAATCTACATTATGTTTTTTACACAGTAAAGTCAATGTGTGCAATGCGCCATCCCAATCGCGACGCGGTTCGTGCGGGTATACGGTGGAGGTATCTAATACCCGACCTGTTGCGTCCACCACCGCCACTTTTACGCCAGTGCGAATGCCAGGATCGAGCCCCAAAGTAGCCCGTGGCCCCGCCGGTGCGGCAAGTAGCAAATCCTTCAAATTTTTAGCAAAAATATTGATCGCCGCCGCCTCTGCCATTTCACGCAAGGCCGACATTAATTCTGTTTCTAAATGCAGTGATAATTTAATTCGCCACGTCCATCGTACGGCCTCACATAGCCATTTATCGGCAGCTCGGTTTTTAGGCGCAATGCCTGCATGCCGCGCGATGGCTTCTTCACAAGGATTAAACGCGGCGGTACTCGCCGGTTTTTCTTCCTCGGTATCAAGCCGCAAATTAATGCCTAAAAACCCTTCATTACGTCCGCGAAAAATAGCAAGTGCGCGATGGGAAGGAATGGTTTTAAGGGTTTCAGAGTACGCAAAATAATCAGAATATTTAGCAGCTTCGGTTTCCTTGCCTTCAATAATTTTTGCATCCACTACGCCATGGTCAGCCAAATAAGCGCGTACCCACGTTAAGGTGGGCGCATGCTCAGCAAATCGCTCCATCAAAATCTGCTTGGCACCGTCCAACGCCGCTTTTGCATCTGGCACAGCGGTGTCTTTTTCTTCGGTCTTAGGTGTCAAGCTCACATAGGCCGCGGCGGCTACTTCGGGTGTTAATGTCGGGTCAGCCAACAACGCATCAGCAAGTGGTTCTAAGCCTGCCTCTTTCGCAATCATCGCCTTGGTGCGGCGCTTTTGTTTGTAAGGTAAATACAAATCTTCTAGCCGTGTTTTATCTTCCGCCGCCGCAATACTCGCACGCAAGGCGTCAGTCATCTTGCCTTGGCTTTCGATGTTCTCAATAATCGCCGCACGCCGCTCTTCTAACTCACGCAAATAGCGCAAGCGCTCATCTAATAAGCGCAACTGAATATCGTCCAACCCCCCAGTAATTTCTTTCCGATACCGCGCAATAAATGGCACCGTAGCACCTTCATCCAACAAGGCAATAGCAGCCGCAATTTGCGCGGGCTTGGCCGCAACTTCAACGCTTAAACGAGCTTCAATAGAAGGCAACATATTTTGATAATGTATAAGTGAAAATGGAGGAGGGATTGTACGCGAACCTAGCTGTTCAGCGCTATAAAAACGCTATAGCCAGAACATATATAAATACTTTTGCGCACGCTAGTGCTGTCAGAATATTTAGGTATTCTGACAGGCAGTATTAACAAATAAAGCCGTTACAGGAAATGGCTGGAGAGCAAGGTTAACTTCAAACCAATGTCAGATACATTGCTTTTCTGTACCAGAAAACCATCAGTCGCATTTAGTGCTGTGTTAGTAGCAAATATTGATGTTCTGCACTGTCCAACAACCTCCATTAACGCCCACAGGAAGGATTTTGTAATGAGTAATCTAACGGTAAAAGAAATTGCAGAAAATATCTTCTTTTTCACCCCCGAATATGCAGATAAGCTTGCGCGAGAAGCCACTCACTTAGAAGACTTCGCAGCAAGAAGCATTTGGATGGTGCCAGAATTAGTTTTCAAGGCAAGAGCAGCACGATTGCTGGCAGAAGTGGTTGAGAAAGGAATTGCGGAGAGGCGTTAGAAACTAGCTAGTCGTGTTTATCGCTGTATTAGTAGCGAATATTGATGTTCAGTCGCCATTAATTATGTATTTGACAGCCGCTTCAAGATCGACCTTCGACATTGGTACTGCTGCCTCCATGACGATTTGGAGAGCCACCTCTTGAGAAACGTCTTGTTTCGCAAAGCTGAGAGCTTCTTGGATGGCAACGCCAAACATGATGGGCCACTCAGTTGGTTCCTTGCAAAATAGCGTGACCACCGAAAAGAGCACAGGCCACGCCGCAACCGCTGATAAGAAAGCGATCGTTCCCGCTGGTGTATGGATTAACCAAACGACTAGTTCTTTCATAAGCTGCCTGTACGTTGAGATTCACGAGGCCACATAACACCTGAGTTACGCAGCTACAACACCCGTAGTAAGTTCCCAAGCTACTAGTATGAGCATAGTAATCACTACCAGGCACCCAACCAGGAACAGCCGTAATCTCATAGGCACATAATTGGAACCAATATGCACGTAGGCATGAGCGAACCTACTCAGCGCGAACATCCACGCCAGAACTATGGCGACCACGCCTGCAGCATTAATACTGTAGAGCACCAGGCAGAGTACATAGAACAACACCGGGACTTCAAATTGGTTGGCAATGTTGTTGGAGACCTTGAGCACATCCTCTGGCCATACGCTATTGTTCAATGCTGCCTGCTTGCGATTCACATCACCGGCTTTTACCGCCTTGGTCTTCCTTACCCCAAGCAGAATTAACATCGTCAGGGTCAGAAAAACTTGTGCCAGAACAGGCCAAAAAATGTGGATTGAGTTCATTTGGCTTTCTCCCGAAATGCACTCACTACAAGCAGCGAAGTTAATGCCGCCACCACAAGAACTGCCACGTTGATACCTGCTACGGCCATTTGCGTGCCGTCTGAATGCAACATCGAACCGCCATAGCTACTGGATGTTGCCCATGCGATTAGAAATGAAACTTCGGTTATCAGGCAAAGAGCAATCGCAATCCAAGAATCCCGGCCACTGAATGCAAGGCGAAGTGCCAGAATTGCTATCGCTGCGTTGGTTAATAGCTGCCACGCCTCGTGAAGCCTGGCGTGAGATGGCCATTGCGGATTGGTAAGGTGGCTGCTGTTTACTTCAAGAACGGGGATCAAAAGTGCGAATACGATGGCATTCATTGTGACCGCTACGATAGTGAGTCTGTTCATGTTGAGCCCATTCGGTTAATATTGACGCTGTCAATATCCTCCATTTAATTGACGGTGTCAATATTCAAATGCCCAAAGACAAACCTTTTCATCATCGTAACCTCAAAGAAGCGCTTCATGACGCGGCCCTGTCGCTTCTGGACGCGGACGGCGTCTCAGCTGTCACCATTCGGGCCGTTGCCCGCGAGGTAGGCGTGTCCCACGCGGCCCCCGTAAATCACTACAAGGATTTGCGATCACTCCTGACTGCCATCGCGGTTGAACAGTTTCAAACCATTCTTGCGGATATCGAAAAACAACTAGGTAAATCGGGGCTGGGCAGTGCGGAGAGAATTGAGGCCATTCCCGAAGCTATGCTGAACTACGGTTTGAAACATCCCAACCGTTACCAATTGCTCTGGCGCAGAGATCTGATTGACTATGCTGATCCGGTCATCGTTGAAGTAACGGACCGAATTTATGATTGGTTGTGCGATGAAATTCAACAGGCCATTCCCGAATCAGAGTTTGATCGCGATACGGTTGCCATTGCTCTGTGGTCAATGGTGCATGGATATGTGGATATGCGTCAGAACGGGATGTTCCTGGAGAAATCGGACAACGTTACTGGCCTACCCAGGCAAAGGGCGATGCTTGATTTATTTCGAGCAGTATTAGGCGCCAACTAGCCAAGTAGTTGCTCTAAACTCGCCTGAGGACACGCAGGCTGCGAGGAGTCCGACGATCAGAAAAGAGAAGAGCAGGCGGAACATAAGCAACCTAACTACGATTGGACGACAGTTTTTGTCAAATACATTGCTTTTCTGTACCAGACAACCGTTAGTCGCGTTTATCGCTGTATTAGTCGCGAATATTGATGTTCAGTCGCGATTAGCGATGTTGTTCACAACCACTCCCGCACTATGCGCCTGCTGATCTGCATGGTAGCTTGACCTTACCATTGGCCCTGAGGCGGCGTGGTTGAAGCCCATCGCTACGGCTTCGCGTTCGAACATGGCAAACTCGTCTGGTGTTACATAGCGCAATACGGGGAGGTGGTGTTGGGAGGGTTGTAGATATTGGCCGATGGTGAGCATGTCTACATTGTGGGCGCGGAGGTCGCGCATCACTTCTAAAATTTCTTCATTGGTTTCACCCAAACCCACCATTAGGCCGCTTTTTGTTGGCACATTGGGGTGGAGGATTTTGAAGTCCTTTAGCAGTTTTAGTGAATGGGCATAGTCGGAACCGGGGCGCGCTTGTTTGTATAGGCGCGGCACGGTTTCCAGATTGTGATTCATCACATCGGGGGGGGCGGCATTGAGAATAGCGATGGCGCGATCGAGGCGGCCACGAAAATCTGGCGTTAAAATTTCAATGCGCGTAGCAGGGGAGAGTTCGCGTACGGCGGCAATGCAATCTACAAAATGTTTGGCACCGCCATCGCGTAAATCATCACGATCAACACTGGTGATGACAACGTACTTTAATTTAAGTTTGGCAATGGTTTCTGCCAAATGGCGCGGTTCATCAGCGTCTAGCGGTAATGGTCGGCCATGACCAACATCGCAAAACGGGCAGCGGCGCGTGCATAGGTCACCCATAATCATGAAGGTGGCCGTGCCTTTACCGAAGCATTCACCAATGTTTGGGCAGCTTGCTTCTTCGCACACGGTGTGCAATTTCGCATCCCGCAAAATTTCTTTAATCTCGTTAAAGCGGGTGCTTGTGGATGCCGCTTTGACACGAATCCAGTCGGGTTTTTTTAGACGCTCAACGGGATTGATGGGAATAATTTTGATCGGAATCCGTGCCGTTTTTGCCGCACTTTTTTCTTTTACGCCTGCTTCTGCCATGATGGTTCCTATTGCGTTATTTACAGTAATGGGTAGAACGATTATGAATGTTCTATCAATGTTGAAAACAGAATTTGATTAAGATGAAGCGTTAGTTTCTCACCTACTTGCTCGATATTATCCTCGCTTGCGCGGAAACCCGCAAAGTCCATCATTTGCGCAGTTTTTAGCCCCTCGAAGCCACAGGGATTGATGCGCGAAAAAGGCGTTAAGTCCATATCAACATTGATGGATAGGCCATGATAGGTTGCATGCTTAGCCACCCGCAAACCGATAGCGGAAATTTTTGCATGCGCCGCTTCTTTTTGCACATAAACGCCAGGCATACCATTAATACGGAAAGCGCTAATTTTATAGTCATCCAGTAAGTTGATAACCGCTTGCTCAATGCGACGCACCAGTTCCTTTACGCCATAGTTCAGTGCGCGTAGCTGTAGTATTAAATAACACACTAATTGCCCTGGCCCGTGATAGGTAATTTGCCCGCCACGATCAATTTGTATCACGGGAATTGTGCCTGCATCTAGCAAGTGTTCAGGTTTACCAGCAAGGCCTTGCGTGAATACCGATTCATGCTGTAACAGCCAGCAATGATGGGGCTCACTAGGCATTTGCGTTTGAAAAAGCACGGCATTATTTATGTTCTCTTCACGCATTTTTGCAAATAGCGGCGCATAGGCGCACAGCCCGAGTCTACTTACTTGCAATGTCTGAGTTGCCTGCATAAATTAGAACGGCATTAGTGTTTGCACACTACAGCGCCATAATCACCAAAGGATGTGCCGTTAAATCTAAATAAATGGCATCAATTTGCGCACGCGAAGTAGCGTTAATGGTGGCGGTGACGGCTAAATATTTTCCAGCACTTGAAGGCCGCATTTCAAGGGAGGCGGCATCGAAGTCGGGTGCGTGTTTTAGCACAATGGCTAACACCGCCTGCGCCAAGCCATTTGGTTCAGTTGGGTTGGTGCGCCCCATGGCCTTTACAGGAAATGAAGTTGGAAATTGCAGTAACGATTCTTCTGGCGGTATTGGTTTTACATCCATTTAAAGCTCCTTACAGTTTCGCTTTGTAAGCTTGGAACAATGCGCTCATTTGTTTAAACATGCCGCCAGGTTTGCCGGTGCCCACTAATTTACCGTCGAGTTTGGTAATCGGAATCACGTCTTTAGTGGACGACATCATCCATAACTCATCGGCGGCAAATACCTCGCGACGCCTTATTTTACGGATTTCTAAAGGGATATGGTTATCGCGTGCGAGGTCCATCATCAGCTGATAAGTAATACCGCCTAGAATTAAATTATCCATTGGCGGGCAGAAAATTACGCCCCCTTTTACCATCGCCACATTGCTAGCGGACGATTCAGTTAAAAAGCCATCGCGGAATAATACAATTTCATCCGCCCCTGCTTGGTTAGCCTCATGCTTATGCATAACGGCACCCAGTAGGGCGATGGCTTTGATGTTGCAATGGCCCCATCGCGCATCATCGCCAGTTACGCAGGAAAGCCCGTTTTCATAGAGGCTCGCCGGAGGCTGGCTTAGTTTATTTGCCATTAAAAATACCGTGGGCACCGTATCTTTTGAAGGTGAAAAATCTCGCTTGGCAACACCACGTGTTACCTGCATATACACTGCCGCGTTAGGCTCATTATTGTGTGCAACTAGACCTTCCACAACGCTTAGCCATTCTTCAATGCTGTGAGGGTTTGTGATATCGAGCAGTTCCATACTGCGAGCAAAGCGTATCAAATGTTCCTTTGCCCGTAAGCCCTTACCACCGAAGTAGGGGATCACCTCATAAACACCATCACCAAAAATAAAGCCGCGATCCAGCGGTGAAATTTTGGCTTCTTCCAGCGGCATGAATGCCCCATTTAAATAAACCGTAGGCAAGCAGTAGGGAGTTTGCATGATTATCCTTAAGTGATTATTTCAACAGGAGTCTGATGCTATCCCAACCGCGACTTAAAAAACCTGCAGTGGGTACATCATCTAGTGCTACAACTGGAATTTCTAACAACACCGCATTGGCTTTGGATAACTTCATAATGCCTGCTTGCTGACCCAACGCCAACGGTGCCAACAGTGGCTGTGTGGTGTTTAAAGTGGCGGTAAGGCCCTGAAATTTATCACGAGGTAGCGTTACCCACACATCCTTAGTAAACCCTAATCGGATCGTTTTTTGCGTGCCCTTATAAATTTCTGGTGTGGCAATCGCTCCACCTTTTTTATACAGACGCTGTGAATCAAAATACTGAAAGCCGTAGTTAAGTAATTTCTGGCTTTCCTGCGCACGGGCGGTGTCTGATGCTGTTCCTAACACCACAGAAAGCAAACGCCTTTGTTTATCACCCTCGCCACGTTTAGCCGTGGCGATAAGACAGTATCCAGCGGTATCGGTAAAGCCAGTTTTCATCCCATCAACACTGGGGTCAAGCCACAATAAGCGATTGCGATTTTGTTGTGTGGTGTTGTTATGAGTAAATTCTTTTTCTTTGTAGTAAGCAAATTCAGTCGGAAAATCTTGAATCAAGGATGTGGCTAATAGCGCCAAATCACGGGCTGTTGAGTAGTGCTGCGGATCGGGCAAGCCGGTTGCATTCATAAAGTTGGTGCTCTTTAAACCGAGCTTTTTAGCTTTGGTATTCATGAGCTGCGCAAAGCGCTCTTCAGTGCCAGCAATGGCTTCGGCCAGTGCAATAGAGGCATCGTTACCGCTTTGGATAATCATGCCGCGTATGAGTAATTGCACCGAGGGCGTTTGTTTTGGATCAATAAACATCCGTGAACCAATCGCCTTCCATGCCTTCACCGAAACGGGTACTGTTTTCTCTAAGGTCAAGGATTTATCGCGCAAAGCCTCAAACACTAAATATGCCGTCATTAGCTTGGTGAGCGAAGCGGGTTCTACCCGGTCTTCAGCATTTTGCTGCGCTAGAGTTGCGCCCGTTTGTACGTCCACTAAAAGATAGGCGCGGCCAGCAATGGTTGGTGCGCCAACTTCTGTAGCCATTGCCGCTGTTGAAGAAGCTGTTGGCGCGGGAGTTGGTGCGGCGGTTTGCGCGTAGGCAGGCGCACCAGCCGTGCTAAGCACAGCTGCAGTGATCAAAGTGCTTAAAAGTGATGATTGAAAAAGAAAGGTTTTTGTTGTGCTTGAAAACATAAGATTCGCTTAAAATTTAAAGGGTGAAAATTAGTGCGTTGAAATAATGGGTACTAATTGGAGGGATTCACGAATGCGCTTGGCGAGCGCCTCCGCCTGTTCGCGTGTGCTTACGGGACCTAGACTTACGCGCACAAGATGATCTTTTTGAAACAACCTAATGGGTTCTTTATTCCAATCTAAGGCGGCATTGATACGCGTCCGAAAGCTCTCGGCATTTTCTAATGTGCTAAACGCGCCTAGTTGCAAATAAAAACGACCCTCTTCGGCGCTTACGGGATTGGTCATGATGTTGCTTGCAGGTGTTGGCGTTGGCGCTACGGGCGCCTGAATTACTGGCGCTGGCCGCACCTCATCTGCAAACACCCGTTCTACCACCACTGGCGCACTACCGCGCCGTAAAAAATCGAGTTTATGGGCGGCAATATAGGATAAATCGATCACCCGATCATGCAAGAACGGCCCGCGATCATTCACCCGCACCACAACCGATTTACCATTCAATTGATTCGTTACGCGAACATAACTGGGGAGCGGTAGGGTAGGGTGGGCACCCGTCATGGCATACATATCGTAGGTTTCACCAATAGCGGTTTTTTGGCCGTGATATTTGCGGCCATACCAACTCGCAACACCCGATTGGCGAAAATCGGTAACACCAACGTTAGGCACATAGCTTTTGCCCATTACGGTATAAGGTTTATTCGCGCCACGATGCAGCGCTTCATCGCGCGGCACCGCGTCGGTAATTTTATCTAAGCTCTGCGGCGGCAAAGCCCCAGGACCGTCATCTAGGTAATAACCACCACCCGCTTGTGGTGAAGGTTGTGATGATGGCGAAGGTGATTTTGCGGGCGTGGAGGTGCGGCTGGCGCAACCATTTAAAATCACTAAGGTTAGTATTAAAACAATGCGCAACATCATGTGGATACCAATTGTTTATGCGTTGAAATACTCATCAAAATACCGAAGCCAATGAGCATTGAAAGCATCGATGTGCCGCCATAACTAATCAATGGCAGGGGCACACCTACCACCGGCAAAATACCGCTCACCATACCGATATTTACAAATGCATAGGTGAAGAACGTGAGCGTAATGGCACCCGCTAAGAGTCGTGAAAATGTAGTTGGGGCTGAAAGTGCAATCATTAGTCCGCGACCAATAATAACTAAATAGAGAGTGAATAAAAATAGATTACCAATTAGCCCAAATTCCTCACCAAATACTGCCAAAATAAAATCGGTTGAGCGTTCTGGAATAAAGTCTAGTTTTGTTTGGCTACCCAATAGCCAGCCCTTGCCCAGCACGCCGCCCGAACCAATTGCAATAGTCGATTGGATGATGTGATAGCCCGCACCAAGCGGGTCGGCCGCCGGATCAAGAAAGGTAAGCACCCGTTGTTGTTGATAGCCGTGTAAACGCTGCCAAATAATCGGCATCATCGCAACCACTGCGCCTAAGGCTGAGAAAATAATTTTCCATGATAGCCCCATCAAAAATATGACGAAAAAACCGGATGCAAAAATAAGAATAGAAGTGCCCAAATCTGGCTGCCGCATAATCAGTGCAGTCGGAATCGCTAAAATTAAACCCGCAAAAAAATAATCTTTTACGCTCAACCCTTCTTCACGAAGATGGAAGAACCACGCCAGCAATAGCGGCATCGCAATTTTCATCATTTCTGAAGGTTGGATTACCATCACGCCAAGGTTTAACCAGCGCCGTGCGCCATTGCGAATATCGCCAAATAGCGCCACCGCAATTAGTAAGCCCAGCGCCACTATATAAAGTGGCACAGCAAAGCGCATGATGGTTTGGGGCGACAAATTAGCGACGATCCACAATGCGACGAGGGCAAAACAAAAATTTCGAAATTGCCCCAATGCTCTGGCAAAGGTATCACCACCCGATGCGGAGTAAATAACTGTCAGGCTTAGCGAAACCAAAACAATCATCGCCAACATGAGCGGGCCATCAATACGCCGCGCGATAAGGCTATAAGCACGTGAAAATAGTTCTCTCACTTCTTGGCCTCTAGTGGTTGGTTATTTTTTGCGTCGGCTGGACTTGTAGCGCTACTAGTACTGGCAGCTTTGCGATTCAAGTAATAATCAAATACTTCCTTGGCAATTGGTGCCGCAGTTGCCGCACCAAAACCAGCGTTCTCTACCAACACCGCTACGGCAATCTCGGGCTTATCGGCCGGTGCATAAGCGATATACCACGCGTGATCGCGCAAGCGCTCGGCAACTTTGCCAGCTATATATTTATCACCTTTTAAACCGAATACCTGCGCAGTGCCGGTTTTGCCAGCACTGATATAAGCCGCTTTAGTAAATACGCGGGCGCTCGTCCCTTCCTTGGCTACGCCTTCCATGGCGTGTTTAATGACAGCGATATTTTCTGGGCTAACCTCAACGCGCTTAAGTATGGGCGGTACATCTTTTGTGATGCCACTGGCCGCATCTTTAATTTGGCGCACTAGCCGAGGTTGCGAGGCAATACCGTTGTTGGCAATTGTGGCGGTGGCGTGCGCCATTTGTAGCGCGGTGTAGGCGTTATAACCTTGCCCGATGCCAGCAGAAACGCTATCACCGGTATACCATTTTCGGGCTTCGCTACTGGCCTTGGCGAAGCGCTTTTCCTTCCAGCTACGTGACGGTAAAATGCCATCGGCTTCACCATCAATATCAATGCCAGTTTTGACGCCAATGCCCATCTTGCTCAAAAACGCCGCCGTAACATCAATATCTGTTTCTGCTGCAAGTTGGTAGTAATAGGTATTGCAGGATTCCACGATAGATTTATACATGTCTACCGTGCCGTGCCCGCCCACTTTGTCGTCCATCCAGCGATGCACGCCAGGAAGCGCAAAATAGCCTGCATCGCGAATCGCATACTCTGGGGTGCGCTTACCCGACTCAAGCGCGCTCAACGCTAAAAAGGGTTTTAGCGTTGACCCCGGCGGAAAAGCCCCCTTTAACGCACGGTTAAACAAGGGTCGATCAATCGAAGTATTGAGTGCATCCCAGTTTGTTGGGTCAATGCCATCCACAAATAAATTAGGGTCAAAGCGTGGTTGGCTCACCAGTGCTAAAATGTCGCCAGTAGAAGGCTCAATAGCCACTAATGTACCGCGCGAATCTTTGAAGGCTTTTTCAATGATCTGCTGCAATTTAATATCGATAGTGGTTACTAAATTATTGCCCGAAGTAGGCTCGGAACGCGCTAAGGAACGTATCGCCCGCCCCCCTGCATCAATTTCTACCTGCTCCGAACCCGTCACACCGTGTAGCTCCGCTTCAAAGCTGCCTTCAATACCGAGCTTGCCAATATGATCGCTGCCTTTATAGTTACTAGCGGAGCCGCCGCTCTCAATTTTTTTCAATTCCGTATCGTTGATACGGCCAATATAGCCAATCGCGTGCGACGCGGTTTCACCAAAAGGATAGTTGCGGAATAATCGTGCGCGAATTTCAAAACCGGGAAAACGATATTTATTAGCCGAAAAACGCGCCACTTCAGTTTCGGTTAAGCGATTGCGAATAGGTAGCGATTCAAAACTCCGGCTTTCTTCCATCAGCTTTTTGAAGCGCCGTCTATCCCGTGCTTGCACATCAATTAAGCTGCTCAGGTCATCTAATGCGCGTTCCAGATCAGCCACTTTTGACGGCGTAACTTCTAAGGTAAAAGCAGAAAAATTAGCGGCAAGCACTTCACCATTTCTATCTAAAATTAGGCCGCGTTGTGGCACTAAGGGCGCTACGGAAATACGATTAGATTCAGCCAAGGTAAAGTAATGTTCGCGCTTGATAATTTGTAGATAAACCATACGCGAAATAAGCACTAAAAAAAGCACCACTACAATTAAGCCGGATACAAAAATCCGTTCCCGAAAGACGGTAACTTCCGCTTCTTTATTGCGCATTGAGCCCGAAGCCATTAGTCTTCAAACCCGCGAATAATTTGCCGTTGACGCCGAAAGCGCGGCAAGGTCGCAATATAGTGAACCAATAGCCAGACTATGGCTGCCAGCGCCGGAGCGATTAACATCGACCAGCCAGGAAAATCGCGGTTCAGCAATACATCCAGTAGCGCCCGCAAACCATGCGCCAGCAGCACCACGGCGCCGGCGTGAATGGCTTGTTCAAAAATACTCAGTTGGAGTAAGCGCAGGCGCAAAAATTGCATCGCAAAAATTGCCATCACATAACTAAACGCATATTGCCCCAGCACCACGCTATCGGCTACATCCATCACCAAACCCAGTACAAAGCCCCAGCCCATCCCAATAGTGCGCGGTTGAAACAGCGTCCAGTACAGCAACACTATCAGCACAAAATCAGGGCGTATCCACAGTGAAGCGCGTGGCCACGGCATAATATTGATGAGCAAGGCGAGCAGTATTAATCCAAACACCAAGCGCCCTGGTGCCGCTAAGCGCATTGGCTCACGGGCTAAAGGTGTTAAATCCATGAGCTTCAATGGCCACCTCGACGCGCTGGCTTGTCAGTTTTTTCCTTACCGCTTTTCTTTTCTTCTAGCGGTACTTCGGGCTTGGGATAATCGTGCCGCTCGATAAACTTTAATACCGAAACAAAACGATGCGCATTTGATGCCGCATACGGCAAGGCGTATATTTTTGAAAACGCAGTTGCCGCCGCTTTACGATCAACACTGATAATAGACGCCACCTTTAAACCCGCCGGATACGTGCCATCAATACCGGAAGTAACTAGTTCATCACCTACCTGCACATCACCGCCGCTGGGAATAAATTGTACGTCAAGCAAGCCGTCACGCCCTGCGCCTACGGCAATGGTACGCAAACCATTACGCAACACCATCACCGGTACAGCGTGATCTTTCTCGGTAATCAAGGTGACTTCTGAGCTCATGGTATTGGCTTGGGTAATTTGCCCGACTACACCAGTGCCATCGATAACTGCCAGCCCAGCGCTTACGCCAGTGGATAAGCCGCGATTGATAATCACCTTACGTGCCGATGCATTACGTGCATCCCGAATAATTTCCGCCATGATGGCTTGGTCATTAAAGCGCGGCGCGGTATTGGCTAAAGCCAGCAGTTTTTGATGTTCAACCATCAATAAATTGGCTTGTTGAATGGATTGCGCCGATTGCAATAACTGCGCTTTGAGCGCGGCATTATCTTCAAGCAATTGTTGTTGATTAATAAAATAGCTTACGCCATTGCTTACCGCCGTGGCAGGCATTGCCACAACGCGCTCGATGGGGTTAAGCACCGCAGATACGCCGAGGCGCACCGACCCTAAGGCCTGAAAGCGATGATCTGCAATCATGATGGCAATGGCGGCTAGGGAGAAAAACGTCAGTCTCGCTAGAGGACTTAGGCCGCGATTAAAAAATGGTTCGGCGTTGCTGGCTATCACAGGGAAACTGGGTAGCGCTTAGTCGCGCTAACCAACAAAAAAGTCAACTCAAAGAAGGGCGCGTGGTTAAGTTCTAAGCGCGCCATGACTGTATTTATTGCCTCATTGTTTCTATTAATCGTTGGTGAATACTGAGCCCAAGCGATCCATCTCTTCTAGTGCCCGCCCAGAACCGCGCACCACACAGGTAAGCGGATCATCGGCCACAATAACGGGCAGGCCCGTTTCTTCAACTAGCAATCGATCAAGCTCACGCAGCAATGCTCCGCCACCAGTAAGCACCATACCTTTTTCGGCAATATCGGCACCGAGTTCAGGGGGGGTTTGTTCTAGCGCTGACTTTACGGCAGAAACAATATTATTTAGTGGGTCAGTCAGTGCTTCTAAAATTTCGTTGGATGAAATGGTGAATGACCGAGGAATACCTTCAGCAAGATTGCGGCCTTTTACTTCCATCTCGCGCACTTCAGCGCCGGGGAATGCGGAGCCAATTTTTTTCTTAATTTGTTCAGCCGTGGATTCACCAATTAACATGCCGTAATTACGGCGAATGTAGTTGATAATCGCTTCGTCAAATTTATCACCACCTACGCGCACGCTGGCTGAGTAAACAATACCGCCTAGTGAAATAACGCCTACTTCCGTGGTGCCACCGCCAATATCCACCACCATTGAGCCGGTAGCTTCAGCAATCGGTAAGCCCGCACCAATGGCAGCCGCCATTGGCTCTTCAATCAAAAATACTTGGCGGGCACCAGCACCTACAGCGGATTCGCGAATGGCGCGGCGTTCAACTTGGGTGGAGCCATAAGGTACGCAAATAACGATTCTAGGGCTGGGGCGATGCCATTTGGAATCATGGATTTTTTTAATGAAATACTTGAGCATATGCTCGGTGACGGTAAAGTCAGCGATTACGCCGTCTTTCATGGGGCGAATAGCGGTAATATTACCCGGCGTGCGGCCTAACATCTGCTTGGCCGCATGGCCTACGGCCTGAATGGTTTTCTTGGAATTTGGGCCACCCTCTTGGCGAATTGCCACAACGGAAGGTTCATCAAGCACAATACCCTTGCCGCGTACGTAAATTAGGGTGTTAGCAGTGCCAAGATCGATAGCTAAATCAGTGGAAAGATACTTCGAGAAAAATGATGCCATGGTGCGTGGGACTTTCTACAAGCGAATCTGGTGAATGAGGTGTTTTTGTTGGTGCTGCAAAACCAAAGGTTGCGCGCAACAAAACGAATAATTTTTCCGCACAAGTTAGCAGGGTATTTGGACTTTACCGGGCAGTGGTGGGTAATAGAAAATTTGGTGTGAGATTACGTCAAAATACGATATATTGCTCTAAAACGACTGTTTTATTGCTTTAAAACGACTGTTTTTGCGTGTAAAAACATAAAATGCACGTCTGAAAAAAGGCAGTTTTAGCAATTCCACTATAATAGCGCAGCAGCGCGTGGTTTTCATCTCTAAATGCAGAGAAAATAGCCTTAAAACCATTAAAAATGCCCGCAAACGCCAAAAGGTTGAAAAACATCGGACATTTGCGCTGGCAACACCGTAAACCCATGATTCGAAGCAGCAGTAACCGACAAAACGAGCATATATGGCATTAAGCACTGAAGATGTGAAGCGCATTGCAAAATTGGCGAGAATATCGCTAGATGACGAAAGAATTGTCAATGTCGCTGACATGAAAGACAAGCTGAACGGTATTTTTGCAATGATCGAAACCTTGCAATCCGTTGATACCCAAGGCGTCATGCCGCTAGCGCACCCACTGAGTGTGCATGGCGTGCTAAGTGGTGTGCAAAGCCAGCGGGTACGCGCTGATGCCGTGACAGAAGTGGATAATCGCACCGCAAATATGGCAAACGCCCCTGCAACAGAAAATGGCTTATTTTTGGTACCGAAAGTGATTGAATAATGGCCGCTAATTTTGATCCACTTTTTGATCCAACCAAAGCCGATTTAACGCAGTTAAGTGCTGCTTTAAAGGCCAAACAAATTTCCGCCACCGAGCTGGCGCAGGTGTTTCTTGAGCGTGCGCAACAGCATGCTGATTTGAATGCGTTTTTGCACATCAATGAAGCCGCTACTTTGCAGCAGGCACATGCTGCTGACGTGCTGCTTGCAGCAGTAAACACCGCTTCAAGAAGCCCTAAAATAGGCAATCTTGAAACATTATTGGGTGTTCCCATTGGGCATAAAGATATTTTTGTAACGCGTGATTGGAAGACCACCGCAGGTTCAAAAATGCTGCAACATTATCAGTCACCCTTTGATGCAACGGTAGTTGAAAAACTAGGCTTAAACAGTGCCGGCATGGTGACCTTGGGTAAGCTAAATTGCGATGAATTTGCAATGGGTTCATCCAATGAAAACTCGGCCTATGGTGCGGTAAAAAATCCGTGGGATAAAATCCGCATTCCTGGTGGTTCGTCGGGTGGTTCAGCCGCAGCTGTAGCGGCTGGATTAGTGCCTTGCGCTACGGGTACCGATACCGGTGGCAGCTTGCGCCAGCCCGCTGCCATGTGCGGCATTACCGCCATTAAACCCACCTATGGCCGTGTTTCGCGCTACGGCATGATTGCATTTGCCTCAAGCCTAGACCAAGGTGGGCCAATGGCGCGCAGCGCTAAAGATTGCGCCCTGTTGCTCAACGCCATGTGCGGCTTTGACGAAAAAGATTCTACAAGTGCCAACGTAGCACATGAAGATTACACCGCTAAAATTAATGCAACTTCAGGCGAGGCCAGCCAACCTTTGTCCGGATTACGGGTAGGAATACCACTGCAGTTTTGGGGTGAAAAAACAGTTGATACCTTGGCTAGCGAAGGTGCCCAAGCGGCTAATGGCGTGCTAACCGCCTGTTGGCAAGCCGTGCAACAATTGCAAAAATTAGGTGCAATTTTGGTGGATGTTTCCTTGCCGCGACTAAGCTTATCCGTGCCTGCTTATTACGTGATTGCGCCAGCAGAAGCATCTAGCAATTTAAGCCGTTTTGACGGTGTGCGTTATGGTCACCGCGCTGAAAATTACACTGATTTAGCCACCATGATTTCTAACACCCGTGCCGAAGGCTTTGGTGCCGAAGTGCAGCGCCGTATACTCACCGGCACCTATGTGTTGTGCCACGGCTATTACGATGCTTATTACCTCCAAGCCCAGCGTGTGCGCCGCTTGATTGCGCAAGATTTTCAAGCCGCATTGCAAAGCTGTGATGTGCTCGCAGGCCCAGTAGCCCCGACCACCGCATGGAAAATCGGTGAGAAAAATAATGATCCCGTTGCCATGTATTTAGAAGATATTTACACCTTGGGTGTGAGCCTCGCGGGCTTGCCTGCATTGTCTGCCCCCTGTGGGTTTTCGGAAGGCATGCCAGTGGGTTTACAACTGATTGCTAATCATTACCAAGAAGCTAATTTGCTCAATGTGGCACATCAATATCAAACCGCTACGGACTGGCATATGCGTCGGCCGGAGGGCTTTTAAATGAGCACAAATTGGGAAATCGTCATCGGGCTAGAAACCCACGCGCAATTGGCTACAAAATCGAAAATATTTTCTGGCTCCAGCGTCTTGTTTGGTCAAGCGCCAAATACCCAAGCCAGCGCCATTGATCTAGCATTGCCTGGCACCTTGCCGGTGCTAAACGCCCAAGCGGTGCAGTTTGCCATTCAATTTGGCTTAGCCATTGGTGCAAAAATAAACCCACTTTCTATTTTTGCCCGTAAGAATTATTTTTATCCTGATCTGCCAAAAGGCTATCAAATTAGCCAATTTGAAGACCCGATTGTCATCGGTGGTGCTATCGAGATTACCTACACCGAGGGCGGCAGTGAGCAGAAAAAAACCGTACAACTCACCCGCGCCCATTTGGAAGAAGATGCCGGCAAATCCCTGCACGAGGGCTTAGAAACCCAAGGCGTTTCTGGCATTGATTTAAACCGTGCTGGCACACCGTTATTAGAAATCGTCACCGAACCGGTAATGCGTTCTGCCACCGAAGCTGTAGCCTATGCAAAGGCGCTGCATCAACTGGTAATGTGGCTAGGTATTTGTGACGGCAATATGCAAGAAGGCTCATTCCGCTGCGATGCTAACGTGTCGGTGCGGCCTCGTGGGCAAGCTGAATTTGGTACACGTTGCGAAGTAAAAAACGTCAATTCATTCAAGTTTTTAGAGCGCGCTATTTTGTATGAAGTGCGCCGCCAAATCGAGCTAATTGAAGACGGCGGCAAAGTAGTGCAAGAAACGCGGCTCTACGATGCGGATAAAGACGAAACCCGCAGCATGCGCAGTAAAGAAGACGCGATGGACTATCGCTACTTTCCTGACCCTGATCTCTTACCCGTTGCCATCAGTGCAGCGCAAATTGCCGCCGTGGCCGCCACCATGCCTGAACTACCTGCGGCGATGGCCGCACGTTTCCGTACATCCTACGCACTGCCTGAATACGATGCCGCACAGCTAGTTACCGATAAAGCCATGGCGCAGTATTTTGAAACAGTTGCCGCCAACACCACCCATACCGCAAAGATTTGCGCCAACTGGGTGCTGGGCGATGTATCGGCGCTATTTAATGAGCGCGAAGCCACCTTTGCGCAGCCCTTAGTCACGCCCCAGCAATTGGGCCACCTACTCACCCGCATAGCCGATGGCACCATCTCCGGCAAAGCCGCTAAAGAAGTATTAGCAGCCATCGCTGAAAATAATGCACAAGGAGCCACTCGCCCAGTAGCGGCGGCGGATGCGATCATCGAAGCTAAAGGCTTAAAGCAAATGTCCGATAGCGGCGCACTAGAAACCATGATTGATACGGTAATGGCCGCTAATCAAAAATCAGTTGATGAATTTAGAGCGGGCAAAGAAAAGTCGTTTAACGCACTGGTCGGGCAAATTATGAAAGCCAGCCAAGGCCGCGCCAATCCGGAGCAGGTAAATACCTTGTTGCGGAAAAAGTTAAGCAGCTAAGGCGTAGCGCTGACATGGTGCTGTAGCGCGTTACTCGTAGCGGGGAAATTATAGGTATCACCAGCAAACTCGCTGGTGACGACTACATTTCCTAGCGCATTGAATGTAGGGGTACAAATTGCCTCGCGGATATGTACAACGCTACTTGCACGTAAGGTCAGCGGTACGTTATTGCAGCCCGCAATAGTTACGCCGTTGGCTTTGAACGTAATCACATTCGTTGCACTCGGGTAAGGCACGCCAGCAATGTCGGTTACCCATGCTTTGAAAGTCACGGTTTGGCCTATAACACTGGTGCTTGGCGTGATGATAGGCGCAACATAAAGTTGGTCACGTTCAATCATTGAAAACAGCGCATTTGCAGCCGATTCAGTGGCGATATTTACTTTAGGCACTAAGGGTCTGAATGCCGCTTCCAATTGGCAGGGGCCGTTGACCGTAACGGCAAAGGTAGATACGCCGGTGTCTATTGGCACAAATGGCATGGGCTTATTTGTTTGCACATAATCGCAGTTGCTCCTTACCCGCAAAACATGGCGCGGATTTGCGGTAACAGTCACATTCAAGGTGCTGCCATAGGCTACATTTTGCGCACCGGCAGGGTTGATGCTACCTAGTGCAGTAGAGGTGCTGATATAGCTTATAAAATTTGAAGACCCAAAGTCGGGTGCGGGAAGTGCAGCAATTTTGCGTAAAACGTGGCCGTTATAGCTGGCAATAATTAAATTACCAGCATTGTCCCGTGACACGCTGCTGGGGCTATCGATAGAGGCATTAGTCGCCAATGCGCCGTCGCCGGTGTTTGCTGCGGCACCATTCCCGATAATAGTCGTGATAATGCCAGTTTGTGCGACTTTACGTACGCGGTTACCGTCAATATCGGCAATATAGAAACCGCCCGCACCATCCGTCTCTAAGCCAAACGGCGAACGCAATGTTGCCAAACGTGCCAATCCGAAATCGCCGCTGCTGGTATTGGGGCCGGTGCCTGCAATGGTATTTATTTTGCCATCAGGTTGTCCTGTCCACCGTGGACACGTCATAAAACACAGTCAGAATCACTGTTCTTTAAATTTTTGATTGCTAAATCTGCAATCAATTTTTGAAGTACCGCTGTGTTTTACGCAATACCCGTTTTTTCATCACACCATAAGCCAAATCACCTTAAATTTAGACGCACAAATGTATAGGTATTCCTCGCAATTGCTGTGCAAAACTGACATCATCAAAACTTGAAGACCGCATTTTTAAAGGCTTTTCCACCGTATTCGATACCCTGTAAGCAATCCATCCCAAGCCACAAACGGTGTGACGTTTTCGGTAAGCTGTTCTTCAAACTGTTCGGTTGAAACTTGCCCAGTCAACCAAGCCCGCACCGCCGCTGGTGTGCACCCATTTAAGTTTTGATGCGGTCGAATATCGTTGTACCAGCTCCTAAACTCACCTAACGCAAAGTTCAGTTGCGCAAAGTCTTCAACGCAAACCTGATCTAGTTTTTGCTTCAATGAGCCAAATAGCCGCTCAATAAAGCCGTTCTGCCATGGACAGCCTACATTGCTGCGCTGATGGCGGATGTTTAGTAACCGTAAAAACAACCGAAACCGTTTCGACACCAAAATAGAAGCGTTGTCTGTTCGCAAAACCTGCGGTTTACCAAAGCGGTCAATTGCAATTAATAAATGCGCCGCCAAGGTATAAAAACTCATGTTGGCAATCGGATTCAACGTAATCGCCACACGGCTACCATGATCCAGAATACCCAATATCGGATGCACAACACCCGCATCATCTTGTTTTCCACATAAATCCAAGCCCCACGTAGCATTAGCTGGAATCGCAGCAGGGCTACGATTGCGCATATCGCGCCGCTGCACCTCAATGGCATACTGATTGTTACGCAGCACCTTCGCCACAAAGCTTTTGCTTACTGTGGCGCGGTTACTGTGCATACGATTAAACGTATTTGCAATTGATCGCACCCCCGCATCAGGCATAAATACCTTCAAGTAAATAACAGCATCAATTACCCATTGTGGCTTTGCTTTGAAACAATACTTATATTCCCGCCGTTCATTAAGGGGTTTGTGTTTTAAGCGGCGCGTAAATCTTTTGTTGAAACGCTGTTGGTACAGCAAAAGCAAGTAGGGCAGTGCTGATGCTAATGACACTGGCAGCATGAACGCGGACGCCAACAACCAAAATATTATTAACACCAAGGCAATTGAAATAAGCACAACAAAATCCTTGGATGACGTTTAAAGTGGTTCATTATCACAAGCAGCGCCAACAGCAGCATAATTTCTGAACTAAAAAGGTTTAGAGAAGCATTTAAATTAAGCCTTTAAGCATTAAAGTAAATCATCTGTAAGCGCTTTGCAACCGTTAATTTAATCCGTGTACCTGCTATTTTTATGAGCCACACTGCTATCGTAGCTTTAGCCAATTAGCCATCATAAGCAGATACGGCAACAGGTTGTAATAGCCTTTAAATAGGGCTTTTATACTGCTTTACGTTTGCATGCTTTGACTACACACATCGGCAAATTAGATCATCAGAAATTTATTTTAATTTGGATAATTTAATTTTTTTTTGCACCGTCACTTCATGCCTTCACACTGTTGCACGTGTTGCAGTTATTGCGCAACACCCCTGCACGGTGCAACGCAGTTTGTTGCATGTTGCAGGTGCTAGGGGTTGCAACATGCAACAACGCGAATGCTTTTGGGGATAGGCAGGGATAGCAAGCCTGACTTTAAATTCTTAGCCTCCCTGATAGCGGCATACCCTTTTGTAGGTTTTGTCAGGTCGGGTTGGGGGGCATCCTGCAATATTTTTTATCGAAGCTGCTTACTTTGCATCAATGCATACCGGCTTCAGCCAGAACTGTGTACCGACTTTGCAAGAACACGCGAATAATTCTTGGTTATTAATTATTGGCGCACGCTTCGTGACGGTTCGTTAACGCTTCGTCACGCTTCGTTGACGGTTCGGCACGCTTCGTTCACGCTTCGTTCACGGTTCGTGGTTAATCGTTCACGGTTCGTGATTATTGATTCGCTTGATTTGCGCTTCCTGATTCTTCATAGTTATTCGTTAATGGTTCTTGGTTATTAGTTATTAGTTGCCTTACCAGTCGGTAGCCACTGGGTTAGTTTGGGTTATTTGTTTTGATGATGGCCGCCCCCCGCGTTTGCCATTTGCTTGATTTCTTGCGCCTTGTTTTTTATACGCAGCTATATCAGCGTCAGCCCGTGCGTGATGCCAGCCGTCTTCTTGCAAGGTAAAGAAATCATTTAAAACTAAATCTAGCGCATCAACGGTGACGCGTAAGCGCCGCGCCAGAATGTTGACATCATCGGGTATAGGTAATTCAGTGCCATAAGTAAGATCAAGAAGACGCCGATACGCCGTATCTTCTTCGTTCGTTAAGTGGGCACTTTCGTAGCCGTGGCTAGTGATATTGTGACTGTAATAATGCATTTGAACACCTTTGCTTGTAGCAACAAGTAAATATTAACCATTATCTTGTTATAAAGCAAGTAAATCTTGTTCTTTGTTCTTTGTTTTTTGTTTGTTGTTTGTTGCATGTACTAGGGGTTGCAACATGCAACAACGCATTTAGGCCGCTCATAACGTAAAGTTCCCCAGCCGCGCCGTCCGGCAATAGCATAAGCAACAGCACTAGAACAGCACCAAAAACGGGTGTAATCTTAACTGTACAAACAGTAAACCTAAAGCATTTAAAATGAATACAGAAAAATTCTAGCTTGCAGGTAAAATAAATAATGGTTTATTAGCCCTAAACCGACTCTAAAAAACCTACAAAATCAGTAATGGCTCACAGGGTTTCTGCATCGCCTATGGAAGTTATATCGCATTCGTGCTTGGCTATTTACGCGTATTTGTAGGATGGCTAGTGCAATTTTTGACCACACGAAAAAAGCAGTAATCCGTTTTTGTACCACTAAGCAACTGCAAGATTTCTAAATTTCTGGAGCTACTGATGCGATTGACGAATGTAGTTTGCTTTTTGTTTGGAGGAATATTAACTTACGTTGCTCTACTTTTTTGGTCCACTGCCTTGAAGTCGCAAATCACTGAAAATCATGAAGCGCTATTAGCGATCAGCCGTTCAATCAAATGTCCAGAAAAAGCACAAATCGAATATACAAGCTGGGGTTTGAATGGCGTCATGCTCAGTTGTAAAATTGCGCATGGGCCTGCCTTCATGGCTACTGGCGGAAAAATAGTGCTTCGTAGTCGCTTTGAAATGGGGGTTAGCGTAGATGAATCTCAATTCAAAGCATCAAACTGAAGACTCGAAAGCCGCGCATGGATGATTGGGATGCGTTGATCGAATCAACAATTGATGCAATTTCCCTTGATGTGATAAAAAAAGCGATTGCTATTGAGCTGACGTGCGCTTGGGATGGCGCGGGGCGAAAGCGTATTATTGCAAGCGGTGTAGATGATTTTGTTGTAAACGAAATGCGGATATCCAATATAGTAGATCGAGTGAGCCGCTTTAGCTCAGTTGATTACGGCGAAAAAAGTGCAGAAATAGCGCGACGCTTATTTAAATTGATGCGCGGAAGAGAGCCAAGTCAGACGGACTTGGAGTGGCCTCCTTTAATGAATAAATTGGCTTGCATTCGTGATGGGTCGCTAAGCCTTTTGGAAATTGAGCCTGTCTATGGTGCGACAATATTGATTCTGGCGATTGATTTCCAACTAGTGCCAGTGAGATGATACTGTCGGTTCCTCAATGCGCTTCCTATAACTCATTCCCATTTGTCATCGTACAACATGAAGAAAAATGATGTTCAAGTTGGCTTAATACTAAAGCAAGACTTTGGCGAAAATATTGTGCATTTTGCAGAACGTATGCCAGTGTGGGTTATCGAAAGCGAGCAAAATAATGTCGTGATAGATAGGCTGCGTAAAGCCAACATGGATGGTGCCGAGTTTTCAATTACGACTTTTCCGGCCCGAGAGCGCGAATCGAAAGAAAAGTGTTGTGAGAGAATTGTCGGTAGCCTAGACGATCACCACAACGATTTTTCGCAAACGCCGGGATATACCGAGCTTGTAGTCATTGGCGTATTCATGAATGAAGTTTCGCAGCAACCTTTTTTGAGTCTTGGGTTCAATCGGTTTTTACCGACTGACGCTGGTTTTGTGGCGAAAAAGTTGCGGAGTGATTAGGTTTAAAAAGTGCTATCAATAAGCGGCTGTCAGCTAGGAGGTATCGGTTTGGGATGTCGTTGCATACAAAAACAGGCTCTTGCAAATGATCAAATATAAAGGCCGATTTCGCGAGCATGTGTTTATTTTCGCGTGCGCTATGATCATGTGCTTGATTTTTATCCCGCTGTTTTATCATCATTATGGCGAAGGTGCGAATGCGCTGAGGGCAACGATTTTAGAGGACGTAAAAATACAAAAACTATGCGCGTCACCTCGCTGGTTTTTTCTAATGCCACACGAAATCGAAATGGAAGATTCTGATCACGCGGGAGAATTGACGCTCACATATCATTTTCGCTGTGAATCAGGTTGGGCTAGTGCTCGCGGCCACTACACGCATAAAGGGGCAGGTTGGAATAGACAGTCACTACAATTAACCGTAGATGGAAAGCAATTTATGTTTTGAGTTTTACGCCAATTCTTCATCGAGGATGTGCCAACTTTGAGCGACGCGTTTGTAATTACGTATGGCCTTATTCCATCACCGCAACCACCCCGTCCCTTCGGGACACCCTTCCACGGAGGGGAATTGAAGCGCGGATCATTTACCGCCTGCACTAGCCGTAACGTTTACTATTTTTTCCCAGCGGGTGCCGTTTTTGCGTCTGCGGTTTTGGCAGTTGTTGCTGGCGTTGGCGTTGCGCTCTCGCCGTATTTCAGCCGCATCCAACGGGTTTTTTCTGCTTCGTAGCGGGCGGTGACGGTTTGGCGTTCAGCTTCGGCATTGGCAATTTGCACGTCAACTGCGGCGCGTTCTTTTTCGGCGCGTTCCAGTGCTGAAACGAGTTCTGGGGGGGCTTCAATCGGTTTTGGTGGGTTTTTCGGATCGACTTTTAGGGTTTTTTTAACGCGGCCTGATTTATAGAACTCTAGGTCATTTTTGCGTTTTTGAACCGTCGCGTCTAAATCGGTAATACGCGCTTTTTGGTTGTTGAGTCGTGTTTGTAGTTGCAGTAATTCGCGGTCACGAGAAATATCGAATTCTTTTTCCGTGCTGTAGCTGGCTAACAGGGCGGCGTCTTTTACTTTTTGTTCGGTAGCGATGCGTTTGGCTTCGCGGTCTTTTGCTTCTTGCTCAGTGCGTGCAGCAATCTGTTCAGGCGTGAGTGGTGCGGCATAGCGCTTTAGTACGGTGCCGCTGCCGCTAACTTGGCTGATGGGTGTTTTTGCGCATTGCGCGGGCATCACGTCGCCATAATGCGTTACGCCACGTTCATCCACGCACTTAAAAGTGGCGATTGCGGGTACAGATGCGCAGGCACCGCAGAGCACCAAAATGCGCACAGTTGAGTAGCTTAATTTTGACGAAATACGTAACATAATGAATTAGTTAGCGCCGTATTGATTGCGGTAAACTTCAATTTTACGCAATATTTCAGTTTTGTCACCTGTCGCTTGCAAGTAGCCCACAATATCAGCCACATTTGCAACAGCAATTACCGGTACACCGACCGTCTTTGAGAACGATTGTGCGGCTGATAGGGGGTTAGTTAGGTCAGCACCGCGCTCGTCGCGATCAAGGGCGATGATGACGGCAGCAGGGCTGGCGTTGGCTGCACGTATCATCGCAACGGATTCAATTTTTGATGCACCGTCGGTGATAACGTCGTCCACAATAATAACTTTACCGGCTAGCGGTGCGCCCACAATTAAGCCGCCTTCGCCGTGATCTTTAGCTTCTTTGCGATTAAACGCGTAGGGCACGTTTTTGCCGCTTTGCGCCAAGGCTATGGCCATGCCAGCGGCTAGGGTGATGCCTTTGTAGGCGGGGCCAAAAATCATGTCGAACTCAATATCTGATTGCAGGGCAGCATCAGCATAAAAACCGGTGAGGGCGGCTAAACTCTTGCCATCACTAAAAGCGCCAGAATTAAAAAAGTAAGGCGATAACCGACCTGCTTTGGTTTTAAATTCGCCAAATTTTAGCGCTCCACAATCAAGTGCAAATTTAATGAAAGCGTGCTTGGAAGTTAGTGGGGTCATTAGCAGTTGAGATATGAGTGGTTTTGCTGAAAAATTTGCGCAAATCGCCGTGTGAAGGGCAAATTAACGCTGAGTGAACTGTAGTTTTAACGCATAATCGCGGTTTTGGTTATCGCACACGTAATGTTGTTTGTTTCTATGCTTTTAGAACATCTGCGTGGCTTAACCTGAATCGTACCGCTAAAGTAGCTTTTACGGCAATATTTAAGCAAAACCCATGCCGTTTTGATTAAACTCAAACTTTTAAAATCCTATGCGCATAATTTCAGTAAATTGTAACGGTATCCGGTCGGCCACGAATAAAGGCTTGCTCACGTGGTTAAAGCGCCAAAAGCCGGATGTCGTCTGCCTCCAAGAGCTAAAAGCTAACGTTGAACACATTCCCGAAGACTGGACTAGCTGGAAAAACTACCACGCCTATTTTCATCCTGCCGAGAAAAAAGGCTATTCCGGCGTTGGTGTGGTGACCAAAATTAAACCTGATCGCGTGATTGTGGGCTTAGATATTCCAGAAATTGACGTAGAAGGTCGCTATTTGCGGTTGGATTTTGGCAATTTAAGCGTGATTTCGCTCTACATGAATTCTGGTTCGGCCTCTGAAGCCGCGCAAGCTAAAAAAAATAACTTCATGGCGAAGTTTTTGCCGATTTTGCGAGACCTTAAAGCTACGGGCCGCGAAATAATTATTTGCGGCGATTGGAATATTGCCCATAAAGAAATTGATCTAAAAAACTGGCGTGGCAATAAGAAGAACTCCGGCTTTTTGCCAGAAGAACGTGCATGGCTGACGACGCTGTTTGATGTAGTTGGCTATGTAGATGTATTCCGTACCCTTAATCCCTTACCGGAGCAGTACACTTGGTGGTCGGCACGGGGTGCGGCGCGTGAAAACAATGTGGGTTGGCGTATTGATTATCACATTGCTACACCCGCAGTGGCGGCCACGGCCGAATACGTGCGCATTTTTACGGCAGAAGCATTTTCTGATCACGCCCCCTTATCTATTGACTACACTTTTAAGTTGTAAAAAAACATGCTACGAATAAGTAAATTAACCTTAGCGCGCGGCGCAAAACGTCTGCTAGAAGATGCCAGTGCTACGGTGTTCCCCGGCCACAGAGTTGGCCTTGTTGGCCCCAACGGCTGTGGTAAATCCAGCTTGTTTGGGCTAATTCGCGGCAAGAATATTCAAGATGCTGGTGATGTGAGCCTGCCACCTAATTGGGTGATTGCCCACGTTGCGCAAGAAACACCATCCAGTGAAAAGACTGCACTGGAATATGCGCTAGATGGAGACGTGGAATTACGCGATCTTGAAATAGCGCTTGAGCAAGCCTACGCAGCGCCTAATGACGATAATGAGGGTGGCATGGCCTTGGCCGAGTTGCATCATCGTTTTGAGCACATCGGCGGCTATGCGGCGCGGGCACGCGCAGGTGCCTTGCTAGCGGGTTTAGGCTTTCCGCAGGCGGAGCAAGAACGTAAGGTAGCGGAGTTTTCCGGTGGCTGGCGTATGCGCCTAAACTTAGCGCAAGCGCTCATGTGTCGTTCCGATTTGCTGCTGCTTGATGAGCCTACTAACCACCTAGATTTAGATGCCGTGATGTGGCTAGAAGATTGGCTTGCCAGCTACCCAGGCACGTTACTGCTCATCACCCATGATCGTGATTTTTTAGATGCTGTCGTCAAAACCATCATCCATGTGGATAAACTAAAGCTTAACGAATATACCGGCAATTATTCCTCCTTTGAAACCGCACGCGCCATGCAGTTTTCATTGCAAGCCAGTGCCTATGCCAAACAGCAAAAACAAATTGCCCACTTGCAGTCTTTTGTAGATCGCTTTAAAGCGAAAGCCACCAAAGCCAAGCAAGCGCAAAGCCGCGTAAAAACGCTGGAGCGCATGGAAGTTATAGCGGCGGCACACGTGGATTCGCCGTTTGAATTTAGCTTTCGCGAACCAGAGCACCAGCCGCGTCAGCTCATGCATTTAAAAGAAGCCAAGCTCGGGTATGAAAGCCGCACCATTCTAGAAAAAGTAGATTGGCGCTTGTTTTACGGTGACAAAATAGGCTTGCTTGGCCCAAATGGTGCCGGTAAATCTACCTTAGTAAAAAGCATTGCGGGCACCTTGGCATTGAAGGCGGGTGAGCGCTTAGAAGCCGATAATGGCCGCGCCGTAAAAATCGGCTATTTTGCCCAGCATCAGGTAGAACAATTGCGGGTGGACGAATCCGCTATTCAACACATGAAGCGCCTTGATCCGCAAACGCGAGAACAAGAATTTCGCAACTTCTTAGGCGGTTTTGATTTCCGTGGTGCCAATGCTGATGCCGCTGTTGGGCCATTTTCCGGTGGTGAAAAAGCCCGCTTGGCGCTTGCCATGATCGTCTGGCAAAAGCCGAATTTATTGTTATTAGATGAACCCACCAATCACCTTGATATTGAAATGCGTGAAGCCGTAGCCGAGGCACTGCAAGCCTTCGAAGGCACCTTAGTAGTAGTCGCGCATGATCGCCATTTATTAAAAGCCACCACCGATCAATTGTGGCTCGTGGCGCATGGAAAACTAGAAGAATTTGATGGTGATTTAGACGATTACAAAGCGTGGTCAAAAACCTATCAAGCCCAGCAAAATAGCTCAGCATCAGGTAAAAATGCCGCTAAAAAAGTGATCAGTATTCCGGTGCCAGCAAAGGTTGTCGAAGCTGCCACAACACCCACCACAAACACCGACAAAAAGGCGCGCAAAGTCGAAGAAGCCAACAGCCGCCAACGCACATCCGAAGCTAAAAAACCGCAGCTCGTAAAGCTAGGCGTGTTAGAAGCCGAGATGAAAAAGCTATCCACTGAAAAAGCCGATGTTGAAAACTGGTTAGGCCAAGAAACCGCCTATGCCGAAGAAAACAAAGCCCAGCTACAGCGCATGTTAACCCGCCAAATAGAGCTGGCGACCTTAGTGACAGACGCAGAATGGAAGTGGTTAGAACTGTCGGAAAAGCTGGAGCAGTAAAGCTAAAAATCTTGCCTTAAATTTCGCGGTACCTGTAGATGTGCTGATTTTCGGTCATCTTCAGGCATTCGAAGTAGGGTGGGCAACGCTTCATCTGCCCACGCGGTAACGCTAACTTATCCGCTCTAATCTGCCTTTGCGTCGGACTATATTTTTATAGTCCCACTGAATTTCTTTAGATAGTTTAAGCCACCCCTCTAAATGCGCTTTATTTATCTTCGAGACCTCATTAAAGAAAACGGAAGCGTCTTTGAATTTATTACCAACTACATTCAGCTTGGCATCAGCAAAATCGGCTCCGCTCCAAAACATTAATCGTATCCCCGGTTTTTGCTTGCTATACCCGACGATTGGATTGCCAGCCAAAAACCAAACTGGATGGGCGTGCCATATTTTGTTTTCAGCTTCAGGTAAGAACCGATCAATTTCATGCGCAAGAAGAGCGCATATTTCTCTATGGCTCGATTCCTGTTGTTCATTGTATTTTAGAATTTCTAGGTGCATCGTGTTTCACCGATTGTCTTAAGGTATAAACCTGCATACAAAAAGCGCGTAATTGCAAACCTCAACGCCACAGCGGCGCAATCGCCCAACCACAAACTTCTAACAGCAAAACATCATCATCACTAAACGCATCTTTACTGCCGTTTTCTATATCGATGGTGGCAACAATCTCGTCACTTAAGGGGTTGGTGACTGGGATAATCACCTCTGACATCGTTGTGCGAAACGACGGTAAATACCGTGCATCGGCTTCTACATCATTCACTACAATGGTTTCACGTGCCGCCACTGCCGCCCCATTCAGCCCTTTAGTAATGTTCATGCGCCGTGTGATGGGGGCGTCTTCGCCACTCCAGCCCAGTAACACCAGTTCATCACCGACTACCGTGTAAATACTCACGGCGCGATGGTTAGCGTAGCCGCAAATGGCATTGGCGATTTTGCGCGCGCGTAGCTCTTTGGGCTCGGAAGATTCGGCAAGCGCTAACAAGCTTTGAGCAATTTGATGGCGGTTTGGCATGGGCAGCTTTGTATATAAGAAATTACTTATTCTAGCGCATCTACGGCAATCAGGACGCGCCGCAGTGCCAACGCTAGGCGAAGCTTGTTCCCAGCCGATACAGCGCCAAGGTGCCCAACAAGTTGGCAAAATAAGCTTGTTTGCGACCTTCATGCATCACTAGTTTATTTTTAATTTTTAATTGCTTGCCGGCGCACAGCGCATCAAAATCAGCCACCGTACAAAGGTGAATATTGGGGGTGTTATACCATTGGTACGGTAAATCCTTGCTCACCGGCATACGCCCCGCTAGCGCAATTTGAGTGCGATGGCGCCAATAGCCAAAATTTGGAAAGCTCACAATCGCTTCATTGCCCACCCGCAGCATTTCGTCCAATACTTTTTCGGTATGGCGCATGGCCTGCAGGGTTTGCGACAAAATCACGACGTCGAAAGAGCCATCAGCGACTTCCAATAAACCGCTTTCAAGGTTTGATTGAATTACGCACACACCATTTTCAATGCAGGCAATCACATTGGCTTCGTCATTTTCAATGCCATAACCTTGCACCTGCCGCGTATCGCGCAGGTAAGCCAACAGCGCACCATCGCCGCAGCCTAAATCGAGCACCCTGGCCCCCGGCTTTACCCAACTTGCAATCACTTCAAAGTCGGATCTGGTAATCATACAAAAGCCTTGGAGATTCCTGTAAAATAAGCCTTTACAACAGCATGATAATTTGGCGCATCAAGTAAAAACGCATCATGACCATGCGGCGCTTCAATTTCCGCATAGCTCACGGTTTTCTTAGTATCCAGTAGGGCCTTCACAATCTCGCGTGACCGCGCGGGTGAAAAGCGCCAGTCGGTGGTGAATGAGATTACTAAGAATTTTGCAGTTGCATTCGACATGGCCGTACTTAGTCCACCACGTTCAGCAAAGTCACGCGCTGGGTCAAAATAGTCTAGTGCCTTGGTTACGCGCAGGTAAGTATTGGCGTCGTAATATTTGGAAAACTTTTCACCTTGGTAGCGCAAATAGGATTCAATTTGAAACTCCGGCCCAAAGCTAAAGCCCAAACCCGCACGTAAATCACGACCAAATTTTTGCTCCATTTGGTCATCGGAAATATAAGTAATATGCCCGATCATACGCGCCACTGTAAGCCCGCGCACCGGTAAGGTATTTTCGCGGGTAAAGCCCCCCCCGTGGAAATCCGGATCACTCAATATCGCCTGTCGCGCCACTTCGTTAAACGCGATGTTTTGCGCCGATAAATTTGGTGCTGCCGCAATTACTATTGCGTGTTGTAGCTTATCCGGGTAGCGAATACTCCAGCACAGCGCCTGCATGCCACCTAAACTGCCACCCATGACCGCTGCTAAAGTGGTTATGCCTAAGCGCGTAACAAGGCGCAACTGCGAATCCACCCAGTCCTCCACGGTGACAAACGGAAAGGTCTCGTCATAGGTTTTGTTCGTTGCTGGATTCACCGAAGTAGGGCCGGTGGAACCAAAACAGGAGCCCAAATTATTGACGCCGATGACGAAAAATTTATTAGTATCCAACGGCTTTCCAGGACCAATCATATTGTCC
>JANMDR010000073.1:0-2240 GCA_031376425.1 Betaproteobacteria bacterium
GCATCGCGTTGGCTAAGTGGTAGGTGACGGTGCGTTCGCTGCACTCTAGTGTTTTGGCTGTTTCAGAAGCGGTTTGCCCATCAAATGCCAAGGCCAAGCATTCTTTTTCTCTGCGGCTGAGCGGACAGGTCACCTCAGAAATCACGCGTTTGATTTTAGGCCAAATATTCAGCGTAGACCACACCAGCGCCGCTGCCTCAGCACGCTCATGCATGGCCTGTGGTGTAAACAAAAAGCATTCAAAGGCGCGCCCTCTGGGCAGCGCAAACTCTACCCGCACCACACTTTGCAAGCCATGCCCCAAAGCCAATAAACGCCAGCGACCCAAATCACCATAAGCACCGCGCGAGATAGTCTGCCAAGCCACCATGGGCGAATCACTGCTTTGCCATTCATACCCAAAATCTTCACTAGCGGCCAAAGCCACAGCCGCATCGACCAAACGCGGCGGGTACACTGCATGCACCCAACGCTCCCGCACCGAATCCGTTACAGCAGGCCCCAAAACAACCAGCGCCTCCACCGAATACGGCTTAAGCGCACGTATCCAATCCATCAACAGACCGTCGAGTATTAAACTGTCAAAATTAGCGGGAGATTGCATTCTCAGTTACTTTTAGTTTAGAAAACATATCACAATAGATTCAAGACATTGCAAATATCTCTTTGCAACTAGCAAGCTAGTGACATATGCGACAACACGTACTTTTGCGTTTACGCCAAGAAATCCTTGAACCCGAAATAGAGACGGTACTACATCCTTCACCATTTCGATTTAAGATTTTGGGATTTTTGACGCTCTGCGGCCAGTTGACGTTTTGGTCTATATGGGCTGTTTTGCTACCTCAGCCATATGAAAATATTTATATTCGATTATTAATAGCTTTTTTAGGGATTGGTATCTTTTTAGAGAAAATCAAATCCAACGGCACGTATTCTGGCGTTTACCTCTACACATTTGTAGTCAATTGGCTTCAGCTGCCCGTGTTTTTCACTTGGATGTATTGGATGAATGGCGGTAATGCGGTCTGGCTTGCCAGTATGGCATCCATGGTGTTAATTTACTACCACTTCACGGACTGGCGGCTTGCCACATTAGGCCTGATAGCTGGCGTGCCAATAGCAACGGCTATAGCCAATTGGCAACTCAATGGACTCATCACCATTCCGTTGGATGCTGCTGCGGTGTTAGGATTTTGTTTCTTTGCGGCCATGGCTTTTGGTGCCTCTAATGCCAATGTTCGCCGTGAAAGGCTGCGCCACTCCTTAGTTGTCATTGGCATCATGGCCCATGAACTCAGAACACCTTTGGCCACGGCCTCTCTCATTGGCCAAGCGATGGTCAATGAAGCCGCTAACAATGATGAAAAAGCCCGTATCCGAGGGTTTAATAAATTGTCCAAGCGCTTAGAGTCTTTAATACGCAACATCAATCACCACATCGATTTGCAGATGATGAATGCACGGCTCATGCAGTTGCCACCGACCAAGCAATTGATCTCTGCCACCGGCTTAGTCAACAAAGTGGTAACGCAATATCCTTTTAGCTCTAAAAAAGAAGAGGACTGTATTGAGATCGTGACACACGAAGACTTTTTGTTCTACAGCTCTGAGAGACAATTTTTACAGGTTTTAAATAATTTGCTTAAAAATGCGCTTTACTCTCTTAAAGCAGCGCAATCACGGTTCTCCGTGGGTGATCTGCGCATTGAGCTGGGCCAAAGATCTGGCATGGGTCGTATCACGATGAGTGACAAAGGCATGGGGATTGATGCGGACTGTATGGCACGCATCTTTGAGCCCTTCTTTTCTACAAATTACGATACGGGCCATGGGCTAGGACTAGCGTATTGCAAGCAAGTGATTCATACTGCGGGCGGTACCATCAACGTGCAATCTCAATCTGCTATCGGCGCCACCTTCACTATCGAACTTCCTATTCAAACTATCGCCACCGGCGACCCATCTAATCATGCGATTTCCTCTGTATCAACGTCCTAATTCTTTGGTCTTTCTAGACGATGACTCCAGCTATCTAGAAATGATTGCGATGGTGATGCCGCGCGACTGGAGCGTGCGGCTTTATACCCACGTAGATGATTGTTTGGCTTACTTTAAAACCGAACATGACCACTGGGAAACTGATGTCTGGCTGCACCAGCAGTTAGCTGACAGTGCGCGCAACAGTACCTCATTGATTCCTAACGTTTTGGAATACTGGACATCTAACAAAAATCGCT
>JANMDR010000039.1:0-4667 GCA_031376425.1 Betaproteobacteria bacterium
GGTTGTGGTGATTGCGGTGTGCAATCTAACTGCCTGAGCATCATGCCAGTGGAAACTGAATTTGGCCGTAAACGCGCCATTGAGCAATCTAGCTGTAACAAAGACTATTCTTGCGTAAAAGGTTTTTGCCCAAGTTTTGTCACCATTGAAGGCGGTAAGTTACGTAAGAAAAAGCCCGCCGTACAAGAAGTATTAGCCACATTGCCATTGCCACAATTGCCCGCGCTTGATCGCCCTTATGGCGTGATGGTCACCGGTGTGGGTGGCACGGGTGTGGTTACCATCGGCGCGTTGCTGGGCATGGCCGCACACTTAGAAGGCAAGGGCGTTGCGGTGCTGGATATGACCGGCCTTGCGCAAAAAGGGGGCAGCGTTTACACCCATGTGCGGTTTGCACAACGGCCTGAAGATATTCACGCTGTGCGCATTGCTGCTGGCGAAGCGCATGCTGTTTTAGGTTGCGATATGATCGTATCGACATCGGATGAAGCAATCGCCAAAATGCAAAACGGCATTACCCGTGCCGTTGTAAATGCGCATGTGGCTACCACCGGCGCCTTTACGAAAGACGCTGATTTGCACATACCCGTGGCTGAAATGCGCGAAGTGCTCAAAGAAACCGTGGGCGCGGCCAATGTAGATTTTGTAGATGCATCTGGCTTAACCTTGGCCTTGATGGGTGATGCTATTTACACCAACCCATTTGTACTTGGCTTTGGTTGGCAACGTGGCATGATTCCTGTAGGCCTAGATGCGCTGATGCGAGCCATTGAACTTAACGGCCAAGCGGTAGAAGCGAATAAAAAAGCCTTTGATTGGGGTAGACGTGCAGCGGTTGATTTAAACGCCGTAAACAAGATGGCAACGCCGCCAGAAGCTAAGCCAGAAAGCCAGCGTCTATCTGAAAATGTGGATGAATTGATTGCGCGTCGGGTAAAGCACTTAACTGCATATCAAAACGAAGCCTATGCAAAAATTTATAGTGATTTCGTTGCCAAAGTGCGCGCCGCTGAACCTGCCGGCAAGAAGGCACTGACCGCTGCAGTAGCCCGATACTATTCAAAACTGATGAGCTATAAAGACGAATACGAAGTTGCGCGTCTTTATGCAGAGTCAGATTTTATGAAGCGCGTAAACGACCAATTTGAAGGTGATTTTAAAGTAGTGTTTAACCTAGCCCCGCCATTACTTAGCACTCAAGACCCCAACACCGGATTAGTTAAAAAAACCACCTATGGCCCGTGGATGTTAAAGGCTTTTGGCTTACTCGCAAAAATGAAAGGGCTGCGCGGTGGGGGCTTTGATATTTTTGGCATGACGGCGGAACGCAAAATGGAACGCGCCCTAATCGGTGATTACTACGCAACTGTTTCAAAATTGCTCACCACACTCAATGCTGATAATTACGACATTGCGGTGCAAATCGCCGAAATTCCTGAACATATTCGCGGCTATGGTCATGTAAAAGAAAAACATGTGGCGGAAGCGAAAATCCGGCAAAGCGAATTACTCGAAAAGTTTGCAAATCCAAACATCGGCAGAAAAGAGATTCGGATTAAAGTCGCGGCGTAGATTGCACTTAAAATGGCTGTGGATTTCTTATCCTAAGATTGCTACAGCCATTTTTAACGTCATAGCACGTACAAAATTTGCATGAAAATCCTGTGTATTTCCGGTAGTCTTCGCGCTAACTCAATCAACACGTCGCTGCTCCGTGCGGTCGTGCGCCTTGCACCAAAGAGCATTGAAATTTCAGTTTTTGAAGGCGTGGCTCTTCTGCCGCTTTTTAATCCCGATTTGGTATCTCCAAACTTTCCATTGCCACAGCAAGTGCAAGTTTTACACGCGGCAGTCGCCGCTGCCGACGTGCTTATTATCGCGAGCCCGGAATACGCTCTCGGTATGAACGGGGTGATGAAAAATACCCTTGACGGGTTGGTGAGCTACCCGTCCTTTGTGGCAAAACCGGTTGCTGTGATTAATACCTCGCCGCGCGCGCACTTGGCTGACGCCGCCTTGCGCGAGGTGCAGATAACGATGTCTGCGCGTTTAGTCGGTTCGGCTTCAACGCGTATTGCCTTGCTTGGCGCCGCAATGACGGAAGATGAAATGGTTAATTATCCGTTAATAGCTGCCGCGATTGCAGACGTGTTTGAGGCTTTATACGATCTGGCGGTTTCGCGGCAGCTTTGAGGCTTAGCGGCCACTAAAAATATAACGTAGATCACAGTTTTCTGTGAGATACCTCAGTGCGGTTGTAACTTTTTGCGCTAAAATTGCTAGCATGTTGCAATAGTTTTACTTTTTTATCTTCCTGTTTATTTTTAAAGCCAAAATTATGATGCTGAATCGTTTCCCAACTGCCAAACTCATCGCCGCTTTTACCGTTGTGGTCAGCACGTTCGTGGTGCAATCAGCAGCCTGTGCCGCACTATTTAAACCGGAGCCTGTGCTAACGATAGGTGCAATTGTGCAGGATGGTAAAGCGGTGGCGCAGCTCAGCGCGCAAAAATTGTCAGTATTGCCGCAGCGCGAGCCTACTTTGATCATCTTGGTCAGCGGCGGTTCAGTCACCCGCGGAATGACGCTAAAAACCCCGCCAAATACCGTTATGACTATGCAATCGACCAACGGCGTGACGATTCGCATGGAACCGGATAGCGAGCTTTATGTTGAGACTGTGATTGCCGAAGGTGAACGCTATCGCGTGGCGCGTGGCACGGTAAGTTTTGACGTGGCGCGTAAGCTCGGATTTTTCGTGGTTAATCACGGCGATATTTTGGTACAAGTGCAACCAACGGCGCAGGCTCCGCAAACCACATTTACCCTTGCCGTATTAGATGCCAAGAAGAACGTACGCATTACCGTGGCATCTGGTCGCGTTGGCGTGGATGAGCCGCTCGCAATAACGGATCTAGCTAAAAGAACTACCGAGGTTGGCTTTGACCCTATTATGCTGATCGCCGAGCAAGCAACCGAAGGGCGTATTGTCAGTAACGCTGCGAAATCTCGGAAGAAAGTTAGCTTTGAGGATTTTGACGCCGTGCAAACGAGCTTTCGGGCTGCGATACGTGCTGAAGCTGATCCCGCGCAGCAACAATCAAAAATACGCGCCGCGCTCGCCGCTGCGCGTAAGTTTAAACAGAATGCAGCGGCACTAGAATTTAACCTGCTGTGGCTTGAAATTTTGGCTACATCAGGCAATGGTAATATAGCGCTGCAGCTTGAACATGTCCTAGGTGTGGCGTTCGCCTGCACTGAGGAAAAGAACCACGGTTGCGCAGTGACCCAGTACAAGAAGGCCATAGAACTTTCTAACACGCTTTTTGAAGACGGTTTGCATGTGCATTCCTTTGGCGCACGATTCGCACTAGCAGCGCAAAGCAAGGCGTTTGATTCAAAAGCGGATGTTGAAAGTATCCTGGCGCGTGCAGGCGAGCTTCTTTCGCGCTCGGTCGATGACAGTGAAATCGGCGCAAAAATAACGAAGCGCGGCGAAATTAACTATCCAAGACTGATGCAAGTAAATGGTTTTGAAGCTAATGCTTTAGTAGAAATGCAGGTTACGCCGAGCGGCGCGCTGGAAGCTATAAAAGTGCTGAAATCTTCTCATCCGGCGTTTGAAAAAGTGGTTTTAAATTCATTACTTGCAAGCACCTTTTCTCCTGCAATCCGCAACGGCGTTGCGGTTTCCCGCAAGATAACAGTCCCATTTGAATTCCGCCTATCGCCGCGTGAAGGACAGACAATCGGCATGCCTTTCACATTCGCCAAAGAGCCAAATCCTAAGCTGCCGTCAGCGTTGCAATACGATCAACCGCCGGTCGTAAAACTGGTCACCTCGGTAGTCTATCCGCGGCATTTATTAATCGACGGCGTTAGCGGCTCTGCTACGGTGCGCGCGGTAATGGGCGCAAATGGCCTGGTACAAAGTGTCGAAGTGCTGGAAGCCACCCACCCCGATTTTGGCGCAGCCACGAAGGCGATGATACAAACATGGGAATTCACCCCGGCGATGAAAGATGAAGAAGCTATTCCCAACATGTTCGTTTACACGCAAAAATTCAATCGTTCAGAGTATGCCACGGGCTTCGATAGAAGTGCCCGTCTTTTGTTATCAGAGGTAAACGCAAAAAATTCTGACATTGTAGAAATGAGCGCTCTCGACGCGAAACCTCAAGCGCTTTATCAACCTTCGTCATATGATCCACAGCCGTTTGAAGCAGGCAAGTCGCAAAAAGAGACAGTTGTCGTTGAGTTCTTCATTGATTCCGATGGCGCAGTACAATTTCCTCGCGTTGTTTCTGCGAAAGACATGGAGCGCGGTTGGGCTGCCGCAACGGCGATGAAGCGCTGGATATTTGAAGTGCCAAAAGTAAAAGGTGACGCCGTGGCGGTGCGTCGTGAAATGGCGTTCATATTTGATTAAACGTTTTCAATCTAGCTGGAAATGCTTGTATTCAGCACGTTCAGACTGTGTTACCAAAATTTGGTTGAAAAATTTGCGATGAGATTAACTAGTGCTACGCGTTCCGAACGCAGTGTGGCTAGCCACACAATTGAGGAACAACAACGCAATGCGCCCGTCAGTGCATCCAAAAATGGGACATTGGCTGTTTCCGCATCCCTTAATCGGCAGTCGGAAAACAGGGCGACAGAATCGTCGT